>JAIXSA010000106.1 GCA_027484915.1 Paracoccaceae bacterium | reverse complement strand
GGTCAAGGCAATGGTCGAAGCCGTGGAAACCTGCGGCACCGGCGCGGGTGGCACGCGCAACATCAGCGGCACGAACCACCACCACCTGCTTTTGGAACAGGAACTGGCCGATCTGCACCACAAGGAAGCGGCCCTGCTGTTCACCTCGGGTTACGTATCGAACTGGGCGGCGCTCTCCACCCTTGGCGCGCGCATCCCGAATGCGGTGATCCTGTCGGACGAGAAAAACCACGCCTCCATGATCGAAGGCATCCGCCATTCCCGCGCCGACAAGGTGCTGTGGAAACACAACGACTGGCGCGACCTTGACCGCAAGCTCCACGCCGTCGGCGACCGTCCGAAAATCGTGGCCTTCGAATCCGTCTACTCGATGGATGGCGACATCGCGCCCATCCGCGAGATCGTCGAGGTCTGCGAAGCCCACGGCGCCCTCTCCTACATCGACGAAGTCCACGCCGTCGGCATGTACGGCCCCCGCGGCGGCGGTGTCAGCGAAGAGCGCGGCCTCGCCCACCGGATCGACGTGATCGAGGGCACGCTTGGCAAGGCCTTCGGCGTCGTCGGCGGCTACATCACCGCCCGCGCCGAGCTGATCGACTTCGTCCGCAGCTTCGCCTCCGGCTTCATCTTCACCACCGCCCTGCCGCCCGCCTGCGCCGCTGCGGCCGCACGCTCGATCCAGCACCTCAAGGCCTCGACCGAAGAACGCGCCCGCCAGAAGGCCAACGTGGCCCTCGTCCGCGCCCAGCTTGACGCCCATGGCATCCCGCACATGAAGAACGAAAGCCACATCATCCCGGTGATGATCGGCGACCCGGTGAAGTGCCGGATGATCTCGGACATGCTGATGGCCGACTGGGGCATCTACGTCCAGCCGATCAACTACCCCACCGTCCCCAAGGGCACCGAACGCCTCCGCATCACCCCCGGACCCCTCCACTCGGCCGAGGACATCGCCCACCTCATCACCGCGCTTTCCTCGCTCTGGAGCCGCTGCGCCATCGCCCACGCGGTGGCCTGACGCCATATCGCGCCGAAGTGTCCACAATCCCCTTGCCTTTTGTCTGCCGCGGCGCATTTGATGCCATCGCCAATACCCCGGAGGAACCCATGAAACTCAAGTTTACCGCCGCCGCACTCGCCCTGCTTGCTGCGCCTGCCTTCGCTCAGGACGCCGCCGCCCCCACGGGTGACGCCGCCGCCGGCGAAAAGGTCTTCGCCAAGTGCCAGACCTGCCACGTTGTCGCCAACGAAGCAGGCGAAGTCCTCGCCGGCAAGGGCGCCAAGACCGGCCCGAACCTCTACGGCCTGCCCGGCCGCATCGCCGGCACCTACCCCGAGTTCAAGTACGGCGAATCGCTGCTCAAGCTTGGCGAGATGGGCTTTGCCTGGAACGAGGACGACTTCGTGCAATACGTCGCCGACCCGACCAAGTTCCTGCAGGAAAAGGAAAACGACAAGAAGGCGCGCGGCAAGATGATGTTCAAGCTGCCGAAGGAAGAAGACGCCCGCAACGTCTACGCCTACATCGCCTCGCTGTCGCCCGCCCCGGCCCCCTGATCGGCCTCAAGCCTAAAGCAAACGGCCCGCCCCAAAAGGCGGGCCGTTTCGCTTTACCAGTGCCCGGTGTTGCCCATGCTGACCCAGGGCTCTGCCGGAGCCTTCGCCCCGCCCTTCTGCAACAGCTCCACCGAGACGTTGTCGGGCGACCGCACGAACGCCATCCGCCCATCGCGCGGCGGCCGGTTGATCAGCACCCCGTTCGCCTGCAGATGCGCGCAGGTCGCATAGATGTCGTCCACCTCATAGGCCAGGTGCCCGAAGTGCCGGCCGTCCGACGGCAGCCCCTCATCCCCATCCCAGTTGTAGGTCAGCTCCACCGGGCACTCCTCCTGGCCGGGCGGCGCCATGAACACCAGCGTGAACCGCCCGCCCTCGTTGTCATGGCGCCGCGTTTCCTCCAGCCCCAGAAGCCGGTAGAACGCCATCGACGCCTCCAGATCCTTCACGCGCACCATCGTGTGCAGATACCTGATCGCCATTCCGTCCTCCATTCATTCATCTAGCGGTATCACGCCCCGCACACGCAAGCTATAGTCACACCCGACTCGTCATTACGGAGCCCGCCATGCCCCTCACCCCCGAACAGCTGTCCGAGATCGAGGCCGCACGGGCCACCCCCCGCCAAACCCTCCGCGCCGTCTCGGAAGGGATGGAGGCGCACCTCTACCGCGCCCACCCCGTCCTTGACCACGGCTTCATCCGCGTCATCGACTACATGGGCGACGACAGCGCCATCGTCCAGGCCGCCCGCGTCTCATATGGGGCGGGCACCAAGCACGTCCAGAACGACGAGGGGCTGATCCGCTACCTCATGCGCCACTGGCACTCCACCCCGTTCGAGATGTGCGAGATCAAGCTCCACGTCAAACTCCCCGTCTTCGTCGCCCGCCAGTGGATCCGCCACCGCACCGCCAACGTCAACGAATACTCCGCCCGTTACTCGATCCTCGACCGGGAGTTCTACATCCCCGCCCCCGACCAGCTTGCCGCCCAGTCCACCGTCAACAACCAGGGCCGGGGTGAGGTCCTTCAGGGCGAGGAAGCCGCCCGCGTCCTCGAATTGCTGAAATCCGACGCCAACCGCGCCTATGACCATTACGAGGCGATGCTGTCGCAGGACGGCCAGCAGGGCCTCGCGAGGGAGCTTGCCCGGATGAACCTCCCCGCCAACATCTACACCCAGTGGTACTGGAAGGTCGACCTGCACAACCTCTTCCACTTCCTCCGCCTGCGCGCCGACCCCCACGCCCAATACGAAATCCGCGTCTACGCTGAGGCGATTGCGGCCTGTGTGCGCGACTGGGTCCCCCTGGCCTACGCGGCCTTCGAGGACTACCGGATGGGGGGGGTCACGCTCTCGGCGAAGGCGATTGCGGTGTTGAGACGGCGTCTGGCGGGGGAAGAGGTGACGCAAGAAGCCTCCGGCATGAGCAAAGGCGAGTGGCGGGAGTTTGTGGAGGTTTGGGGGTGAGGGATGCTTCTTTTTACTACAAGGGTTTTGGTCTTAATCGCTGCTGTCTCCGGACTAGGAGTGTTTTGGTTTGGGATTATCCTTCCACTGTTTGACCAGATATCTGGCTGGCTAAAGACAGGCGAAATGCCAACCCGTGATCTTCTCTGGGCACAGTCTCCAAGGGCGTGTGAGGCGACAAACGGTGTGGACATTGGATTTGCGGGCAAGGACTTGTGCCGTCGCCCAGACTACAGCGTAGACGGCTGGATTGGAGTAACGCAGATACTGAATTACCTCGGGCATCAGCACATAATTGTATATAGTGTCATGTACTTATGTGCTGTTTATGCAGCGGTACTCCTCTACCAAGACAGGTAGCAGGGATCCTTAGCAACCGTAGGTCGGGGCGTACCCCGACTCTCCCTCGCCAACAAACGGCGGGTCAACCCCGCCCTACCACACCGCGCCACCCGCATCGCGGTGCCATGACGAATACGGTCCCTCCCGCGGATGACCTGGACCGCCCGTAGGGTGCGCATTCATGGCGCACCGTTCCATCGCGCAACGATCGTTCCCCCGCAAGACGCCAACCAACCGCGCCAATCCAAAAAACCCAATGTCGCGCCCATACCGGTGCGCCGTAAGCGCTGTGCCGATCACACCATGACGGCGTAATTCCATGGGAGCAGGTCGTCGATCTGGCTTTGTTTGTG
>JAIXSA010000048.1 GCA_027484915.1 Paracoccaceae bacterium | reverse complement strand
TCGTCGCCGGTCTCGTTGTTGGCCTTCTGGTTCAGGATCGTGTCGAGCGCCACGGCGGTCTTGCCGGTCTGGCGGTCGCCGATGATCAACTCGCGCTGGCCGCGGCCGATCGGGATCAGCGCATCCACGGACTTGAGGCCGGTCGCCATGGGCTCATGCACCGACTTGCGGGGAATGATGCCAGGGGCCTTCACGTCCACGCGGGAGCGCTTGTCGGCGACGATGGGGCCCTTGCCGTCGATGGGGTTGCCCAGAGCGTCGACGACGCGGCCCAGAAGGGCGTTGCCGGCGGGCACGTCCACGATGGACTTCGTGCGCTTGACGGTGTCGCCTTCTTTGATGTCCTGGTCGGACCCGAAGATAACGATACCGACGTTGTCGACTTCAAGGTTCAGCGCCATCCCGCGGATGCCGCCGGGGAATTCGACCATCTCGCCGGCCTGGACGTTGTCCAGCCCGTGGACGCGGGCAATCCCGTCGCCGACAGACAGCACGCGGCCGACTTCGGCCACTTCCGCATCCTTGCCGAAGTTCTTGATCTGCTCCTTGAGGATCGCAGAGATTTCAGCAGCCTGGATTCCCATCACCCAACCTCTTTCATTGCATTTTGCAGGGCCGCGAGCTTTGCCTTGACCGACGTGTCGATCATGGTCGAGCCCAGCTTGACGACAAGACCGCCGATGAGGGATTCATCGACGGTCGTTTTCAGTTTCACGGTCTTGCCGACGCGGGCCTTCAGCGTCTCGGCAAGCTTCTTCGATTGTGCGGCCGACAGGGCGCGGGCGGCGGTGACCTCGGCGGTCACTTCGCCCTTCTCCTCGGCGATCATGTCGGCCAGTTGGGTGACAAGCTGCGGCAGAACGAACAGGCGGCGCTTGTCCGACATCAGCGCCAGGGTGTTCGCCATCAGCGTGCTGAGGCCAAGCTTCGCGGCGATGGCAGCAATCACGCGGCCCTGGTCGTCGCGGCTGACCACGGGCGATGCGATCACGCCCCGCAGCTCTTCACTTGCGGCCAGCGTTTCGGCCAGTGCCGCCGTATCCGATTCCAAGGCCTTCAGCGCGCCGCCTTCCTTGGCCAGATCGAACAAGGCCGACGCGTAGCGCGCGGCGATGCCCAGAGAGATCGAAGCTGGTTCTGACACGTCAACCCTTCCGCTGTCCTGTGCCCCGGGCTCTTGCGAACCGGGCGTCCCTTTGGCGCATACCTCGACAATCGTCTGGGAGGCACCATCCGTCGCGGGGTCCTTAGCAGAGGCTTTCCCACCCCGCAACCGGGTTGCACACGGTTTCTTGAGCCTGCGGACAGGCCAGATTGTCGCTGTTGGCGCAAACACAGCAAAGGTCGCGCCCGCCACCCTTCGCCCCGGCCGTTGCGCACCACGCCATCCTGATCGGAAACCGGGCTGCAAAGACAGCGTCAGTCCACCATAGGCCGCGGATTCGGGGCCTTCACATCGCCTCACTTCAGCGTCAGAAACGCCGCCCGTTCCTTGACCCTACCCCGTCAGGCCCAGAGGTTGCCCCGCGTTGAAGACAGCGACAAGGCAGGCAACATGACCATCTCCCGACGCGGACTTCTGGGCGCAGCTTTCGCAACGACTGTCCTCGGTACGGCAGCGCGCGCCAACACTCCCTCGGTTCGCAACAACGTCTCCAGCTTCAGGATGCAGGACTGGCGCGACCATTTCGACGCGCTCGACCGCGCCACCATCGTCGCCGACACCACGTCGCGCGCGCTGCATTTCTGGAATGCCGGTGGCACCGACTATCGCATCTTCCCGACCTCGGTCCCGATCAGCGACGAACTGACCAAGCGCGGCTACACCGAAATCGTGCGCAAGAAGGTCGGCCCAAGCTGGACCCCGACGCCCTCGCAGAGGGAACGCTACCCGGACTGGAAGCCGATTCCCCCGGGGCCGGATAACCCCTTGGGCACCCACGCGATGTATCTCGGCTGGCCCGCCTACATCATCCACGGCACGCACGACACCCGGAAGATCGGCCGCAGGTCGTCGGACGGCTGCATCGGGCTGTTCAACGAGAACATCGCCGAGCTGTTCGACCTCTGCCCCATCGGCACCCAGGTCCGCGTGATCTGACGGACGGTGGGCGGTATCGCCCACCTTACTCCCGGTTCAGCGCAGGCTCTGCCGCGCCCTTGCCCACGCCCTCCAGCACCCGCAGCGGCTTCTTCACCGCCGCCCTCAGTCCCCCTTGCGTGGGCGCATAGACCTGCTTGGACGCCTCGACCATCAGCACGCCCCCCGCCAGCCACGGCATCCGCCGCCCGAACCCTTCCCAGAAATCCGCCGACCGCAGCCAGAACCGCGTGCTCGACGGCGGCGCGAAAAGGACCGAGCAGCTGCGCTCGGGCGTGAAACCGTGGCGTTTCAACTGGGCCTCAAGCTGCGCCACCGAATAGGGCCGGCCAAATCCGAAGGGCGTGACGTCGCGGCGGGACCACAGGCCCGACCGGTTCGGCACGATGAACAAGGCTCTCCCCCCCGGCCCCAGCACTCGCGCCGATTCCTCCAGCACAGCCGAAGGGTTCTCGGAGGTCTCCAGCCCGTGCATCAGCACCAGCCGGTCCACCAGCCCCGTCGGCAAGGGCCAGGCCGTGTCCTCGCACAGCACCGACACGTTCTCCATTCCCGCAGGCCAGGGCATCACCCCTTGCGGCCCGGGCATCAGACCCACGACCCGCCGCGCCTCGGACAGATAGGTGCGCAGCAGCGGCACCGCAAAGCCGAACCCCGCCACTGTCTCACCCGACTTCGGGGGCCACAAACGCACGACCTGATCCCGGATCGCCCGCTGCGCCACCCGCCCCAGCTGCGTCCGGTAGTAGAAATTCCTCAGGTCCAGCACGTCGAGATGCATTGCGGAGGCCGCCCGTTGGGGTCAATCCTGTCCATCATACTCACGGGGGGATCAAAGACCATGCCGCTTCAACTCGTCACCGTCCCCTGCCTGACCGACAACTACGCCTACCTCATCCACGACGCCGCCACAGGCCAGACCGCCGTCATCGACGTCCCCGAGCCCGGCCCCATCCTCGCCGCCCTCGATGCCCACCAATGGCGGCTGACCGACATCCTCATCACCCACCACCACGACGACCACATCCAGGGCGTCGACACCCTGCGCGCCCGGACCGGGGCGATGGTCCTCGGCGCCGCCGCCGACGCCCACCGACTGCCGCGCCTGGACCTTGCCCTGACCGAGGCCGACAGCTTCTCGGTCGGATCCGAATTCGCCCGGGTGATCGACGTCCCCGGCCACACGATCGGCCACATCGCCTTCCACTTCCCGCAAAGCCACCTTCTCTTCTCCGCCGACAGCCTGATGGCCGGCGGCTGCGGCCGCCTGTTCGAGGGCACCGCCCGCCAGATGCATGCCTCGCTGCAGAAACTTGCCGCGCTCCCCCCCGACACGCTGGTCTGTTCGGGCCACGAATACACCGCCTCGAACCTGCGCTTCGCCGCGACCCTTGAACCGGGCAATCCGCGGCTTATCTCCCGGATCGCCGAGGTGACCGACAAGCGCGCCAAGGGCATCCCGACCGTCCCCGTTCTGCTTGAGGAAGAACTGGCGACGAACCCCTACTTGCGGGCCCACCTGCCCGCGCTGAAGACAGCCGTCGGCCTGCCAGATGCCGACGACGTCACGGTTTTCGCCGAAATCCGGGCCAGAAAAGACAAGTTCTAGGCGCCCAGTATCACAAATGGCGTGAGAGACTGGGGGAAACCCCGAAATCTGGAAAATTGCGCTTGAAGTGCGGTCAATAAAACCGAACTTTAAGCTTATGAGGCCACGGTCTGTACGGGCCCAGGCGCCCGGGCCAGACCTGCAGGACAGGAGCACTGAAGTGCCATCGTTTTCGACCACGCTTGAACAGGCAATCCACAGCGCCCTGGCTCTGGCCAACTCGCGCCGTCACGAACTCGCCACGCTGGAGCATCTCCTGCTGGCCCTGATCGACGAACCCGACGCGGCCCGCGTGATGAAGGCCTGCGCCGTGAATCTGGACGACCTTCGCAAGACCCTGACCGACTTCATCGACGATGACCTGTCGACGCTGGTCACCGATGTCGAAGGGTCCGAGGCCGTCCCCACCGCCGCCTTCCAGCGCGTCATCCAGCGCGCGGCGATCCACGTCCAGTCCTCGGGCCGCACCGAAGTCACTGGCGCCAACGTCCTGGTCGCGATCTTCGCCGAACGGGAATCGAACGCCGCCTACTTCCTGCAGGAACAGGACATGACCCGCTACGACGCGGTCAACTTCATCGCGCATGGCGTGGCGAAGGACCCGTCTTATGGTGAGGCGCGCCCCGTCCAGGGGGCCGAGGAACAGCATGAAACGCCCAAGGCCGAAGCTGGCGAAGCCAAGGAATCGGCACTGTCCAAGTATTGCGTCGACCTGAACGTGAAGGCCCGCAAGGGCGACGTCGACCCCCTCATCGGCCGCGAGGCCGAGGTTGAGCGGGCGATCCAGGTCCTCTGCCGCCGCCGCAAGAACAACCCGCT
>JAIXSA010000115.1 GCA_027484915.1 Paracoccaceae bacterium | reverse complement strand
TACGCGGAAGCAACGCTACCGGTCGACACGCCGCCGAACCCGTAGGCTTCCACAGTCCCGAAGGTCTTGCCGATACGGGCCTTGGCGTCCAGGGTGTAGTTGGTGTCGTAGGCATATTCATAGGACGACTCGTCCTGCGCATCGCCTTCGGTCGGGCCGGTGTAAGCGAGTTCGACACCGCCAAACATGCCATCGCCCATGTCACGCTGGACACCGATGAACACGTTCAGCGACTGGCCGCCCATCGCATATTCTTCGGAAGCCGGGCCCGGTGCCGGTTGATCACCGTTGGTGGTCCCCATGCCGAAGCCCATGTAGAGGCCGCTGGCGTCCTGTGCGACCGTCTGGGTCGCCGAGGCGAGCAGGGCGAGCAGCGAAGTCGAGCCGACGGCCGCTGCGGTGCCCTTAAGGCTTACGTTTTTCATTGTAGAACTCCTCTTGCGTTCTTCGGGTCGATTCCCGAATTTGTTCCGTGTCTGTTGTTGCCAAATCCGTGAAGTCCAGAAAAGAGAAATCCGATCCCAACAAGAAACAATCTTTCCAAGCTCGCAAATGTGGCAGACCTGCAACTGCCGTGCGCTTGCCTTGGCCCGGGAAATCGCCTAGACGATTATTGTTCAAATAACTAAGGATATCCGCGTGATCGCCTTGCACGCGCCAGTCGCCCATCCGTCAAACATTGCGCACCAGTTCGCCAAGGTCGCGCTGGCCAATCCGGCCCTGCCCGCCATCCTGTCCGAAGCGGGCGCGATCACTTACGCACAACTCCTGGTTACGTCGATTGCCTTTGCCAAACGGCTGCGGCGCATGGGTGTGGATCGCGCTTCGACCGTTGCGATCAACTCCGGCGATGCTCCTTCGGCACTGGCGATGATGTTTGCCACCTCGTTTCTGGGATGCAGGCTGGTGACGGCGGGCAAAGTCCTGCAGAACCAAAGCATCATTGAGCCGACGCATTTCTTCCGCACGCCGGATTCGAAGGGCAAACGCGGCTTGGGCTTCACAATGATCGACGAAAGCTGGGCCGACGATACAAAGGACGTCAGCCTGTCGGACATCGAAAGCTTTCCCGGTCACGCCGATCCCGAAGACACCTGGCTTGTCCTTCACACAAGCGGCACCACGGGGAAGCCGAAGTTCATCAGTCTTAGCCAGCGGGTCGTCAGCGACCGCACGGCTGCAATCGCCGAGGATTTCCCCACCGCAGGCGTGACAGCGGCAATGATCTTTGGCTGCACGAGCCGGCCCTACTATGCCCGTGCGATCGGTGCGCTCCTGAACGCGTGCACCCTGGTCGACAGCTCCGATCAGGCGTTCTGGAAGCAGGCGGGCGTGAACGTGGTGTTCTGTTCGCCCAGCCAGTTCGTCAGTTTTGTGGGGAAGTACGGGTTTGAGCAGCGGTTCAAGAAGGTCGAGATCAGCGGCGCCAAGCTGGAGGACGAAGTGGCCAGAACTCTGGTCAAGCACTTCGACCAGGTCATCGACATCTATGGCGCGAGCGAAACCAACAAGACTTTCGCCAACTATGTCAGCGCACGGCCGGACGGCACGATCCTGCGGCGCGGTCGCAAGCTGGACAGCCAGATCGAAATCCTGACCGACGACGGCCGACCTTGCGCCCCGGGCGAGAAGGGAACCGTGCGGGTGCGCAACGGCTATATGGCGCAGGGCTATGTCGGCGCTCCGGAAGCGACGGCGCGGAATTTCCGCGACGGCTGGTTCTATCCTGGGGATGTCGGCTTCTTCGGTGAAAACGGGCAACTTGAGATCGTCGGCCGCAACGACGAGGTGATCTCGTTTGGTGGGGTGAAGATCGATGCGCGCCTGATCGACCTGATCATCAAGTCGGTTCCGGGCATCAAGGATGCCATCAGCTTCAAAAGCCCGAAAGCCACGCGCAACGAGGTCCTGGCCTTTGTCGTTTTCGAAGACGGCGTGGATCGGAACGACTGCATCCACAAGGTCCGCGAAGCCTATCAGACGCACACCGGGCTGCCCTGCTTCCTGGGCAGGATCCATGCCATCGACGAGCTTCCCTATACCGATTCCGGGCGCCCGATGCGGCAGCTTTGCCAGGAGATGATCCTGGACAAGGCCAAGTCCGGCGAGGCGTACTGACCGCGATGACAGACGCCACGCTTGCCGGGATCTGGACGCGGCTGGAACAGCTTGCCGCCACACAGCCCGACGCACCGGCCGTCATTGCGCCGGATGTGCAGTTGAGCTTTGAAAAGTTCTTTCGCCTGTGCCGCAGTTACGCCGCGCGTCTGAAATCTGAAGGCATCAAGCCCGGTGATGTCGTCTGCCTTGCCGCAGGAGACACGATTGCCGGCGTCAGCAGCGTCTTTGCGCTTGGCGGCATCGGGGCTGTCTATGTGCCCTTTTCGACGGACTTCCTGCAGAAAAGCACGATGTCGTCCCGGATCACGGCCTTTCTGCGGACACCGGAAGCGCCTTCCGTGCCTGGACGCCGCGAGTTGGTGATCGACAACTCTTGGTCGCCGCTTTTCGCGCGCGATGACGGGACGAAGGCTAGCTACGCACCGGCAGCCGACCCGGACCAGGTGACCTGGTTCCTGCCGTCTTCGGGGACAACGGGACGGACAAAACATGTCGAGATCACTCAGGACCTTCTGCATCGTCGGCTACAGATGATCGCCGAAGATTATGGCTTTGCCCAGACACGACTTCTGCAGCTTTTCCACCCCTCGACGCGGGCCTTCATGATCCGGGCTGTCGCGGCCCTGACCTCTGGAAACAGCTTGGTTGAACCCGGCCCGCTGGACTTCATCGCGCGGGCGGGGGTCAACTTGGTCTGCGGCTCGCCGCAGCAGGTGCGTCTGTGGATCGGGGACGCCCGCATCGCCCCGCGCCTTTCCAAGCTTCAGGTCAGCGGCGCAAAACTGCCCGAGGTTCTGGTCGCACGGCTTCTGGACAGCTTCGACGTGGTCGAAGACGTTTACGGTTCGAACGAAACGATCAAGTCCCACGTCAATGTCTATCGTCGCTCCGACAAAGGCATCGGCGTTTCGGGCAAGCCGGGAAGCGGTGTCCGGATCGTCACAGCCGAGGGTGCGCCCTGCCCCAGTGGCACTGCCGGATATGTCCGCGTCCGAACCGATTGCATGGCCCAGGCCTACGTTGACGATCCCGCCGCCAGTAGTGCCCATTTCCGAGACGGCTGGTTCTACCCGGGCGATCTTGGGGTGATCGGCGACACCGGCGTCCTGACCATTGTCGGGCGCGAATCCGACGTGGTGAACGTCGAAGGTGCGAAGATCCTGCTCAACGACATGGAAGAGTGTCTGGCCTCGGTTCCTGGCGTCGACGCCGCCAGTTGCTTTGAACATGCCGGGCGGGATGGACGGGTCCGCATTGCCGCCTGCCTATGCCTCACCGGCGGGGAAGAGGTCGCCGCGGCAGCGCGGCAGACCTGCGTGAACACTTTCGGCGTTGTCGCCGCCCCCTATGCGATCCTGGTCGTGCCCAGCCTGGAACGGACCGCCGATGGCGTCATCCGTCGCGGCGCGGCGCGCGATCTTTTTGACCGGTCAGTGTCCAACCCTGCCCGGATGGCGGCGACGTCACGCCTCTACACCTTCGGGGAACCATGATGACCAAAGCGCAGCCCAAGATGATTGCAGAGCGTTTCCTGGCCCAGGCAACCGCCACACCGGACAGCCCGGCGCTCGTCTTCCCGGATGTCACTTTCAGCTACAGCCAGGTGCAGGCGCTTGTCGCAGCCTACGCCCTTCGCTTCCGTGCCGAGGGGCTGGGGCCTTCGCGGTCCGTGCATATCCAGACGGACGATCCCGCCGTGGCATTGCCAGCGCTTCTGGCGGCGGCGCTGCTCGGGGTGCGGGTCCATGGCAAGCAAAGTTCGGACCCGGCGCAAGTGTCCATCGTCACGCAGGCCCCTGATCCGGCCATACCACATGTGCTGGTAGACCAGTCCTTTTCGCCCGCCCGTTTCGACGCGGTGGAACGTCAGGCCGTTTGGACGCAGGCGGCGACCGATCCAAAGGGCCCTTGGCTGCACTGGCCAGGCTCTGCGGGTGCGCAACCCATCATTACCGTCGGCCAGGAAACTGTCGTAGACCGGGCGCTATGCAGCGTGCCGGTGTCCGGGGATGAGCGGCCCCGAACGGCTGTCCTCTTTCCCGTAACCAGCTATCACGGCTTGACGCGCCGGCTTGCCACGCTGTTCAGCGGCGGCTGCGTGATTGAAGCCACGTCTTGGGGCTTTCTTGCCGACAATGGGGCGACGGATGTCATCCTTCCATCGGCAGCGGTTCGCGCGCTTGCTGGAGGGGCTGCCGACGCACCGCTCGCCACCGGATGCGAGGTCGTGGGACTACGGCTGTCCCAAAGCGACCTGGAGGCCTTGCTGCGCCGCTTCAACTCGGTCTCGGTCGTGCTTGACCTTCCCGAAACGGGCCCGGTCCTGTCGACCACCACAACAAAGTCTGACTGGACGGTGGAAACGCGCCGGACCCTCCTGGCGCAGGCCGACATAGTCGACCTTGCGGGGTCGCCCGCCCATCTGGGGCGGCTGCGCCTGAAGCTTGACGACGCCACAAGTGGCTGGTTCCTTCCCGGCATCGCGGCACGCCAGGCCGACGACGCGCCCGAGCTTCTGGGTCTCGCCATTGGCCAGGATACAATCACAGTTGCGGGCCAAACCCTTGACGCCGAACTGCTTGACGCGGTGATCTCGGCGACCGAAGGCATTGCACAAGCGGTGGCCTTCGCAAGCCCGAAGCCCGGCCATGACGAGATCCTGACCTTCGCGGTTTTCGAGGACGGCGTGAACCGCCACCATGTCGTCAAGCGCGTCGAGGATGCCTGTCGAGACTCCTTCGGCGCCTTTGCCGTTCCAGCACGGATACGGCCCATCGACGCCATTCCGCGACTGGCCGACGGGCGCCCGGATCGGGCCATTTGCGCTGCAATGATCCTGCGCGCGGCCCAGGGCTGAAGACGGCAGGTGTAGCCCGCTTGGCAGGCGGCAGTCTCCTCGGGACCAGCGCGGCCTAGGTCAGGCCCAATCGGCCACGCTCGGAAGGAAGCACAAGCTTTTCAAGGGTTTCCTCGTCAGTCAGCCACTCTTCGACATCGCAGAGCGGGGAATCATCCCCGGCCAGCAGGATGCGATGACGGCGGCCCCAGGCAAGGGCCCCGGCCGTATCTGGCGACTGGCCCCGAAAGATTGTCTGTCCACTCATCCGCACGGTCAGGCCCGCCTCGATCACCAAGCTGCCAAAAAGCCGAGTGCCCGACAGAAGGCGGTCTAGAAAGCCGTCGGGGACTGCAGCCTTGAAGATGGCAAGCCGCGCCTGCAATACCGGCGCGCCGGTCGCGGTCTGACACAGCACGGATCGGCGCAGAATCCGGTCCCCCTCATCCGACATCCCGGTCTGCCGGGCGCTGACCTCACCGAACACCTGCACCAGCTTCGGCGTCATCAGTCCGTCATGGTCCAATAGCGCTTGGCTTACCGGAAAATCACGAAGCTCGAGAAGGGGGACGTCAGGGGTCACAGCATGCACTCTATTCTTGCCAGCAAGGCGGACTTGCGCCTATTGACTAGGCGCGGAGGCGGGACCTTAGCAAGTCGAAATCAGGCGTTGGCGATGCTGATCGTGGCAATTGCCGGGGCATCGCCGGACAGTCGGGAAGGAAGTCGGAAATGGCACTAAGCATCGTGGGGGCCGGGTTCGGTCGTACCGGCACCAGGTCGCTCCAAGAGGCGGTCGAGATGCTGGGCTTCAGTCCCTGTCACCACATGTACAGGGTGCGCAGCTCTGCCCGCCAACTGGAGCTGTGGCAGGGGATTGCCGATGGCGCCGTGCCCGACTGGGATGAAGTGTTTCAGGGCTACAGCGCGCAGGTCGATTGGCCGGGTGCCGCCTATTGGCGTGAAATTGCGTCGCATTTTCCACAAGCAAAGGTCATCCTGACGGTCCGCGATCCCGATGCCTGGTACACCAGCATGCTGCAGACCATCGTTCCATCTGCAACCGTCGGGTCGGAAGTTGATCCCGACCCCGCTGGCCGTGCCGGATCCGAGATCATCCGCAAAGTCGCTCTCGAGCGGATTTTCCAGGGTCGCATCCTTGACCGAGCCTACGCGTTGGACTGCTTCGCCCGACATCGTCAGGAGGTCATCGCCAGCATCGAACCAGGGAGGCTTCTGGTGTTTGATGTCCGCGAAGGGTGGGAGCCGCTCTGCACTTTCCTGGGATGCGAAGTGCCGGATCAGCCCTTCCCGTCCGGGAATTCCGTGGCCGAGTTCCGTGCCCGGAAATCCTATCTGTCGTCCCCTGCGTCCTGACGGTCGCAGGGCCGCCGGATCGCCCTACCCATTGATGCCGGCATAATCCAGCGCCAGCGCCCGCTGACGATCCTCGCTTTCCAGCAGGCGATCATAGTCGAACTGCCGCAGGCGGTCGTCGAACGACGGCTCTCCCGGGAAGACGTGCAACAACCGCGTCAAACGCCAGGACAGGTCAGACGCGGCCCAGACCCGGGCCAGCGCGTCGGTCGAATAGCGCTCGAGAAGCCCATCGTCGCCCTCCTCGAAATGGGCGATCAGAGCCTGCGAGAGAAGCCTGACGTCGTTGATGGCCAGGTTCAGCCCCTTGGCCCCGGTCGGCGGCACCAGATGTGCGGCGTCACCAGCCAGGAACAGCCGCCCCCAGCGCAACGGCTCGACCACCCGCGACCGCAGCGGCGTCAGTGCCTTTTCGATGGACGGACCTGTCACCACCGCATCTGCGACATCCTTCGGCGCGCGCGTCAGGAACGTCTGCCAGAACCGGACGTCGGGCCACTGCTCCACGCCTTGGTCAAGCGGCGTCTGCACGTAATAGCGGCTGAGGTTCGGTCCGCGCTGCGCGGCAAGGGCAAAGCCCTCGGAATGGTGGATATAGGTGACATCGTCCAGCGGCGGGGCCTCGACCATGATCCCAAGCCAGCCAAAGGGATAGATGCGTTCATGCACCTGACGCGCCGCCTCGGGGATCAGCCCCAGACAGTGCCCGCGCCCGCCGTCGCAGCCGATGACGTAGTCACAGGTGATCTCGACCGCGCGGTCGGGGGTTTTGAAGGCGACCTGCGGTCTGTTACCCTGCAGGCCGGTGACCGCAAGCTCTGTCACGTCATCGAAAAGTTGCGTGCCAAGCCTGTCAGCCTGGGCATAAAGGTCTTCGGTCAGATAGGTCTGCCCGTAGGCCATCATCTCGGCCCCCGTCCAGCGCTTGACGTCGATCACGACATCCGGTCGATCCTGCCAGACAATCCGACTTCCGTTGCGCGGACGGCCAAGCTGATCGATCCGGGTCTCGATCCCGCTGTCGCGCAGGAATTGGACGATGCCTGGCTCCATGATTCCGGCCCGGATCCGGGACAGGACATCGACCCGCGTGCCGCGCTCCAGGACAACGACGTCAATCCCGCGCATCTGCAGCAGAATTGCAAGGATCATCCCTGCAGGTCCTGCGCCTATGATGCAAACTTTGGTCGCAATCCGCTGCACGATAGTCCCCCGGCGTTTTCGGGGAACCTAGAACCCCTTGCCTCAGGTTACAACCCGACGCCGATGCGCCCTGCCCATTGGACGGGCAGTCGGCTTGGACAGACCGTCCGCACGGATTCGTAGCTGACGTCGATGCCACGCTCGTGCAGCAGATCCTGAACATTACGAAGCGACAGCGGAAAGCGGATGTAGAGCATCACCGCCAGGCGGATGATCTCAGGGCTCGTCTTGAAGTAGCGGAAAGGGGAGCGTTTGGTCATCGCGCGACGCTAGTGGTCTGCCCTGCCCAGCAGCAAGCCAAGTTCTTCTGACAGCACCGACCGTTGAGTTCCCCCGGAATGATGAACTCC
>JAIXSA010000172.1 GCA_027484915.1 Paracoccaceae bacterium | reverse complement strand
GATCCTTGTCGTCGCCTTCGTGATCGTCTTCATTCGCCCCCTCGTTGCGGGGGGTGCCGTGGGCCTTCTGCACAACACGATCCTCACCAACTTCGGCACGATGATGCGCTGGCGGGCGCACCGGCATGTGCTGCGCCAGCCCGTCGGCTGGTTCGAAAGCGACTTCGCGGGCCGTATTGCCAACCGGATCATGCAGGCCCCGCCCGCTGCCGGGGACGCGGTGTTCCAGGTCTTCGACATGGCCGCCTTTGCCTGCACCACCTTCGTCGGCGCCCTTCTGATGCTGGCGGATGCCGACCCGCGCCTGATGGTCCCGCTGATCCTCTGGCTGATCGGCTACCTTGCCCTGATGCGCTGGACCATCCGCCGCGCCGGTCCTGCGGCGACGGCCTCCTCCGAGGCCCGCAGCGCCGTCACCGGCCGCGTCGTGGACAGCTACACCAACATCCATTCGGTCAAGCTCTTCGCCCATCAGGACCAGGAACTCGACTACGCCAGGGAATCCATCGAAGCCGCCCGCACCGCTTTCCAGAAGGAAATGCGGATCGTCACGAAGATGGACATCGCGCTGACCTTCATCAACGGGCTGATGATCCTTGGCGTCTCCGGCCTCGCCATGTGGCTCTGGACCCACGACCTTGCCACCGTGGGCGTTGTCGCCGGGGCCGTGGCGCTTGTCCTGCGGCTGCATTCCATGACCTACTGGATCATGTGGGCCTCGACCCAGCTCGTGCAAAACCTCGGCACCCTCGCCGAGGGGATGGAGACGATCGCCCAGCCCGTGACCCTGGTCGACAAGCCCGGCGCGAAACCCCTGGACTTCCGCGACGGCCTTCTGGAGCTGAAGGACGTCTCCCACCACTATGGCCGCGGCTTCGGCGGCCTGAAGAACGTCAGCCTGACGATCCGCCCCGGCGAGAAAATCGGCGTCGTCGGCCGCTCCGGCGCGGGGAAATCCACGCTGGTCAAGCTGATCCTGCGCTTCTACGACACCGAAAGCGGGGCCATCCTGATCGATGGGCAGAACATCGGCGACGTCACGCAGGAAAGCCTCCGCCAGAAGATCGGCATGGTTCAGCAGGACTCCAGCCTCCTCCACCGCTCTGTCCGCGACAACATCCTCTACGGCCGCCCCGAGGCCACGGAGGCCGACATGATCGCCGCCGCGAAGAAGGCCGAGGCACATGATTTCATCCTGACCTTGGAGGACCCCCACGGCCGCAAAGGCTACGACGCCCACGTCGGCGAACGTGGCGTCAAACTGTCGGGGGGCCAGCGCCAACGCGTCGCCATCGCCCGCGTCATCCTGAAGGACGCGCCGATCCTGATCCTGGACGAGGCGACCTCCGCCCTCGACTCCGAAGCCGAAGCCGCCATCCAGGGCGCCCTCTATGGCGTGATGGAGGGCAAGACGGTCATCGCCATCGCCCACCGCCTCTCCACCATCGCCGCGATGGACCGAATCGTGGTGCTGGAAGACGGCGCGGTGGTCGAGGACGGCCCCCACACCGACCTCCTCCGCCGGAACGGCCTCTACGCCCGCTTCTGGGCGCGGCAGTCCGGCGGCTTCATCGGTCTCGAAGATGAAGCCGCCGAGTAAACCCTCGTCGTTCGACTTCGTCTCCTCCTCGGCAGACCCGCGAGGAGTGACGAAGTCATCGACGAGCAGGTTCACAGGGAACTGACCAGCCCCGCACCGCGTAATCCCTTGCCTCCCCTCGCCTATAGGCCTACCTCTCCCCCATGAGCGCCCTTCAAAGCCTCGGCTCCCTCATCGACGCCTTCCGCCCCGCCGACGGCCCCCCGCCGCAACGGCTGGGTGCGTTCATGCGCTGGTCACTGGCCGGAAGCTGGCCGATGCTCGTCATCGCGGGCATCCTCTCCTCCCTCGCCGGTGTCACCGAGGTTGTCAGCGCCCTCATCCTCGGCTGGGTCATCGACGCCGCCGTCAACTCCGGCCCCACGGATTTCTTCGCCGCGCACTGGAACCTCGTCATCTGGTTCCTCGCCTTCTACATCGTCATCCGCCCCCTCGCCTTCGCCGTCTCCTCGGCGTCGAACAGCATCATCATCGGCCCGAACGTGATGCCCCTGGTCCTGTCCCGCCTCCACCGCTGGACCCTCGGCCAGGCGGTAACCTTCTTCGACAACGACTTCGCCGGCCGCATCGCGCAAAAGCAGATGCAGGCCGCCCGCGCCGTCACCGACGTGGCGACCGAAGTCATCAACACCGTCTGTTTCGCGCTTGCCTCGGTCATCGGCTCCGTGGCCTTCCTGATTGCCGTCGACTGGAAGGCCGCCATCGCGCTGGCCGTCTGGCTCGTGGCGTACATCTTCCTCATCCGCTACTTCATGCCGATGATCCGGGTGAACTCCGCTGCCCGCGCCTCCTCCCGCGCCATGGTCTCGGGTCAGGTCGTCGACACCATCACGAACATCAAGACGGTGAAACTGTTCGCCCACGCCGCCTTCGAGGACCGCGTCGCCATCGACGCGATGGAGGTCTTCCGCGACCGCAGCCTCGAATTCGGCGTCATCTCCACCTGGTTCCGCTTTGCCCTGATGCTGCTGGCGGGCGTCCTCCCCGTCCTCTTGATCGGCGGCACGGTCCTTCTTTGGCAACAGGGCGCCGCCAGTGCCGGGGACATCGCCGCGTCCGGAGCCATTGCCCTTCGCATCGCGCAGATGTCCGGCTGGGTTAGCTTCACGCTCATGTCGATCTACACCAGCGTCGGTGAAGTCGAGGACGGCATGCGCACCCTCTCCGTCCCCCACACCCTCGCCGACGCGCCCGACGCCGAGGCCCTGCCCCGCATCAAGGGCGAGATCCACTTCGACCATGTCACCTTCGCCTACGGCCGCCAGCGCGGCGGGGTTCAGGACATCGACCTGACCATCCACGCGGGCGAAAAGCTGGGCATCGTCGGCGCTTCGGGTGCGGGCAAGTCCTCGCTCGTCTCGCTCCTCCTCCGGCTTTACGACCCCGAACAGGGGTGCATCACCATCGATGGCAAGGATGTGCGCGAGGTGACGCAAGAGTCGCTGCGCCGCCAGATCGGCATGGTCACGCAGGAAACCGCGATGTTCAACCGGTCGGCCCGGGACAACATCGCCTATGGCCGCCCCGAGGCGAGCCAGGACGAAATCATCGCCGCCGCCAAGGCTGCCGAAGCGGACGAGTTCATCGAGGGCATGCTCGACCACAACGGCCGCAAGGGCTACGACGCCTTCCTTGGCGAACGCGGCGTGAAACTCTCTGGCGGCCAGCGCCAGCGCATCGCGCTCGCCCGCGCCTTCCTGAAGGACGCGCCGATTCTGGTGCTGGACGAAGCCACCAGCGCGCTCGACTCCGAAGTCGAGGCGTCGATCCAGGAGGCTCTGGGCCGCGTCATGCAGGGCAAGACCGTGCTGGCCATCGCCCACCGCCTGTCGACGATCGCCGCGATGGACCGGATCATCGTCCTTGACCGTGGCCGGATCGTCGAAATCGGCAGCCACGACGAGTTGCTGGAGAAAGACGGGCTTTACGCGCGCTACTGGAAACGGCAATCAGGCGGCTTCATCGGCGTCGAAGACGAAGAAGCGGAAGCGGCAGAGTGATCGTCACCATCGAACGGCTCGGGCACCTTGGCCACGGCATCGCACGCGACCAGGACTCGGGTCCCCTCTACGTGCCTGGCACCCTGCCGGGTGAGGTCGTCGACGGCACTCCCGACGGCGACCGTCTTCTGGACGCCAAGATCGTCACCCCCTCAACCGACCGCGTCAAACCCCCTTGCCGCCATGCCCGCGCCTGCGGTGGCTGCCAGCTGCAACACGCCTCCGACGCCTTCGTCGCCGGGTGGAAACAGCAGGTCGTCGAAACCGCGCTTGCAGGGCAGGGCCTGAGCGCGACCTTCCTCCCGCTCGTCACCTCGCCGCCGAATTCCCGCCGCCGCGCCACGCTTTCGGCCCGGCGCACCAAATCCGGCGTCCTGATCGGCTTTCACGCCCGCGCCTCGGACACCATCGCCGAGATTCCGGACTGCCAGCTCCTTCACCCCGGAATCCTCGCTGCCTTTCCGGGTCTTCAGGCAATGGTCATGGCCGGTGGATCGCGCACGACCGAACTCTCCCTGCAGGTCACACTGACGCGTGGAGGACCAGATGTTGTAGTCACTGGCGGCAAACCCCTCGACGGCTCCCTGCGGATGGACCTTGCCCGTCTGGTCGAATCCCACGCCTTCTCCCGCCTGACCTGGGACGGCGAGACCGTTGCGCTCCGCGACCGCCCGGCGCTGACGATGGGCCAAGCCACGGTCGTCCCGCCCGCCGGTGCCTTCCTGCAGGCCACCGCCGAGGGTGAAGCCGCCCTCCTGACCGCTGTGCGCCAAGCCCTCGGCCCGCAAAAGCGCGTGGTTGACCTATTTTCCGGCGTCGGGACGTTCACGCTGCCCTTGGCCGAAGCGATGGAAGTCCACGCCGTCGAAGGCGACGCCGCCATGACCAAGGCGCTTGACCTTGCCGCCCGAAACACCCCGAACCTTCACCGCATCTCAACCGAAACCCGCGACCTCTTCCGCCGCCCGCTGGAACCTGACGAACTCCTCAGCTTCACTGGCGCCGTCATCGACCCGCCCCGCGCCGGGGCCGAGGCACAGACGACAACTCTCGCGGCCTCGAAAATCCCGGTGATCGCCGCCGTCTCCTGCAACCCCGTCACCTTCGCCCGCGACGCGAAGACCCTGACGGACAAAGGCTACCGCCTCGACTGGGTCCGGGTCGTCGACCAGTTCCGCTGGTCCACCCATATCGAGCTTGTGGCCCGTTTGGTCCGCCCCTGACACATCCGTGAAGCCGCTACTCCTTTGACACTCTAGGCAAATCGCCCGGATTCCTGTACCGATAAGAAAAAAATACAGGCGGGCAAGGGCATGCGGTTCATCGGGTGGTTGGCGATCCTCTTTGCGGTGATCGGCCTGTCGGGTTGCGGCTCGAAGTTCAAGCGCTACAACGGCCCCGAGGTCACGCAGGTCCAGGTCCACAAGGCCGACCGCAAGATGTACCTCTTCCACCACGACAAAGTGCTGAAGTCCTACGACATCGCCCTTGGCTTCGCGCCCGAGGGCCACAAGCAGTTCGAAGGCGACGGCAAGACGCCCGAAGGCCAGTACTTCATCAGCCACAAGAACCCGGATTCGCAGTACCACCTGTCGCTCGGCATCTCCTACCCGAACCAGGCCGACATCGCCTTTGCCCAGGCGGCGGGCAAATCCCCCGGCGGTGACATCTTCATCCACGGTGGGCCCAAACAGCGCGTCACCAAGCGCGACTGGACCTGGGGCTGCATTGCCCTGACCGACAAAGAGATGGAGCGGGTCTACTCGATGGTAAAACCGGGAACGCCGATCTTCATCCTGCCATGAAAAAGGGGCCCGCAGGCCCCCGTTCCGCAGTATGAAGGACCTCAGGTCCCGGTCATCATCGTCCACCAGATCTTGCCGCCCGGCTCCTGGAACCAGGCAAAGCCCAGCCGCGTCGCCAGCGGGTCCATGATCACCACGCGGGTGTCGTCGCGACCCATCCAGGATGACAGCGTTTCCAGCTCGGTCTCGTAGGTCTCCGAGATGTTCTCGCCCAGAAGCCGCCCGGTGAACCCCGCGCGCTGCGACCGCACCAGAGGGGACGAGCCGTCCGACCCGAAGTGCCACGGCCGGTTCTGCACCGACATGTCGCGCGAATGCGTCGCGGCTGCCGCGTTCAGGTTCGCGTCGAACGCCACCGGAGGCAGCGACTTCGCCGCGCGCAGCGTGTTCATCGCGTCAAGGAAGCGGAACGACACAGCCCGCTCGTCCTTGATCCGGTAGACCCGCGGCAGGGGCTTCCCGTCCGCGCCCATTTGCGGCTCGCTCGTAGTCCCACAGGCCGCCAGCGCCAGAGCCAGGCCCTGCACCAGAAAAACGCGTCTATCCATTCTGTCCACCAGTCCATCGCCGTCTGCTGCGGCTGTCAGGCCCCTCCTTAACGGAAGCCTGCGGCAGGTTCAAACGGGCATCTTGCGCATCGGCGGCTGCTGACGGGTGTTTGATTTGCGCCTTCCTCACAAACTCGCTATAGGCACCGCAAAAGACAGCCTTGAGGAGTATCAGCATGGCGACCGGTCCGATCAACCGTCGCGCAGTCCTGGGTGGAGTGGTTGGTGCCGCCAGTCTGGCAGCCTTGCCAGCGTTTGCGCAGGACGGCAGCACAGAATTCGCCCAGCCGGCCTCGGCCTCGGTGCGCAACAACATCTCCAGCTTCCGGATTCTGCAGTGGCGGGACTATTTCTCGAACCTGCGCAACGGTGCGATCCTGGCCGACACCACGTCGCGCGCGCTGCACTACTGGTCCGAGGATGAGTCGATCTATCGTCTCTACCCGACCTCCGTCCCCCTGTCGGAAGAACTGACCCGCCGCGGCGTCACTGCGGTCGTGCAGAAGGTCGTCAATCCGACCTGGCGCCCGACCGATTCGATGAAGCTGCGCCATCCGGACTGGCCCGATGTCGTCGAAGGCGGCGCGCCGGACAATCCGCTCGGAACCCGCGCGCTTTATCTGGGCTGGACCTACTACCGGATCCACGGCACCCACGACACCCGCAAGATCGGCCGCCGCTCCTCGAACGGCTGCATCGGTCTGTACAACGAGCACGTCGAAGAGCTCTACGAATACGCCAAGGTCGGCACCCAGGTCCGCCTGATCTGACCCTACGCCTCTGGCCGGAAAAGAAAAAACCGCAGCGCCCGCAAGGCCTGCGGTTTTTGCATGGCCGCCATGATTTGCAGTTCTGACACGCTTATTATAAGCATGCTTAATGAAATACCGTATCGACCGACTCGGCTCGCATCTCCAGGACGCCTCGCGCAGGCTATGGGCACGGTTTGAACACCGCACCTCTGCCCACGGCCTGTCCTCGGCGCAGTGGCGGCTTCTGGGCCACCTTCTGCGCGACGGCCCTTCGACCCAGACAATGCTCGCCACACATCTTGGCGTCGAGCCGATCAGCGTCTCCCGCCTGATCGACCGCATGGTCGAGGCTGGCTGGGTCCAGCGCGAAGCCCATCCGCGCGACCGCCGCGCGCATGTCATCACCGCCTCGGCCAAGGCGCAGGCCATCGCGCCCGACGTCCGCACCATCGCCGAAACCCTGTACGACGAGGCGCTTTCCGGCCTGACAGATGCTGAACGCCGCGCCTTCCATATGGGCCTTCTGAAGATCATCGAAAACCTGCAGGACGCTGCTGATCCTGCCGCCCCCTCTCTTGTCCCCGAGACCCAGTCATGAATGCCCAGTCCCCCGCCTCCGCCGCAACCGCCACAGGCGCAACCCCCGTTCCCACCCCCGCCGCAAAGGCCCGCCCACTGCGCAAAGTCCTCGTGATGGCCTCCGTGCCGCTTCTCCTGCTTTTGGGCGGCGGCGGCTGGTGGCTGTCCGGCGGCGGAACGGAAAGCACCGAAAACGCCAATCTCCACCAGCCGCGCATTTCGGTCGCGGCCTCTGTCAGTGGCCGGGTCGTGTCGGTGAACGTGCACGAACTGGAACATGTCGCAGCGGGCGACCTGCTGTTCCAGGTCGACCCCGAGCCCTACCAGCTTGCCATTGCCCAGGCCGAGGCTTCGGTGAACGCCGCGCGCCTGCAGGTCCAGCAACTGAAGGCCGCCTATATTCAGGCCAAGGCCCAGGCCGCCCTGGCCCAGGATGAGGCCACCTATCAGAACGACGAACTTGCCCGGCAAGAGGCGCTCTCGGGCAAGGGGGTCGCCGCGACCAGCACCGTTGACGATATCCGCCACCAAAGCCGCCAGGCCAGCGAACGCGCCGCTGTCGCCAACCTCGCGGTCGAGGCCGCCCTGCTTGCCCTCGGCGGCGACCCCGAGGCCGCCATCGACGACCATCCCACCGTCCGCGCCGCCTTGGCCGAACTGGACCGAGCCCGCTACAACCTGTCGGTGACCCGCGTCACCGCGCCTGCCGACGGCGTGATCTACCAGTCCTCCTCCTTCCACGAAGGCGTGATGCTGGCGGCCGGTCAGCCGGTTTTTGCCCTTGTCGAAACCGGCGATGCCTGGGTGGATGCCAACTTCAAGGAAACCCAGCTGACCGACATTGCGCAGGGCCAGACCGCCCGGATCGTCTTTGACGCGGCCCCCGACACTGTCTTCACCGGCACCGTCGAGGCAATCGGCGCCGGCACCGGGGCCGAGTTCTCGCTGCTGCCCGCCCAGAATGCCACCGGCAACTGGGTCAAGGTCACGCAGCGCGTGCCGGTCCGCATCCGGCTGGACGATCCGGCCGCCGCGGCCCGGCTGGCCTCGGGCCTCAGCGCCAAGGTGACGGTCGACACCGCCCAGCCCGCGGCCCCGCAGATCGCCGCGACGGAGTGACGGGCCATGTCCGACCTGCCTGAAACCCCGGTTCCCAGCGCCGGGCCCGTGCTCGCGCCCCCGGCAATCGAGGTCAAGCATCGCGGCCTCATCACGCTGTCGATCATGGCTGCGACGATCATGCAGGTGCTGGACACCACCATCGCCAACGTGGCGCTGCCGTCGATGACGGGCGACCTTGGCGCATCGCAGGACACGATCACCTGGGTGCTGACCAGCTATATCGTCGCCTCGGCAATCATGACGCCGGTCACCGGCTGGCTGGCCGACCGTCTGGGAAAGCGTGAGCTGTTCCTGATCTCGATCGTGGGCTTCGTCGCCACCTCGCTGGCTTGCGGCATCGCGTGGAGCCTGCCCTCCATGGTCGCCTTCCGCCTGTTGCAGGGCGTATTCGGCGCGGCAATCGTGCCGCTGTCGCAGACCTTCCTCCTGGACATCAACCCGCGCGAAAAGGCCGGGCAGGCCATGGCGATGTGGGGGGCGGGCATCATGGTCGGCCCGATCATCGGCCCGACGCTGGGCGGCTGGCTGACGGAAAGCTACAACTGGCGCTGGGTCTTCCTCATCAACCTGCCGGTGGGCGCGCTGGCGCTTCTGGGTTGCCTCGCCTTCCTGCCGAAGATGCCGCGCAAGGCGCGCAGCTTCGACCTTGTGGGCTTTGCCATGCTTTCCATCGCCCTTGGTGCGCTGCAGCTGATGCTTGACCGTGGCGGCGAGGTCGACTGGTTCTCGGCGCTGGAAACCTGGATCTACCTCTTCGTGACCATCTCGGGCTTCTGGATGTTCACTGTCCATATCCTGACCAAGGACCATCCGTTCCTGGACCCGCAGATGTTCCGCGACCGCAACTTCCGCATCGGCCTGATCTTCATCTTCGTTGTGGGGATCATCCTGCTTGCAAGCCTCGCGCTTCTGCCGCCGATGCTGTCGCGCATCCTGGGCTACCCGGTCATCACCACCGGCTGGGTCATGGCCCCGCGCGGGGTGGGTACGATGATCTCGATGCTGGTCGTGGGTCGCCTGGTGCGGAAGGTCGATCCTCGGATGCTGGTGCTTGCGGGCCTGACGCTGACGGCGCTGTCGCTGTATCAGATGACCGGCTTCACGCCGCAGATGGACAGCTGGCCCATCATCCAAAGCGGCGTCTTGCAGGGTCTTGGGCTGGGGCTGGTGTTCGTTCCGCTCTCCACCATCGCCTTCGCCACCCTCGACCCCCGCTTCCGGGCCGATGCGACCAGCCTCTTCAGCCTGGTGCGCAACATCGGTTCGTCAATCGGGATCTCCATGGTGACCGCGGCGCTGACGCGCAACGTGCAGACCAACCATGCCGAGCTTGGAAGCTTCATCTCCCCCTACAACCCGGCGTTGGCCAATGCCTTCCCGGCGGCGGTGTCGGGTGATCCGACGACGTTGCAGATGCTGGACGGGCTGGTGAACGTGCAGGCCGCGATGGTGTCCTACATCGACGATTTCCAGCTGATGATGTGGGTCACGCTCTTGGCGATGCCGCTGGCGCTGATCCTCAGCCGCCCCGCGCGGGGGTGAAGCCCGTCCGACAGAAGTGGACTCCGCTTTTGTCGAAAGACAGGCGACCACGAAAGAAATGAAAGCCTGTCCGACGTGTCTTTCTGCGTCGGTCAGGCTCTCGGGGCAGAGGTTAAGGCCGGGTAAACGCCCACAACCAAGCCATTAAAATCATTGACTCCAAGAATCGCACCGCGCGTGGGCAGCCTAGCCCTCCCGGGGCAGCCACCCCCCCAGGTTCTCCTCGATCACGGCCACCAAGGCCTCGATATGGGCGGCATCGTCGTTCAGGCAGGGGATGTAGGTGAACTCCTCTCCCCCAGCATGCTCGAACGCCTCCCGGATCTCCCCGTTGATTTCCTCCAGCGTCTCGATGCAGTCCGCCGAAAAAGCCGGAGCCATCACCGCGATCCGCTTCTTCCCCGCCTTCGCCAGCTCCGCCACATGCTCGACCGTGTAGGGTTTCAGCCACTCCTCCCGCCCGAAGACGGACTGGAAGGTCGTGTCGATCGACCCCTTCTCCCACCCCAACCTCTCCCGCAGAAGCCGCGAGGTTTTCTGGCACTGGCAGTGGTAGGGGTCCCCCTCCATAAGGTACCGTTTCGGCATCCCGTGGTAGCTGGCCACCAGCACGTCGGGGCGGTGATCGAGGCCCGCATAGGCCGTCTCCACCGACTTCGCCAGCGCGTCGATATAGAGGGGGTGGTCGAAGTATTCCGCCACGGTCCGCACCGCAGGCTGCCGCTTTTCCTTCATCAGGGCGCGGAAGAACTGGTCGTTCGCGGTGGCCGAGGTCGCCCCGGCGTAGTGGGGGTAGAGGGGGAAGAACAGCACCTTCTCGCACCCCGCCGCAACCATCGCCTTGACCTTCTCGTCGGTCGAGGGGTTGCCGTAGCGCATGCAGAAGTCGACCATGACCTCCGCCCCGTGCCGGTCTGCCATCACCTGCGCGATCGCGGCCGTCTGGGCCTTGGTGATGGTCAGAAGCGGGCTTTCATTCAGCTCTTCATTCCAGATCAGCTTGTAGTTCGCACCACTGGTAAAGGGTCGCCGCGACAAGATGATCAACTGCAGCAGTGGCTGCCACTTCCAGTCCGGGATGTCGACGACCCGCTTGTCCGACAGGAACTCGTTCAGATAGCGGCGCATCGACCAGTAGTCGTAGGCGTCCGGCGTGCCGAGGTTCGCCAGAAGCACCCCGATCTTCGCCTTCCGGACGGTTGGGTGGTTCGACGGCGCGTGGGCAAGGCGCCCCTCGCCGGGGACGACGTCGGTCCCCGTCACGGCCGTGGTCCGGGCATCCAGCATAGTGTTCTTCCCAATGGTTCAGGACGGGACATAAGGGGTTGCGCGCCGGGGTCAACCGTCTTTCAGGGGCTTCTCCGGCACACCCAGCGCGTCCGCCAGCCGCGCCTTCGCCGATCCGGGCCGCAAGGGCTGCTGCTGGCTTTCATGCGGTGCCCAGCCGGTCAGGAAGACAAGCTCGGCCGTGGCGGTCAATCGGCCCTCTGGCGTGGCATATGTGGCGGCATAGAGACGCGCGGCCTCGGCCATCACGGCGCGGCGGGTGAACCGGCGCAAGCGTGCGTCGAGGGCATTCGTCTCTCCTGCAGCGCGTAGGTCTGCAAGCAAGGCGGGGAAGCTGCGGTACTCGACGGTCTGGACCAGGTTGTCCGCCACTGGCAGGGCAAAGCCCGCCCGCTGCATCAGCGCGCCCAGGTCGCGGATCTCTCCCATCGGCACCACGCGAGGGGAGAGGCCCCCCGTCACCGTTGCCTCTGCCTCGGCCAGCGTGGCGCGAAGCTCCTGCAGGCTTCGGCCACCGGGCAGCACGATCAGGCAGAGCCCGTCCGGCTGCAAGGCGCGGCGGCATTGGACAAGCTGGCCAACGGGGTCATTCGCCCAGTGCAAGGCCATGAAGTGCACGATTAGATCGTGCACGCCTGGTTGCAGATCCAGCAGATCATCGTCGGGGACCACAGAAGTGGCCGGGAACGCGCCGAAAATCTGGGGAAACGGCGTAACCACGGCCGGTGACGTAAACCTTTTGTTAACCTCGCTGAGTCTCTCCTCCACGTCATCAAGGGCCAGACGGTGCAGGAATAGCGCCGCGTCATGGTCGGCCAGGGCAAGCGCACGCGCACGGTGGCGGGCCAGGGCCGTTCGGTCGGTCAAGGTGGGCGGCTGGGTCAT
>JAIXSA010000166.1 GCA_027484915.1 Paracoccaceae bacterium | reverse complement strand
GACATGCGCGACCAGCTCCTCGACGCAGGCATCGGTGCCTTGGACGGGGTCATCTACACCCACAGCCACGCCGACCACATGCACGGCATCGACGACCTGCGGCAGGTCGTGTTCAACCAGGGCAGCCGCCTGCCGGTCTGGGCCGACGGACCCACGCAAGAGGCGCTTCTGTCCCGCTTCGGCTATGCCTTCGTCCAGCCTGAAGGTTCCCCTTACCCGCCGATCCTCGACCTGCACACGATCGACGGTCCGGTCTCCGTGCCAGGTGCCGGAGGGCCGGTAACCCTGTCCCCGTTCCGTGCCGACCACGGCAGCATGGACGCGCTTGGCTTTCGCATCGGCCCTCTGGCCTACCTGCCTGACGCCGTCGACATCCCGGCGGAAAGCTGGCCAATGCTGGACGGCCTCGACTGCTGGATCGTCGACGCGCTCCGCCGCAAGCCGCACCCGACCCACGCGCACCTCGATCTGACGCTGTCCTGGATCGCCCGCGCCAGGCCCGCCCGCGCCGTCATCACCAACATGCACATCGACCTCGACTACGAGACCCTGAAGGCCGAGCTTCCGCCCCACATCACGCCCGCCTTCGACGGCATGACGATCACCTATGACAACCAGCCCTGACCCTGGTTGCTTCATACTGGCAAAAGTATCCCACGGGGGTCCGGGGGTGTGAAACCCCCGGTCGACGGCTGAATTGAGCGCGCTTCTCGACGTCATCCTCCCAGTCTTCCTTGTCATCGGCTTCGGCTATGCCGTCGTCCGGGCAAAGCTGCTGGCCGAACCTGCCGTCGACGGCCTCATGCGGTTCGCGCAGAACTTCGCGGTGCCCTGTCTTCTGTTTCGCTCCATCGCGCATCTGGACCTGTCGGATGCCTACGATGTCAGCCTGATGACCAGCTTCTATCTCGGCGCATTCGCCGGCTTCTTCGCCTGCTTTTTCGGTGCCATGCTGATTTTCCGCCGGGCCATGCCCGACGCCGTGAGCATCGGGTTCGCCGGGCTTTTCTCCAACTCCCTCCTCCTGGGCCTGGCCATCACCGAGCGCGCCTATGGGACCGAGGCGCTGCAGGGGAACTACGCGATCATCTCGCTGCATGCGCCGATGCTCTACGGCTTCGGGATCGCGCTGATGGAATGGGCGCGGACGCGCGGAGAGGGTTTGTCGGGCCTATCGCTTGCCCGCCAGATCGGCCGGGCAATCCTGTCGCAGTCGCTGGTGATCGGCATCCTCCTGGGCTTTGCCGTGAACCTGTCAGGTAACCCCCTGCCCGCCTTCTTCTGGTCGGGGATCGACATGATCGCTGGCGCGGCAATCCCGGTCGCGCTGTTCGGGCTGGGGGGAACCCTTGTCCGCTACCGGATCGAGGGGGACATCGGACCGGTGCTGATGGTCACCGCAGCCTCCCTGGTCCTGCATCCGGCGGTGACCTGGGTCCTTGGGACGCAGGTCTTCCAGCTGGACACGGCAAGCTTGCGGTCGGCGGTGGTCACGGCGGCGATGGCCCCGGGGGTGAACGCCTACATGTTCGCCCACATGTATGGGGTGGGAAAGCGGGTCAATGCCTCGGCGGTCCTGGTGGCGACGGCGGTGTCGATCCTGACGACCTGGGGCTGGCTTCATCTGCTGCCCTAAGACGCCGCGCGTGGCACGGGGTTCGGGTCAAGCAGTATCAAGGGCTTGGCCCAGGTCGTTCACGTTTGGGAAACTGCTTCGTCATGACTTCGCCACGCGTCTCTGACCTGTGCGACGGGAGCCGCCCCTAGCGTCCCGTCACACCCCGCAGGCGGTCGGACCGGCGTCGCAGAAGCTCGACCGTGGTCAGAAGCAGTACCGAGATCACGACAAGGATCGTCGCCACTGCAAGGATCGCCGGGCTGATCGCCTCACGGATGCCGTTGAACATCTGGCGCGGGATCGTCTGCTGGTCGGGACCGGCGATGAAAAGTACCGCAACCACCTCATCGAACGAGGTGACGAAGGCAAAAAGCGCGCCCGAGATCACGCCGGGCAGGATCAGCGGCATGATCACCTTGAAGAAGGTCGTGCGCGGATTGGCCCCCAGCGACTGCGACGCACGGATCAGCGACTGGTCGAAGCCCGACAGCGTCGCGGTCACGGTGATGATGACGAAGGGAATGCCCAATGTCGCATGGGCCACGATCACGCCGAGGTGCGAGTTCGCAAGACAGCCCTTCTCGGACAGCGCCCAGCCAAACAGCAGCGCCATCGCACTGTCGGGGGCCACGCAGGCCTTGGCGAAGAAGAAGCTCATCCCCACGGCGATGATGATGATCGGCACGATCATCGGGCTGATCAGAAGTGCCATGATCAGCCGCCGGTACGGCATTTCGGGCCGCGACAGCCCAAGCGCCGCAATGGTGCCCAGGACCGTTGCCAGGATCGTTGCCCAGAGCCCGACCCAGAACGAATTCTTCGCCGCCTGCACCCAGGTCGCCCTTTCCCACACGGCGGACCACCAGGTGCCGTCGCGCACCGTCTCTGGTGCCGGATGGCCCAGGGTCAACAGCGTGTCATACCAGCGCAAGCTGTAGCCTGCGGGATCAAAGGCCAGCATCTGCGGCGTGAAGGTGAAATAGGGCTCGGCGTTGAACGACAGCGGGATCACGATCAGGATCGGCGCGATCAAGAACAGGAACACAAGGCAACAGATCACCAGGTAGGTGTAGTACCAGATCCGTTCCAGCGGCGAGGCGTATGTGGGAAGGGCCATGTCCGTCTCCTCAACCCAGCTTCAGTCGGTCGATGCCCACCAGCCGGTCATAAAGCCAGTACAGGACCAGGATGGAAACCAGGAGCATCCCGGCGATGGCGGCCGCCAGCGACCAGTTCGACTTGGACATGTGGAAGGCGATCAGGTTCGAGATCAGCTGCCCGTCCGCCCCGCCGACCAGCGCCGGAGTGATGTAGTAGCCCACGGCCAGGATGAAGACGAGAAGCGAGCCCGCAGCGATGCCCGGCAGGGTCTGCGGCAGATAGACCCGTCGGAAGGTGGTCCAGCTAGTGGCCCCCAGGGACCGCGCCGCGCGGGCATAGCTGGGCGGGATCACCCGCATGACGGAATAGAGGGGCAGGATCATGAACGGCAGCAGCACATGCGTCATCGCGACGATGGTGCCGGTCATGTTGTACATCATCGTCAGCCGGCCCTCGTTGTCGATCAGGCCGATGGCGACCAGAAGGTCGTTGACGATCCCCTGCTCTTGCAGCAGTGCGATCCACGAGGTCGTCCGCACCAGCAGCGATGTCCAGAACGGCAGCAGCACCAGGATCATCAGAAGCGACGACTTCGCCATCGGCAGCGTCGCCAGCAGATGCGAGACCGGGAAGGCCAAAAGGAGGCAGAGCACCGTGATGATGCCCGAGATCAGGAAGGTCTTCGCAAAGAGGTAAAGGTAGATGCGCTCGTTGTCCTCACCCCGTTCCCAGCCGCCGTCGTTCAGCTTGAAGTCCGACGCGACCTTGTAGAATTCGGCCGTGTAGATGTGGCTGGCCGAGGCCATGCCCCGCCACAGCGCGGGCTTGCCCCAGTCAGGGTCGACGGCGACCAGCGATTCCTTGAACGGCGGGGTCAGATCCTTGGCCTCGCGCGCGCCCTTCTTGAAGAGGCTGATCGTGCCCGGGACGGAATAGTTGATGCGGGTGCCCGCAATGCCGGTGGTCTTGTCGACCTGCATCAGCGCGAGGTCCTGCACCAGGGCGGCATAGGCCTCTTCCGGCGGATTGGCCGGGTCAAAATCGGGGTTTGCCTGGAACCACGCCACCAAAGCGGGGGCGGACGACACGAAGCCGTCATGTTCGAAGGACCGCTTCAGCATATAGCCGATGGGTATAAGGAAGGTCAGCACCACGAACAGCAGCAGCGGCAGCACCAGAAAGAAGGCGCGGCGCTTGGCGCGGGCCTGTGCCGCCTGCAGCGCGGCCTTCAACGGGCGGCCATCCGCGGTGGTCAGAAGTTCGGTCGTCGCCTCGGCCATGCCGTCCTCGCAAATGTGGCCGGGCGCGACGGACGCGCCCGGCCGGGTCTTGATTACTGGGCGAGCCAGGCCTGGAAACGCTCGTTCAGTTCTGCGTCGTGGTCGACCCAGAAGTCGGACGAGGTCAGGAGAGCATTGCCCAGGTTGGCCGGGTTGGTCGGCAGGTGCGGACCCATCTCGGTCTTGCCGTCGCCGGCATAGACGATCGGCTCCAGGTTGGCCGACTTGCGCGGCGGGCCGTAGGAGATGTGGGCCGCCTGCGCGCGCAGGCCTTCGGTCGAGGTGGCGTACTTGATGAAGTCCAGCGCCAGGTCCTTGTTCGGCGCGCCCTTCGGAATGACGTAGCTTTCATTCTCGTAGACCTGGCCGTCCCAGACGATCTGGAAGGGTTTGCCCTCGCCGACGGCGGCCGCGAAGATCCGGCCGTTGTAGGCGGTGGTCATCGCCACTTCACCGTCCGCCAGCAGCTGCGGAGCTTGTGCACCGGCTTCCCACCAGACGACTTCCGACTTGATGGTGTCCAGCTTGGCGAAGGCGCGGTCGATGCCTTCCGGCGTGTTCATCACGTTGTAGACTTCCGCCGCCGGAACGCCGTCAGCCATCAGAGCGAACTCCAGAACGGCCTTGGCGCCCTTCTTCAGGCCACGCTTGCCGGGGAACTTCTCCAGATCGAAGAAGTCGGCGGCGGTGGTCGGGCCTTCCGGGAACTTGGTGGTGTCATAGGCGAAGACGTTCGACCAGATGTCGGTCGAGACAGCGCATTCGGTCACGGCACCGGGGAAGAAGTCTTCGGCAGCCGGCGTGCCATCCGCGCCAGCGGGCAGCGAGGCGGCATCGATCGGCTCCAGCATGCCTTCGTCGCACAGACGGATCGCGTCGGCATATTCGACCGAGGCGACGTCAACGGTGACGTTTCCGGCTTCGACCATGGCCTTGATCGCCGGGGCCGGGTTGTCGCTGTCGACCATGATCGCAGCGTTTCCGGTGGCGGCCGACCAGGGTTTCACATGGCCTTCGGTCTGGGCAGCACCATAGGCACCGCCCCAGGACATGACCGTCACGTCGGCATTGGCGGCAAAGCCAAAGCTGACCAGAGCGGTCGTCAGGATGAGGGTCTTCTTCATTCGCAAGCTCCCTAGGTTGATCGTAAAGTCTTGTTGCTCTTCTCCGACCGAGGGACGCAAGCCGCCCCCCGCACGGTATCAGGGGTCGAGCGCGCGGGCATCCTGCGGATGCCAGCCCACCTTGATCTTCTGGCCGGGGGTCAGTTTCGTCTGCCCCAGCGTGTTTCGCATCTTCATCACGAAGTCGTCCGACCCCGCGACCTTCAGGACCGCGCGCAGGATGTCGCCCATGTAGATGATCTCGACCACCTCGGCCTCGATCGTGTGGGCGCCCGGCGGCATCATCTCGGGCTTGAACTCCACCCGTTCCGGGCGGATCGAGACCAGCGTCTTGCCGCCCTTCTCCTTGACGTTGACGGCGGTCGCGTCGATCAGCTCTCCGGTCGCAAGCCGCACCAGCGCCTTGTCGCCGTTCAGTTCCTCGATGGTGCCGAGAAGCTTGTTGTTCTCGCCGATGAACTGCGCGACGAAGCTGTTGTTTGGGCGTTCGTAAAGGTCGGCGGGGGGCGCAAGCTGCTGGATGCGGCCGTCGTTGAAGACGGCGACGCGGTCCGACATCGTCAGCGCCTCGCCCTGATCGTGGGTCACGTAGACGACGGTGATCCCCAGCGATTCATGCAGGTGCTTGATCTCGAACTGCATGTGTTCGCGCAGCTGCTTGTCCAGCGCACCCAGGGGTTCGTCCATCAGGACAAGCTTGGGATCGAACACCAGCGCCCGCGCCAGGGCGATCCGCTGCTGCTGGCCGCCCGAAAGCTGTGCCGGGCGGCGGTTGGCGAAGGCCCCCATCTGCACCATGTCGAGCGCACGCTTGATCTTCGCCTCGCGCTCGTCCTTGCCCATGCCGCGCACTTCCAGCGGGAAGGCCAGGTTTTCACCAACCGTCATGTGCGGGAACAGCGCATAGTTCTGGAAAACCATCCCGATCCCGCGCTTGTGCGGCGGGACCTGGTTGATGTTCACGCCATCCAGCTTGATCTCGCCATTGGTCGCGGTCTCGAAGCCCGCCAGCATCATCAGGCAGGTGGTCTTGCCCGACCCTGACGGACCGAGCATGGTCAGGAACTCGCCCTTGGCGATGGACAGGTTAAGGTCCTTCACGACCAGCGTGACGCCGTCATAGCTTTTCTGGACGTGCTCAAACGCGACGAAGGCGTCGTTGCGGGGCTCAACCGTCACCCGTGTCTCCCTGATGTGATGGGCGCTTTGCGCCTTCTGTTGATTCGACTAAAGCGAAACGTGACCCCCAATGCAACGCACTTTTTCGACGCCCAAGGCGACTTAAGCGACCTCTTTGCGTCCCTTTGCGCCCCTGCGGGAAAAACGGTCACAATGCGCGCAGATGGCAGACTTTCTGCCTGCAAACCCTGCAAGAAAAGGAGGGCATTCCGGCAGCCTCCAGCCCCCGCACGGCCGAAAAAAGCAAAGGGCGCGAAGGTTTCCCCCGCGCCCTCTGGCTTGTCCCGACCGACCCTGGTGCGGATGAAAAGACTCGAACTTTCACTCCGGTTAAGGAACAGCGACCTCAACGCTGCGCGTCTACCAATTCCGCCACATCCGCACTGGGTCTGGTCTTGGACGCCCGCTATCTAGCGACAGTCGCGCGGGAAGGGAAGGGGCATTTTCGCGCCCTCTGCGCGGCCCCTCGCTCCCGGCCGCCCAGCACGCTATAGAGGGCGCATCATGGTCGAATGGACGCATATCCCGGGCCTCGCCCCCTACCCCGAGACGCTTGCCGCGATGGAGGCGCATGTCGCCGCCATGAACGAAGGCCGCGCGGGCGAGGCGATCTGGCTTCTGGAACACCCGCCGCTTTACACCGCCGGGACCTCGGCAAAGCCCGCCGATCTGGTGGATCCTGACCGATTCCCGGTCTACCCCGTGGGGCGCGGCGGACAGTACACCTATCACGGTCCGGGCCAGCGGGTGATCTACTGCATGCTGGACGTCAAAGCGCGCGGCGGCGACGTCCGCTGCTTTGTCCGCGACCTTGAACGCTGGGTCATCGACACCCTGGCCGAGTTCAACGTGACCGGCGAGATTCGCCAGGGCCGCGTCGGGGTCTGGGTCACGCGACCGGACAAGGCGCCGAATCCCGACGGATCGATCCGCGAGGACAAGATCGCCGCCCTCGGCATCAAGCTGCGCCGTTGGGTCAGCTTTCACGGCATTTCGATCAACGTCGAGCCGGACCTGAGCCATTTCGACGGAATCGTCCCCTGTGGCATCCGCGAGCATGGTGTCACCAGCCTGGTCGACCTGGGCCTGCCGGTGACGATGGCAGACCTCGACGCGGCCCTGGTGACGACCTTCGCGCGTGCCTTCCAGCGCACCTGCGGCTAGGCCTGCCTGCCCCCGCCTCGCGCCCCCGGACCAGGCCCTGCTAGCCGATGACACCGCGTCACGCCGGGCCTGCGACCATGTTGCTATTGCATATCAAGGGCTACCACCCCCATGTTCGCCCCTGTGGAGACGCCAAGCTGTGCGGCGCTCCGGGACACATGAGGACACCATGACGAAGTTCATCCTTCTTGGCCTGACCGTAGCCGCCCTGTCGGCCCCCGCCTTCGCTGGCGACCCGGCTGCCGGCGAGGACACGTTCAAGAAGTGCAAGGCCTGCCATTCGATCATCGCCCCCGACGGGACCGAGATCCAGAAGGGCGGCCGCACCGGCCCGAACCTCTACGGCATCATCGGCAAGGGCGTCGCCTCCGACCCGGACTTCTCTTACGGCGACTCGATTGCCGCTCTGGGTGCCACCGGCGCGGTCTGGGACGAGGCAAGCCTGGCGGCCTATGTCGCCAACCCGGCAGACTACCTGAAGACGGCGCTTGGCGATGACGCGGCAAAGTCGAAGATGTCCTTCAAACTTGGCGCAGGCGGTGAGGATGTGGCCGCCTACCTTGCTTCGGTCGCGCAGTAATCAACCCGGCATATGAAGCAGGCGCGGGCGGTCCCTTTGGGCCGCCCTTTGTTATTCTGGGCAGGCCTAGGGAAGCACGCTCGCCCGCCCCCAGGGGGCGTCCAGGATGCCCTTGATCCCATCCATCGACCGAACGCGATTTCCGCCAAGATTTCTGCCCCCTGCGGCAAAGTCATGCATTGCGACGCAGGCGCGGCGCGGCTAAAGACGAAGGCACAAGGGAACCGGGCGGGCTGACAGGCTCGTGAACGGGCATGTAAGAACGAAAAGCGGAGGACGCCTATGGCGGACGCAGCCATCCACGGCCACGACGATCATCATCGACCCGGGTTCTTCACCCGCTGGTTCATGTCGACCAATCACAAGGACATCGGGATCCTCTATCTGTTCACCGGCGGTCTCGTCGGCCTGATCGCGGTCCTCTTCACCGTCTACATGCGGCTTGAGCTGATGCAGCCGGGTGTCCAGTACATGTGCCAGGAGGGCGCGCGCTTCGTCGCCGACGCCGCGGCGACCTGCACCCCGAATGGGCACCTGTGGAACGTGATGATCACCTATCACGGCGTCCTGATGATGTTCTTCGTCGTGATCCCGGCGCTCTTCGGCGGCTTCGGCAACTATTTCATGCCGCTGCAGATCGGCGCGCCGGACATGGCCTTCCCGCGGATGAACAACCTTTCGTACTGGCTCTATGTCGCCGGGACCTCGCTGGGCGTCGCCTCGATGCTTGCGCCGGGCGGCGGTGGCGACCTTGGCACCGGCTTTGGCGGCGGCTGGGTTCTGTACCCGCCCCTGTCGACCACGGCCGAAGGGGGCTACGCGATGGACCTTGCGATCTTCGCCGTCCACCTGTCGGGGGCCTCGTCGATCCTGGGCGCGATCAACATGATCACGACCTTCCTGAACATGCGGGCTCCGGGCATGACCATGCACAAGGTGCCATTGTTCGGCTGGTCGATCTTCGTGACCGCATGGCTGATCCTGCTGGCCCTGCCCGTGCTGGCCGGTGCGATCACCATGCTGCTGACCGACCGCAACTTCGGCACCACCTTCTTCTCGCCTTCGGGCGGCGGTGACCCGGTCCTCTACCAGCACATCCTGTGGTTCTTCGGCCACCCCGAGGTCTACATCATCATCATTCCGGCCTTCGGGATCATCTCCCAGGTCATCTCGACCTTCTCGCGCAAGCCCATCTTCGGCTACCTGCCGATGGTCTACGCGATGGTTGCGATCGGTGTCCTCGGCTTCGTCGTGTGGGCGCACCACATGTACACCGCCGGCATGTCGCTGACCCAGCAATCCTACTTCATGCTGGCGACGATGGTCATCGCGGTGCCCACGGGGGTGAAGATCTTCTCGTGGATCGCCACGATCTGGGGCGGGTCGGTAGAGTTCAAGACCCCGATGCTCTGGGCCTTCGGCTTCCTGTTCCTCTTCACCGTCGGCGGCGTGACCGGGATCGTCCTGAGCCAGGCCCCCGTGGACCGCGCCTACCATGACACCTACTACGTCGTGGCGCACTTCCACTACGTGATGAGCCTGGGTGCCGTCTTCGGGATCTTCGCCGGGGTCTACTTCTGGATCGGCAAGATGTCGGGCCGGCAGTATCCGGAATGGGCGGGCAAGCTGCACTTCTTCATGATGTTCATCGGCTCGAACCTCACGTTCTTCCCGCAGCACTTCCTGGGCCGCCAGGGCATGCCGCGCCGCTACATCGACTACCCGGAGGCCTTCGCCTACTGGAACTGGTTCTCGTCGATCGGCGCGTTCATCTCCTTCGCCTCGTTCGTGTTCTTCATCGGGATCGTGTTCTACACCCTGATGTGGGGCCGCCGCGTGACCGAGAACAATTACTGGAACGAATACGCCGACACCCTGGAATGGACCCTGCCCTCGCCGCCGCCCGAACATACGTTCGAGCAGCTGCCCAAGCAGTCCGACTGGGACCGCAGCCACGCGCACTAAGCGCCTGATCTGACCGAAGGCCCCGGGCTGCACCTGCGCCCGGGGCCTTTTCCTTTACCGAAAGGCCCATTTGATGCGTGTCGTCTTTTTCCTGGCCGTGCTGATCCTTGTCGCGCTGACCGGATACATCGGCATCACTGGTTACTTCCTGGCCCACGGCGCTGTGGGGCTGCTGAAAGTCGGCGCGATCTCCACCCTGCTGGCCAACGCCGCACCGCCCACCGACCCGATGTCGCTGGGCTATCGGGGCGATCCCACCACGGCGCTTGCCCTGCCGTTCCAGACGGTGACGCTGGACATGCCACTTGGCCCGACTGAAGCCTGGCTGGTCCCCGCGGCCGGACCCGAGGCGGGCCGGGCGATCTATGTCCACGGCATCGCCGGCGCCCGTGAGGATGGCTACCGGGCGCTGTCGATCCTGCACGAGGCAGGGTGGTCCGTCCTTCTTGTCTCCTACCGCAACGACCCCGGCGCCCCCGCCTCGCCCGAGGGGACCTACGGCTTCGGCCTGACCGAATGGCCCGATCTGGAGACAGCGGTGACTTATCTGGCCCCGACCGATGCGGACCCCAAGGTGCTGGTCGTCGCCGAATCGATGGGGGGCGCGATCCTGGGTCAGTTCCTGGCGCAAAGCCCCGCCGCCGCGCGGGTGAAGGCCGTCGCGCTGGACAGCCCCGCGATCAGCTTCGGCTCGGTGATCGACCACCTCGCCAGCCAGGGCGGCAAGCCGCTGCCGCGCGCAGTCGCCGCCACTGCCAAGCTGATCCTTCCCTTCAAAAGCCCCCTGCCCCTGTCCCAGGCCGAGGTCGCCGCATCCTACCAGACCTTCGCCGGTCCGCTGTTCATTGCCCACGGCAGCGCTGACCGCATCGTGCCGATAGGTCCGTCGCAAGCTCTGGCCGACAGCCGCAGCGCGCCGACCGTCACCCTCTGGACCAGTGCCGACCACCTCGGCTCTTACGGCGAGGACCCGGCCGCCTACCGCGCCGCGTTTCAGGACTTCCTGGGCCGGATCGGCCGCTAAAGCCGGTCGATCTCGGCCGCGACGCGCGCTTGCATGTCCCACAGATAGCGGTCGCGGATGCCAAGTGCTTCCAGGTGGCTGACGGTGTTGTAAAGATACTCGGCACAGCTTCCGACATGGCCCACAGCGCAGGCCAGCCGCCTTGCCTGCTCTTCCGGGGTCAGCTGCTCGACATCAGCAGCTCCTGCCGGGACGCAGTAGAACGCCAGCGCGCGCAGGGACCCTACGGGTGAGCGGACGTTCACCCAGCGCAGCCATGCAACGTCCTCGTGATGGTCGATCTCGCGCTTCAGCAGCCGCAGCATCTGGCCGCGAGGATCTTCCTCTGGCATCCGGCCACCCCGGCGCAGGCCCCGCCCCGCTGCAAGGCCAGCATGAGCCCCGGCTGGTCAGGTGTCGCGCGCCAGTCGAGGATGCGCAGACAAAAAGACCGCCGCCAGCCGTGGACCGTTCCGCGCCGGGCCTCGACATGCTCGAACTCAGGCTTCCAGATCAGCGAGCCGTAGGCGAACACCCAGAATTGTCCGCCGTTCAGCTGGCTTACGAGGCGGTCCGCAAGGTCCAGCCGGTCAGCCTCGGTCAGCTTCGTCAGGTGCGAGACACGTGGCACCCTCTCGACTGGTCTGGCGACCTTCGCCAGATGCCGAGGCCCCAGCGTCATGACCCGTGTCGCCATCCCGCACCCCCCGCGCCGACCAATCGGAAGCTTATGCCTTTGCCCGCGCCTGACAAGCTGCCGCAGGCCCCTTCCCTTTCCGGGCAGAGAAATTAGAAAAGACCCATGCCCTACGAATGGCTTCCCCCCGACGGCGGCGAGGACCGCCTGCAGCTCTGGCCGCACCGGTCACTGACCCAGCGCGGCTTTGTCTGGTTCATCGGCGCCACCGCCGGCCTGATCGCCGTGCCGCTGGTAGGCATCTTGGGCAGCCCGGTCCTTTGGGCGCTGCTGCCCTTCCTTCTGGGGACGATCTGGGCGATCTGGTTCGCGCTGCGCAAGAACGGCCGCGACCGCGACATCGTCGAGGACCTGCGCCTGTCGCCCGACCGGATCACGCTGGTCCGCCACGGCCCCAAGGGCCGCCGCCAGGCCTGGGAGGCGAACCCCTACTGGCTGCGCGTCACCCTGCACGAAACCGGCGGGCCGGTGCCGAACTACCTGACGCTCAAGGGCGACGGGCGCGAGGTGGAGCTGGGCGCCTTCCTGTCCGAGGACGAACGCATCGCACTGCGCCACGACCTGCAAAGCCGGCTCAGCGGACTGCGATAGATCGCGGGGTCAGCCCAGCCTCGCCTTCACCAGCGCGCCCACCGCGCCGAAATCCATCTGGCCGGTGTACTTCGCCTTCAGCGCCGCCATCACCTTGCCCACATCGCGGATGCTGGCCGCCCCGGTCTCGGCAACCGCCGCGTCGACTGCGGCGGCAATTTCGGCCTGGTCCATCTGGCGCGGCAGGAATTCCTGGATCACGCCGATTTCCGCCAGTTCCTTCTCGGCCAGTTCCAGCCGTCCGCCCTCCTCGTAGGCGCGGGCCGATTCCTGGCGCTGCTTCACCATCTTGCCCAGGATCTGCAGGATCTCGCCCTCGCCGACTTCCCCGGCGTCCGCCTCGCCCCTGAGTGCAATCTCGCGGTCCTTGATCGCGGCATTGATCAGGCGCAGCGTCGAAAGCCGGTCGGCCTCCTTGGCTTTCATCGCCTCCTTGAGGGCGGCCTGCAGACGGTCGCGCAAAAGCATGGACGGACTTTCCGATTGTTTCACCAGGAACGGGACTCTATCCGGAACCGGCCCAGACCGCAACCGCGCCATTTTTTGCCAAACTGTTGAAAAACATAAGAAATCCTTTTCGCATCCGCCCTTGACCCTGCCGCCCTCGCCCCTTAGTTTCCGCGCAATTTGCCAAATGGGAGAGTCGCCATGCCTGCGCCGCAGAAGCCTACCGCCTGCCTCGCACTTGCCGACGGCACCCTGTTCTACGGCCACGGCTTCGGCGCCACCGGCGAGACGGTCGCAGAGCTTGTCTTCAACACCGCGATGACCGGCTATCAAGAGATCATGACCGACCCCTCCTACGCGGGCCAGGTCGTGACCTTCACCTTCCCCCATATCGGCAACACCGGCGTCACCGCCGAGGATGACGAGACCGCCACCCCGGCCGCTGCCGGCATGGTGGTAAAGTGGGACCCGACGGAACCCTCGAACTGGCGCGCGACCGGAGAGCTGACCGATTGGCTGGTGAAGATCGGCCGCATCGGCATCGGCGGGATCGACACGCGGCGTCTGACGCGGGCGATCCGCCAGCAGGGCGCCCCGCATGTGACGTTGGCGCATGACCCCGAAGGCAAGTTCGACATTGAAAAGCTGGTGGCGAAGGCCCGCGCCTGGAAGGGTCTCGTCGGCCTTGACCTCGCCAAGGACGTGACCTGCGCGCAAAGCTACCGCTGGGACGAAAAGCGTTGGGCCTGGCCCGAGGGCTATGCCCGCCGCGAAGGCCCCGGTCTGCGCGTCGTCGCCATCGACTACGGTGCCAAGCGCAACATCCTGCGCTGCCTTGCGTCCGTGGGCTGCGAGGTCACGGTCCTGCCCGCCACCGCCACGGCCGAGGACGTGCTGGCCCTGAACCCCGAGGGCGTGTTCCTCTCGAACGGTCCGGGCGATCCGGCGGCCACGGGTGCCTATGCCGTGCCGATGATCCAGGGCGTGCTGGCGAAGGACCTGCCCTTGTTCGGCATCTGCCTTGGTCATCAGATGCTGGCCCTGGCCCTGGGTGCCAAGACCCGCAAGATGAACCACGGCCACCACGGCGCGAACCACCCCGTGAAGGACCTGACCACCGGCAAGGTCGAGATCACCTCGATGAACCACGGCTTCACCGTCGATGCCGACACCCTGCCCAAGGGCGTGAGCGAGACGCATGTCTCCCTCTTCGACGGCACCAACTGCGGAATCGCGGTGGATGGCAAGCCGATCTACTCGGTCCAGTATCACCCCGAGGCCTCTCCGGGCCCGCAGGACAGCTTCTACCTCTTCGAGCGCTTTGCCCAGGCGATGCAGGCCCGCCGCGCCTGAGGGGCGTTAACGGCCTGTTAACCCCCCGCGCGCATGCTCGCCTGCGGAAGGTGGGGGATGGGCATGGGTGCCGCCGAACGGATCAGCAAGCTTGACGTGCCGATTGGCCTGGACCGTGGGCCGCGCCGGACCTTTGCCGTGGGGGCCTCGCTTCTGCGCGAAGGCGTGGTCTCCCCGGACGAGATGCTGACCGCGCTGGCCCAGCAGGGCCGCGAATCCGGGCGGCTGCCGGACGTCCTGCGCGCCCGGGGCCTCGTGGTGGAACGTGACCTCCTTGGCGTCGATGCCCGCAATTGGGGCCTGCGGCTGATCAATCTCGACACGGCGCTGCCCGATCCCCGGCTGATCGACGCCGTGGGCGTGCAGGACTGCCTGCGTCACGGCCTTGTCCCCTGGCAGAAGGTGGGCGATGTCACCGTCGTTGTCACCTCCCGGCCCGAGGAATTCCGTCGCCTCCGCCCGATGCTGGAAAGCCGCCTTGGCCCCGTCGCCGCAGGCGTCGGCTCTTCGCGCGCCATTCTGTCGGCGATCCACGCCAGGCGCGGCGCGCTTCTGGCGCGCGCCGCCGAAACTCGCGTTGCACCTGCCGAAAGCTGCCGGTCCTGGCCGCGCCTGCACCAGTCGCCCCGCGCCATGCTGGTGCTTGGCCTGACGCTTGCCGCGCTTGTGCTTGCGCCCCTGGGAACGGGCCTTGCCGCGCTCGGCTTTGCCGTCTTCTCGCTTGCCTGCCTGGTGTCGCTGAAGATCGCAGCCACCATCGCCGCCCTGCGCGCGCCCCATCCCGGACCGCAACCCGCCTCGGACGCGATCCCGACCGTCGTCTCCATCATCGTCGCCCTCTACCGCGAGGCAGACATCGCCCCGCGCCTCGTGCGCCGCCTTGCGCGGCTTGATTACCCGGTCGAACTGCTTGACGTGATCCTCGCCGTCGAGGCCGAGGATCACATCACCCGCGACGCCCTTGCCAAAGCCGAACTGCCGCCCTGGATGCGCGTCGTCATCGTCCCCGAGGGTCAGGTCAAGACGAAGCCCCGCGCGCTGAACCACGCGCTTGACCACGCGCGCGGGACCATCGTCGGGGTCTACGACGCCGAGGATGCGCCCGAACCCGACCAGCTTTTGCAGGTCGTCGCCCGGTTCCAGCGCTCCGGCCCCGAGGTCGCCTGCCTGCAGGGCATGCTGGACTACTACAACCCGCGCACCAATTGGCTCAGCCGCTGCTTCACCATCGAATACGCCGGCTGGTTCCGCCTGGTCCTGCCCGGCCTCGCCCGGCTGGGCCTTGTGGTCCCCCTCGGTGGCACCACGCTTTTCTTCCGGCGCGAGGTGCTGGACAAGCTTGGCGCCTGGGACGCCCACAACGTGACCGAGGACGCCGATCTTGGCATCCGCCTGGCCCGCCACGGCTATCGGACGGAACTGATCGACACTGTCACTCAGGAAGAGGCGAACTGCCGCCCCCTGCCCTGGATCAAGCAGCGGTCGCGCTGGATCAAGGGCTACATGATGACCTGGGCCGTGCACATGCGACAGCCCGGCCTTCTGTGGCGGCAACTCGGTCCCCGGGGGTTCATCGGCTTCCAGGTTCTGTTCCTGGGCACGATCGCCCAGTTTCTGCTGGCCCCGCTGCTGTGGTCCTTCATGCTCTTGCCCTTCGGCTTCGACCACCCGCTCTACAACGCCCTTCCCATCGTCGCCGTCTGGACCATCGCCGGCATCTTCTTCCTGTCCGAGGCGGCGAATATCCTGATCGGCGCCATTGGCCTCGGCCGCACCCGACATGGTCTCAGCCCGCTCTGGGTCCTGACGCTGAAAGTCTACTATCCGCTCGCCTCGCTGGCAGCCTACAAGGGGCTGCTCGAACTTGCGACGCGGCCCTTCTACTGGGACAAGACCACGCACGGCCTCTTCGATCACGTGGAGACCAAGGACTGATCGAATAGGTCGATTGCGCACCGAATGTGCACACCCTTGGCCCAAGGCCGCACTCAAGGAATCTGCGGGCCACGTTCCTCGTCCACGACCCACGAGGAAGGAACGCAGGGCCCCGACGAGCCAGACCCTAGCGCATCCGCAATTCACCCGCGTCGACGCGCAGACGCGTCTCGAAGGCCTGGCTGATGTGCGACTTCAGCGCCTGATAGGCCGCATCGCCGTCGCCCGCCTCGATCGCGGCCACGATCTGGGCATGTTCGTCCAGCGCCACCTCGTCCCGCCCCTCGGCCGCAAAGGACGTGTTCGCCATCAACGCCATGCTGCGATGCACAAGGTCCAGCTGTTGCACCAGAAACCGGTTGTGGCTTGCCAGGTGGATCTGCTTGTGAAACCGCTTGTTCGCGCGCGACAAGGCGCGGGGATCGCCGCCCAGAAGCGCCCGATCCTCGGCCACCATGCTTTTCAGCACCCGCACTTCCTCGGGCGTCGCATGACGGGCTGCCAGCCGCGCCGCCAGCCCCTCAAGCTCGGTCCGTACCGCGTAAAGCTCGGCCAGCTGGTTGTGGTCGAGGCTGGCGACGATCAGGCTTCGGCCATCCCGCGTCAGCATCGCCTGCGTCTCCAGCCGCTGCAGCGCCTCGCGCACGGGGGTGCGGCTGACGCCCAGCCGCTCGGCCAGTTCGCTTTCCACCAGCCGGTCGCCGGGCTTGTAGACCCCGGCCTCGATCGCTTCCATGATCAGCGTGTAGGCGTCTTTCTGCACGTCTTGCGTCCCTGTCCCTTTGCGGCGGACCCTAGCCCGCGGGCCGCCCTCCGATCAACCCTTCCCAACGCCGCGCCACCGGCCTACATCGTCGCCATGCCGAAACACGATTTCTCCCATGTCAGCACCTGGGTCTTCGACCTGGACAATACGCTTTATCCGCCCCACATGCGGCTTTTCGACCAGATCGAGGTGCGGATGACCGACTGGGTCATGCAGGCGCTTCAGGTCGACCGGGCGCGGGCCGACCATCTCCGCGACCATTACTGGCGGACCTACGGCACCACGCTGGCGGGCCTGATGGCCGAGCATGACGTCGACCCAGGCCCCTACCTTACCGATGTCCATGACATCGACTTTTCGGTGCTGACCCCTGACCCCGGCCTTGCGGACAGCATCGCGCGCCTGCCCGGCCGCAAGATCGTCTACACCAACGGCTGCGCGCCCTATGCCGAAAAAGTCCTTGCCGCGCGCGGACTTGGCGGGCTTTTCGACGGCATCTACGGCGTCGAGCATGCCGAGTTCCACCCCAAGCCAGCCGCCAAGGCCTTTGCCACGGTCTTCGGGCTGGACGGTCTTGATCCCGCAAAAGGCGCAATGTTCGAGGATGACGCCCGCAACCTTGCCGTGCCCCACGCACTGGGGATGCGGACCGTCCACGTCGCCCCGACGCCGGAACCGGCGGACCACATCCACCACCACACCCCGGACCTCGCCGCCTTCCTGGCCCGCCTGGTGGGGTGACACTCCGCCACATCCCCTTGGCGCGCCATTGCCCTAAATGGCGCCTACCAGCCAGTCACCGGGATGCCGCCATGACCCTTGCCACCACGAACGTCCCCAGCCCACTTGGCCGCCATGCCCGTGCCATTCCGGTCCTGGGCCAGGTGATCCGCGATATCGAGCGTGACACCAACAGCATCTACTACCTTCTCGTCATCCTGCTTACCGCGCTTGTCCTTGCGGTCCAGACCTGGGGCCTGCCCGCCCTGGTCCTGACGGCCGTGGCGCTGGTCCCCGTGATGTTCGTCATCCTGATCTTCATCGCGCGCCCCTGACGCCGACCCTGAGGCACCCTGTCCTCTGGCCCCCCGCCTCACGGCGGCCTATGCTCACCGACGGAGGGCCACCATGCGCGAAAGCACCGACATCCTGATCTCTGGCGGCGGCGTTGCCGGGTTGACTGCCGCCTGTGCCTTCGGTTCGGCGGGGTTCTCCGTCATCTGCGTCGATCCGACGCCGCCGATCACCGCAGGCGACGCCGACGGGGCCGACCTGCGCACCACGGCCTTCCTGCAACCCTCGATCGCCGTCCTGCAGGCCGCGGGCCTCTGGTCGCGGCTGGCACCCCACGCCGCACCGCTGCAGGTCATGCGGATCATCGACGCGGGCGGCGAGACACCCGAGGCCCGGCTGATCAAGGACTTCGACGCCGCCGACATCTCGGACGCGCCCTTTGGCTGGAACCTGCCCAACTGGCTTTTGCGGCGCGAGATGGTCGCGCGGCTGGCCGAACTGCCCAACGTCAGCTTCCGCCCCGGCATCGGCTTCGCCCGCATGCTGCCCCGCGATGCCGAGGCGCTGGTCACCCTGACCGACGGCACCCAGGTTGCGGCCAGGCTTGTCGTCGGGGCCGACGGCCGCAACTCTGCGGTCCGCGACGCCTTGGGCATTTCCGTGCGCACCACGCGCTATGGCCAGAAGGCGCTGGCCTTCGCCGTCACCCACGACATCCCGCACCAGAACGTCTCGACCGAGGTTCACCGCTCTGGCGGCCCGTTTACCCTTGTCCCCCTGCCCGACCGTGACGGCCGGCCAGCCTCGGCCGTGGTCTGGATGGAAAGCGGGCCCGAAGTCGCCCGCCTGGCCGCCGTGCCGGTGGCAGAGTTCGAATCCGAGATGACCGCCCGTTCCTCAGGCATCCTCGGTCCCTTGACCCTGGTCAGCCGTCGCACCGTCTGGCCGATCATCAGCCAGATTGCCGAGCACCTGTCCGGCCCCCGCACCGTCCTGATGGCCGAGGCCGCCCATGTCGTGCCCCCGATCGGCGCGCAGGGCCTGAACATGAGTCTTGCTGACCTGTCCACCCTGCTCGACCTGGCCCAGACCCACCGGGCCGATCCGGGCGTCGCTGCAGTCACCGAAGCCTTCCACCGCGCCCGCCACCTTGAAGTGCAGGCCCGCGTCACCGGCATTGACCTTCTGAACCGCGCCTCGATGGCCGGGGCACCGATGCTGCGCGACCTGCGCGCCAGGGCGCTGGACACGCTCTATTCCGCGCGCCCGGTGCGTCAGATCCTGATGCGCGCGGGTCTCGGCATGACCAGGAAGTCTGCTACGCCTCAAGACGTGTGAAGTTGCGTGCATCCGTGCACAGATACGTCGCACCGCACCGCGACCCCGTGAAATCGCTGTAACATGTGAGCGGACGGCCGTGGCTCAGCCCCGGAATTCCTCGGATTTCCGGCAGCGCACGGTTTGCAAGAAGCACGACGCATCACATCCCGGCGAGGCGCGGCGATCATTCCGTGATTTCACTTTTCCGGCCACCCGCCCCATTTCTCACTCATCGCCCCAGCACAGGGCGACAGACACAAACCCAAAGGAAATCAAAATGAAAAGCGTCATTCTTGCCACCGCCCTTGTCGCCGTTTCCGCGTTCAGCGTCAGCGCTCAGGAAGCCGCTCCCGTTGCCCTGTCTTCGGCGATCCAGTCGCAAATCCTCGCCTGGGTGCCCGATGCCGACCTGTCGAATCTGACCACGTCGCAGTACGCCCGCCTGGTGTCGCTGTTCTCGAACTCTGACAACCTGAATGCCGGCGAAGACCCGGTTGGTCAGGTCAAGGTCATCCTGAACGCCCAGTGATCCACCCACCGGGCAGCTCGATGTCCAAAACGCACAGGCCGGAGAGCTCACCTCCGGCCTGTGTTGTCTTCAAAGAACCGCGTCGACCGCCCGCTTCAACCGGGCCACCGTCGCATCGACGTCCTTCAGCTTGTCAAGCCCGAACAGCCCCAGCCGGAAGGTCTTGAACTCCGGCCCCTCGCCGACCTGGAGCGGCACGCCTGCCGCGATCTGCAACCCTTCGGCCCGGAACTTCGACCCGTTCTGCACATCCGTGTCGCCAGTGTAGCTGACGACCACCCCCGGCGCCTGGAACCCTTCGGCAGCGACCGAGGGCACGCCCTTCTCCGCCATCAGCGAACGCACCGCGCGCCCCAGCGCCCATTGCGCGGCCTTGGCGGCCTCAAACCCCATCGCCTTCGTCTCGATCATCGCATCGCGGAAGCCGACAATCGCATCCGTCGGCATCGTCGCGTGATAGGCGTGGCCGCCCTTCTCATAGGCCTCCATGATCGCGCGCCACTTTTTCAGGTCGATGGCAAAGCTGTTCGAGGTCGTCTCCGCCAGCCGCGCCTCGCCCATCGGCGACAGCACCACGACGCCGGCAGAGGGCGAGGCCGACCACCCCTTCTGCGGCGCGCTGATCAGCACATCGACCCCCGTCGCCGCCATATCCACCCAGATGCAGCCACTGGCGATGCAGTCCAGCACCATCAGCGCCCCCACCTCATGTGCCGCCGCCGCCATCTGGGCGATGTAATCGTCGGGCAGGATGATCCCGGCACTTGTCTCGACATGCGGCGCGAACACCGCCTCGGGCCGCACCTCGCGGATCTTCGCCACCACCTCGTCAATCGGCGGCGGGGCATAGGGCGCGCGGGCATCGTTCCCGGTCTGCCGCGCCATCACCACTGTGGTTTCCGCAGCAAACCCACCCGCCTCGAAGATCTGCGTCCAGCGGTAGCTGAACCAGCCGTTCCGCACGATCAGGACGCGCCCCTTGCCGAACTGCCGCGCCACGGCCTCCATCGCGTAGGACCCGCCCCCGGGGATCAGCGCCACGGCCGATCCCTTGTAGACCTCTTTCAGCATCCCCGACACGTCACGCATCACGCCCTGAAAGCGCGCCGACATGTGGTTCAGCGACCGGTCGGTGAAGACGACCGAGAATTCCTCCAGCCCCTCGGGGTCGATATGGGCGTGCAGTCCGGGCATCTTCAGGTCCTCTCCGAAACACGATGGCGGGCCTTTGCCAGCCAGTCAGGGTTGATCTCGACGCCCCAGCCGGGCGCATCGGTGACAATGGCATGGCCGTCCTCGATCCGGTAGGGATCGTTCCGGAACAGGCCCTGCTGCCAAGGGTAGTAATCTAGGCCTTCGATCGAGAATTCCAGATACTTCCCGGCATTCGGGATCGCGCGGAGGAGGTGCATGGTGCACAGCGTCACCAGGCCCAGGTTCGCGGCATGGGGCGTGATCGGCAGGCCCGCACGTTCGCCCATCCGGCAGACCTCCAACGTCCGGCAGATTCCGCCCATGTACATGATGTCGGGCTGCAGGATGTCGACCGCATTGTGCTCGATGGCCAGCTTCCAGGCGGTGAACTCGCAATCCTGCTCGCCACCTGCGACGTCGATGTTCAGGGCCGCACGGACCTCGGCCGTCTGGTCGACCTCCCAATAGGGGCAGGGCTCTTCGAAATGGCCGATGCCATTGTCTTCAAGCATCCGCCCAACCTCGATGGCGCGGCGCGGAGAATAGCAGGAATTCCCATCAACCAGTTTCTCAACATCGTCCCCGAGTGCCTTCGAAACAATGGGAATAACCGCCTCTGTCCGCCCCGGCCATTCATCCTGGTCGCGCCCGCACTCCGCCCCCACGCGCCATTTGAAGGCGTCGAACCCGAACTCGTCCCGCAGCTTCACAAACCGCTTGGCTTCATCCTCGGGCGTGATATCCCGCTTCATGCTGGACGCATAGGCCCGCACCTTGCCCGGCGACCCGCCCAGAAGCGAGGCCACCGGCTTCCCCGCCACCTTACCCCGCAGGTCCCACACGGCGGTATCCAGCCCCGCCTGCGCCCGCCGCAAATAGCTGCCGGGATACTTGTGCTCACGCTCGTAATTCCGGCGCAGCGTATCCTCCAGGTCCTCGACCCGCGTGCCCAAGGCATGCGGCGCGACCTGGCGGTGGAAGACGTCCGCCGTGAAATCCGCATAGTAGGTCGAGGTCTGGCCCCAGCCGACATCGCCCGTATCCGCCGTGACCTTCACGAAGCAGACGAATTCAGTGTCGAAGGTTTCAAGCTTGGCGATCTTCATCCGGGCCTCCCGTTTGGGGAACCCTATCCGTGCCGGATCACGCTTTCCCGACCGTTTCCGCCACTCCCAGGGGTCCGGGGCGACGTTCTTCGGTGAGAAGCACATTGGCCTCGACGTTCCCCACCCCGGGCAGCGTCATGATCCGCCGCCGCAAGACGCGCTCGAAATCCGCGATGTCGCGGGCGACCACCCGCAGGCGATAGTCGAAAAGGCCCAGCACATGCTGCACCACCTGCACCTCGGGGATCGCCTGCACGGCCCGCTCGAAGTCTTCCAGAGAGACGCGCCCCTTGGTCGCCAGCTTGACGCCAAGAAAGACCGTGACCCCGAACCCCAGCTTCTCGCGGTCCACCTCAACCGCCAATCCCTTGAGCACCCCCGCCTCCTCCAGCCGCCGGACCCGCCGCCAGGCTGCGGGCTGCGAAAGTCCCAGCCGCCGCCCGAGTTCCCCCGCCGAGAGCGTGCCATCGACGACAAGCGCCCGCAGGATCGCCCGATCGGTGTCGTCCAGATCGATCACAGCGGGAGCCCCCCGGTTTCCTTGATGGTAGAGACGAGCATGAGCGCCTCCACCTCGGCGATATGCGGCAGGGTCAGGATGCGGTCGCGGTAGATGCCGGTCCAATGCCCCATGTCCCGCGCGATGACGTTCAGGCGCACGTCGACGCGGCCAAGGAACGTTTCAATCCCGATGACCTCGGGCACCTCGCGGGCAGCCGCGATGAATTCGTCGAAGGCGCGGGGGTTGGTTTTGTCCAGCGTGAAGCGCAGCGAGACCTCGACCTCATATCCCAAGGCCCGCCAGTCAATCGACGCGCCTTCCGACCGGATCACTCCACCCTCGCGCAAACGGTCCAGCCGCCGCCACAACGTCGCGGGCGTCACCCCGGCGCGCTCGGCAAGCACGGCCCGCTCCACCCCCGGCTCAGCGAGCCAATGGCGCAGGATGCGACGGTCAGTGTCGTCCAGTTGCATGAATTTCTCATCACAGGATCATTCAATGCATGATCCTTCGCACATCTGAACAAGATCGTCAAAGATTGCACGGTCTGCGTGCCGAAAATCCCTATTGTCCCCCCATCAACCAGATGGAGGACGCCATGCGCGTTTACTACGACCGCGACTGCGATGTGAACCTGATCAAGGACAAGAAAGTCGCCATCCTTGGCTACGGCTCCCAGGGCCATGCCCACGCGCTGAACCTGCGCGATTCGGGGGCGAAGAACGTCGTCGTGGCGCTGCGTCCGGGCTCGGCCTCGGCCAAGAAGTGCGAAGCCGAGGGCCTGAAGGTCATGGACATCGCCGCCGCCGCCGCCTGGTGCGACCTGATCATGTTCACCATGCCCGACGAACTGCAGGCCGCGACCTACAAGCAGTATGTCCACGACAACCTGCGCGAAGGCGCCGCGATTGCCTTCGCCCACGGCCTCAACGTGCACTTCGGCCTGATCGAGCCGAAGAAGGGCGTCGACGTCATCATGATGGCCCCCAAGGGCCCCGGCCACACCGTGCGCGGCGAATACACCAAGGGCGGCGGCGTCCCCTGCCTCGTCGCTGTCCACCAGGACGCGACCGGCAAAGCGATGGAAATCGGCCTCTCCTACTGCTCCGCCATCGGCGGCGGGCGTTCCGGTATCATCGAGACCAACTTCCGCCAGGAATG
>JAIXSA010000064.1 GCA_027484915.1 Paracoccaceae bacterium | reverse complement strand
GGAGCAGGATTTCTCGATCCCTTCGCCACACAGGACCCAGCTGTACAGGGCTTCCCCCGCCATCCGGTTGGCAATGCGCAAGGGCTCGATCGCGCCGGCGAAGCTGATCATCGTGAACTTGTCCAGAAGCAGGAACACGAACCGCCGTGTGGTCGTGCTTTTCTGCGTCTGGGTGGCTTTGCGCGGCGCGAGCGTCATGTCTGCGACCTGTTCATGTCGTTTGCGGCCCAAGGAAACGCAAATTCCGACCAGCCGCAAGGGCTGAAAGCGTCGGTTTTCGCCCAATCGCCCTTTGCAAAGGCGGAAACGGGGGCGTATACCGCTGGCCGATTGCAAGGCTCGGGAGTGGAATGATGACCAAGGGATGGACGAAGACGGCGTGGCGCGCGAAACCGCGGATCCAGATGCCGGATTATCCCGACCAGGCGGCCCTGGGTTCGGTCGAGGCGCAGCTGTCCAAGTATCCCCCGCTGGTCTTTGCGGGCGAAGCGCGGCGGTTGAAAAAGCAACTGGCGCTTGCGGCGGAAGGGAAGGCCTTCCTGCTGCAGGGCGGCGACTGCGCCGAAAGCTTTGCGGAATTCTCCGCCGACAACATCCGCGACACCTTCCGCGTGATGCTGCAGATGGCTGTGGTGCTGACCTATGCCGCCAAGGTTCCGGTCATCAAGGTCGGTCGCATGGCCGGCCAGTTCGCCAAGCCGCGTTCGGCCCCGACCGAGATCATCAACGGGGTGGAGCTTCCGTCCTACAAGGGCGACATCATCAACGGCTTCGACCCAACGCCCGAGGCGCGGATTCCGGACCCGAACCGGATGCTGCAGGCCTACACCCAGGCGGCGGCGTCGCTGAACCTGCTGCGCGCCTTCAGCACCGGCGGTTTCGCCGACATCCACCGGGTGCATTCCTGGACCCTTGGCTTTGCCGAACATGACAAGGCCGAACGCTACCGCGAGATGGCGAACCGGATTTCCGACGCCTTGGACTTCATGAACGCGGCAGGCGTGAACAGCGACACCGCGAACGAGCTGAGCCGCGTCGACTTCTACACCAGCCACGAGGCTCTGCTGCTGGAATACGAAGAGGCGCTGTGCCGCGTCGACAGCATCACCGGCCAGAACGTGGCCGGCTCGGGGCACATGATCTGGATCGGGGACCGCACCCGCCAGCCCGACGGTGCCCATGTCGAATTCTGCCGGGGCGTGCTGAACCCCATCGGCCTGAAATGCGGCCCGTCCACGACGGCGGACGACCTGAAGGTGCTGATGGCCAAGCTGAACCCGGAAAATGAACCGGGCCGTCTGACCCTGATCGCCCGCTTCGGCGCCGGCAAGGTCGGCGAGCATCTGCCGCGGCTGATCAAGACCGTCCAGTCGGAAGGTGCCAACGTCGTCTGGTCTTGCGACCCGATGCACGGCAACACGATAAAGGCTGCTTCGGGCTACAAGACCCGTCCCTTCGACAGCGTGCTGCGCGAGGTGCGTGAGTTCTTCGCGATCCACAAGGCCGAGGGCACTGTCCCCGGTGGTGTGCATTTCGAGATGACGGGCCAGGACGTGACCGAATGCACTGGTGGACTGCGTGCTGTCAGCGACGAGAACCTGGCCGACCGCTACCATACCGCTTGCGACCCGCGGCTCAATGCCAGCCAGTCGCTGGAACTGGCCTTCCTCGTTGCCGAGGAACTGTCCTCGCAGCGCGAAGCCGCACGGCGCGTCGCGCTGTAAGGCTGGACAAGGACGACCGAGGGGCGGTGGGGAAACCCGCCGCCTTTCCTATTCGCTGACATGCACCAGGCGGAGATGACCAACGCGTCGGATCGGTTGGACCACCTGGACCTGCACCTGTAAGTCGGGCTGCGGCCCCGGGGCCTGCGCCAACCGCTCATCGCGCCAACTGCGGATCTGCAGCTTGCATCGCGCCATCGGCCCAGGTGCAAAGCTGATGTACCCCAAGAGCTGCTTCACCCCGTCATCATCGGCCAGCGGCAGAAGCAGAAATCGTGCGACAAGGCGGTCCCCGGCGGCACGGTCCGACCCGAGGTCGATTTCGGCCACGGCGGGTTCGGTGAACACACGCTCGATCGTGACAGCCAGCTGAGCGTGGGACGGGGCGGCAAAGAGGCAGCTCAGCGGCAGGCCGCGCACATCCATCCCGGCAAAATCCGCAAGACCCGAGCCCGCGATCCGCACCTGGACCAGACCGCGTCCGATCCGCTCGGCCAGAAAGACACGGTCCAGAACGCCACTCAGACCCCGCGGATCAAGCGCGGCCCGCGTGGGCAGTGTGTCGCCGTGCCGCAAGCCTTCCCAATAGGCCCGGACCTGGGCCAGGCCTTCGAAAACCACCTCGGTCAGACCGGGGGGCTGCGGGCGGAACCGATCCAGAAAGCTCAGGTTCATCATTCTCTCCTCTGGCCGCATCCTTGCCCTTGCAGGCGAACGGCCCACCGCGCCATGAAGGAGAAAATAGCGCGGATCGGAAAGATTCGGCCGAAAATCTAATCAAATGGTAAATACCTCGCGCCCCGGCGCTGAAAGGACCGCATGATCTCGATGACTGGCTTTGCTGCCCGGCGTGGGGCGGGGTTGGGTTACAGCTGGGCTTGGGACCTGCGCTCGGTGAACGGCAAGGGCCTTGATCTGCGCCTTCGGGTGCCGGACTGGATCGACGGACTGGAGGCCCTGGTGCGGGCCGAGCTGCAGAAGGCGCTCACCCGGGGCAACGTCAGCCTGACGCTGAAGGTGGCGCAAGAGGATGGCCGCGAGGGTGCAGCTTTCCGGTTGAACGAGGATGCCCTTGGGGCGGCGCTGGCGGCGCTTGGTCGGGTCGAGGCTGCGGCCATGGCGTCGGGCGTGACCTTGCGCCAACCGACGGCTGCAGATGTGTTGACGCTGCGCGGCGTGATCGACGCCACGGCACAGGATGTTGATACGACCCCGCTTCGCCAGGCGCTGCTGGCCGATCTGCCGGCCCTTCTGGCCGACTTTCAAATGATGCGCGGGGCCGAGGGGCGCGCCCTTTCCACCGTGCTGACCGCCCAACTTGACCGGATCTCCGCCCTGACGGCCGAGGCGCTGGCCGAGACCGCCACCCGTGCCGCGACCCAGGCCGACACCCTGCGCGAGGCCGTAGCCCGCCTGATTGGCGCCACCGATGCTGTCGACCCCGCACGGCTGGCCCAGGAACTTGCGCTTCTGGCGGTGAAGACCGACGTGACCGAGGAACTCGACCGCCTGACAGCCCATGTCGCCGCCGCCCGCGCCCATCTGGCCGAGGGACAGCCGGCAGGCCGCAAGCTTGACTTCCTGATGCAGGAATTCATGCGCGAGGCAAACACGCTTTGCTCGAAGGCGCAGTCACGGGCGCTGACCCGGATCGGCCTTGACCTGAAAACCGTGATCGATCAGATGCGCGAACAGGTCCAGAATGTGGAATAGGTCATGACCCGCCGCGGGCTACTGCTCATCCTCTCCTCGCCCTCGGGGGCGGGAAAGTCGACTCTCTCGCGGATGCTGATGGCCTGGGACCCGACGATGCGCTTTTCCATCTCGGCCACCACCCGCAAGCCGCGCCCCGGCGAAGAGGACGGCCGCGAGTACTATTTCCGCAGCCGCGCAGAGTTCGAGGCAATGGTGCGCGACGGCGAGATGCTGGAACATGCCGAGGTCTTCGGAAATTTCTACGGCAGCCCCCGTGGCCCGGTGGAACATGCGATGAAGTCGGGCACCGACACGGTGTTTGACATCGACTGGCAGGGCGGCCAGCAGGTCAAGCAGTCGATGCGCGACGATGTCGTCTCGATCTTCATCCTGCCGCCGTCCATCGCGGAGCTTGACCGCCGCCTTCGCGCCCGCGCGCAGGACAGCGACGAGGTGATCGCCGGCCGGATGGCGAAAAGCCGGGACGAGATCAGCCACTGGGCGGAATACGACTATGTCCTGGTGAACGAGGATCTGGAGCTGACCTTCGAGAGGCTCAAGGCGATCCTGACAGCCGAACGGCTGAAGCGCGAACGCCAGCCGCAGCTTTCTGCCTTCGTGCGGTCCCTGAACGAGGAGTTCGAAGCCCGATGATCTACGCCCTGGACGGTATCGCCCCAAGCATCGCCCCGACGGCCTGGGTCGCCGACGAGGCCACGCTGGTCGGCAAGGTCGTGGTCGAGGCCGATGCTTCTGTCTGGTTCGGTGCCGTCGCACGCGGCGACAATGAAGAGATCCGCATCGGGGCGGGGACCAATGTGCAGGAAAACGCGGTCCTGCATACCGACATGGGCTACCCCCTGACCATCGGCGCGAATTGCACCATCGGCCACAAGGCCATGCTGCACGGCTGCACCATCGGCGACGGCACCTTGATCGGCATGGGGGCCACGGTCCTGAACGGCGCCACGATCGGCAACGGCTGCCTGATCGGCGCCTGCGGCCTGATCACCGAGGGGAAGGTGATCCCGGACGGCTCGCTCGTCATGGGCTCTCCCGGAAAGGTTGTGCGCGAGCTTGATCAGACGGCACGGGCGCGCCTTCTGGCGTCAGCCGCCAACTATCAGGCCAACGCCCGCCGGTTCCGCGCCGGACTGTCCCGCGTCTGAGGGGTCAGTCCTCTTCGACCAGTTCGATTGTAATGCCCTGGCGGGCCGCATGGCTGCGCAGCTCACGCAACACGATCTGCCGGTTTGGCAGTTTCGGCGCCACGACCCGCAGCGTCTTGCGATAGTCCTGCGCGCCAAGCTTCTCGATAATCTCCAATGCGTCGAAGGTCTTGCAGAATAGCGGTGTCACGACCAGTTCCAGCGACGCCGGCAGCGGCAGCTGCGTGTCGAACGCGTCCAGGGCGATGGAGGCAAATTCCTCGGGTCGCAGGCTGCCCTCTGCGGCACGCGCTTCCGGAATGCCGATCACCAGGCACCTCAACTTCTGCGACAATTTCTCGACCTCTTCTGCGTGAGGCGCCGCCAATTCGTCGTCTTCTGGACTTACGTCGGGGTCGACCCTTGTTCCGGGCAAAGGCCGGTTCCGTACCACGTTACATATACAACCGGGAATTTACTGGTATTCCTGCGCATGACAAGGGCAGACGGCCGAATGTTGCGGAGAAGTCGATCGAATGAGCATCCTGGACCCTGAGCAACTGCTCTCTGGCCTGCCGCTGCCCGCAATGCTGGTGCGGCGCGACGACCGGATCCTTGCCTTGAACCCGCTGGCCGAGGCGCTGTTCGGCGAGGGCATGGTGGGCCGTCACCCTGCGATGGCCGTGCGTGCGCCGGCCGTCCTCGACGCGATCGGTCGCGTCGCGCGGTCGGGCGGCGTGCAGGAGGCCCGCATGACCCTCCGCCGCGAGGGGCAGGAGGCGGTGTTCCAGGTCACGGTCTCGGCGCAGGGGGACCTGGTGCTGGCCGTCTTCCGCGACGCGACCAGCGAGGAGCGGGCGGGGGAGATGCGGCGGGACTTCGTGGCGAACGTCTCCCATGAGCTGCGAACCCCGCTGACGGCGCTGATGGGGTTCATCGAGACGCTGAAAAACGCCGCCCGCGATGACCCGAAGGCGCGGGAGATGTTCCTGGGGATCATGGAGGGCGAGGCGGGGCGGATGAACCGGCTTGTCGGTGACCTGTTGCAGCTGTCCCGGGTGGAGGCGGAGGAGCGGGTGCGGCCGCGGGAGCCGGTGGAGCTGCGGGGGGTGTTGGAGGGGGTGATCTCCTCGCTTCGCGGGGTCGCTGAGAAGGAGGGGGATCGGGTGGAGCTGACCGGGGAGGCGGTGACGGTGCCGGGGGACCGGGACCAGCTGGTGCAGGTCTTCACAAACCTCGTCGAGAACGCACTGAAATACGGGGCCTCGGGGCAGGTGGTGCGGGTCTCGCTGACCCCGGAGGAGACGGTGCGGGGGCCGGCAGTGCGGGTGGAGGTGGCGGACGAGGGGGAGGGGATCGACCCGGTCCACCTGCCTCGGCTGACGGAGCGGTTCTACCGGGTCGACAGCCACCGGTCGCGGGAGATGGGCGGGACGGGGCTGGGGCTTGCCATCGTGAAGCACATCGTGAGCCGGCATCGGGGGTGGCTGCGGATCGAGAGCGAGAAGGGGCGGGGGAGCCGGTTCCAGGTGGTGCTGCCCTTGGGGTGACGGGGG
>JAIXSA010000053.1 GCA_027484915.1 Paracoccaceae bacterium | reverse complement strand
CTAGAGTGCTAGCCCGAACATGGCACTCAGTGAAGAAGGCTCCGTTGCGCTTATCTTGGAACAGGTGAATTGGCTTCTCTAAGGGGTTCAGTTGAGAGCAAAACTTCTCGACGATGTCCTCAACAGACAAGGCTTCTAGCTTTTCTTCATCAAGTTCGACTTGGACAAAACTCTTCGTGGTTGAAACGTCTTGCATCACGATACTCAGTTGGGGCGGTGTGGGTTCAGCATCTACATACGCGCAAGGTTGTCAATTTGCATCTACGCTTCAACTTCGAAGAGAGCCGTATGGACTGTGAGCGCCGCTTAACAAACCCCTAACGCCCACAGCTAACCCCTTGGAATCCTTTGCGGCCTCCACCGCGCCGCGCGCGGCGCGCTCACCAGTGCGGCGGGCGGACGTTCGCGTCCGGGGCGGCTCCCCCCAGGGCCTCCTCCTCCGCAGCCCGCTCCATCAGCAGCCGAACCCGCCGCTCCAGCCCCGCGATCTCCCCTGCCTGACGGGCCACCACGTCCGACAGGTCCTCCACCGCCCGCATCAGGTGGGCCACCCGTTCCTCCAGCTGCTCGACCCGGTCCATCACACCCCCCGCTTGCCCGCCTGCTTCCCACGGGATACACGGACCCCGATCAAAAGCGAAGGTCCCGCCCATGGCCGACAAACCCCGCCGCCCCCGCGCCGAGACCCCGAAGGGATTCCGCGACTACTTCGGGGCCGAGGTCACCGAACGGAAAGCCATGCTCGACCGCATCGCGGGGGTCTACCACCGGTACGGGTTCGACCCGCTGGAGACCTCGGCGGTGGAGACGGTGGAAGCCCTCGGCAAGTTCCTCCCCGACGTCGACCGCCCCAACGAGGGCGTCTTCGCCTGGCAGGATGAGGACGCCGACTGGCTGGCCCTGAGATACGACCTCACCGCCCCCCTAGCGCGCGTCGCCGCCCAGTACCGCAACGACCTCCCCTCGCCCTACCGGAGGTACGCGATGGGCCCCGTCTGGCGGAACGAGAAGCCGGGTCCGGGCCGCTTCCGCCAGTTCTACCAGTGCGACGCGGATACGGTGGGGTCGGCTTCCGTGGCCGCCGACGCCGAAATCTGCGCGATGCTCGCCGACGCCCTGGAAGAGGTCGGCATCCCCCGGGGCGACTACGTGGTGAAGGTCAACAACCGGAAGGTCCTGAACGGCGTGATGGAGGTCGCGGGCCTGGCTGGCGACGACAAGGACGCCGAACGCGGCATCGTTTTGCGCGCCATCGACAAGATCGACCGTCTGGGGCCGGAGGGCGTCCGCGCCCTGCTGGGCGAGGGCCGCAAGGACGACAGCGGCGACTTCACCAAGGGGGCGGGGCTTTCCCCGGACCAGGCCGAGGTCGTGATGGGCTTCACAACCGCCAAGCGCGACACCGGGGCCGCGACGGTGGCCCGACTGCGGGAACTGGTTGGGACTTCGGTTGTCGGGACCGAGGGCATCGACGAGCTGGAAGGCATCGCAGCGCTGCTGGAAGCGCAGGGCTATGGGCCGGACCGCATTGTGCTCGACCCCGGTGTCGTCCGCGGCCTCGGCTACTATACCGGGCCGGTCTACGAGGCGGAGCTGACCTTCGAGATCCTGGACGAAAAGGGCCGCAAGCGGCAGTTCGGGTCCGTGGCTGGCGGGGGGCGGTATGACGGCCTCGTCAAGCGGTTCACCGGGCAGGACGTCCCGGCGACGGGGGTCTCCATCGGGGTGGACCGGTTGCTTGCCGCTCTGAGGGCCAAGGGGCGGGTCGGGGGTGATGTGGCGGGTCCGGTGGTTGTGACCGTGATGGATCGGGACCGAATGGCCGACTACATGGGCATGGTCGGTGACCTGCGCCAGGCGGGCATCCGGGCGGAGGTCTACCTGGGCAATCCGAAGAACTTCGGCAACCAGCTCAAGTACGCGGACAAGCGCGCCTCGCCGGTCGCGGTGATCCAGGGCGGGGATGAGGCCCAGAAGGGGACCGTGATCCTGAAGGACCTGATCCTTGGCGCCAAGATCGCGGAAAGCGCTACGCTTGAGGAATGGAAGGATCGCCCGGCGCAGGTCGAGGTGCCTCGGGCCAATCTGGTTGCCGCTGTCCTAAAGATGCTGGACCAATGACCCCCAAGGCCGCGATCCGGGCCGAGGGCGAGCGGCTTCTGCAGGCCTTCGTCCAGGCGGGCGCGTTGCCGGTCGAGGCGGATATCCTGCAACCGGCGGGGACTCTGCTGGACTTGTATGGCGAGGATATCCGGGCGCGGGCCTATGTGACCGACGATCCGGTCCGGGGCGAGATGATGCTGCGGCCGGACTTCACCGTGCCGGTGGTGCAGGCCCACATGGCGCATGGGGCGGAACCGGCGCGCTATGCCTATCTGGGCGAGGTGTTCCGCAAGCAGATGCGCGGTTCGGGGCGGGCCAGCGAGTATCTGCAGGTCGGCTATGAAGTTTTCGACCGCATGTCTCCGGAAGCGGCAGACGCCGAGGTCTTTGCCCTTTTTCGCGATTTGCTGGCAGGCTTGAACCTGCGGCCTGTGACGGGGGACATCGGTATCCTGATGGCCGCCGTCCGCGGGCTGGAGACCAGCGAACGCCGGAAGGCGGCGTTGCTGCGGCATGTCTGGCGGCCCTCGCGGTTCAAGGCGCTGCTGGATCGGTTCGCCGGGCGGGCTTCGGTTCCTGCGGGGCGCGTGGCGCTGCTGGAACGGCTGAAAGCCGGGTCACCGATGGCTCTGATCGAAGAAGCTGGGACCTTTGTGGGTCTGCGCTCTGCCGAGGAAATTGCCGCTCGGGCCGAGGCCCTGGTCGCCGATGCCGAGACGCCGCCAATCAAGGCGACCGAGGCGGCGCTGCTGTATGATCTGCTCTCGTTGGAGGCACCGGCGGCGCATGCGCTGAGCCACCTGCGCGGGATAACCCCGATGCTTCCCGCCATCGGCCCGGCGGTGGACCGCTTTGCCGCGCGGCTGGAGGCGCTGGCGGCGCGGGGGGTGGACGTGGCGACGCTGGCCTTCGAGGCGAGCCACGGGCGCACGGCGCTGGAGTATTACGACGGGTTCGTCTTCAGCTTTCTTGCCGACGGAATGCCCCCGGTCGCCAGCGGTGGCCGCTATGACGCCCTGACGGCCGTGCTGGGTGCGGGGGCCTTCATCCCGGCGGTGGGAGGGGTGATCCGGCCGGGACTGGTCGCTCGGCTGAAGGGGGCGGTGGCATGATCCGGGTGGGCGTGCCGTCCAAGGGGCGGCTGATGCAGGACTGCTTTGACTGGTTCGGCGCGCGTGGGGTCGTCATGCGGCGCGCCGGATCGGACCGGGAGTATTCGGGGGTCGTCGAGGGGGTGGAGGGCGTTGTCCCGGTCCTCTTGTCCGCGGGGGAGATCCCGCGCGAGCTGGCGGCGGGGCGGATTCACCTTGGGGTTACCGGAAGCGATCTGGTGCGCGAGCAGCTGGGTGAGGACGAGGTGGCCGAGGTCACGAAGCTGGGCTTTGGACATGCCGACCTGGTGATCGCAGTTCCGAACGTCTGGATTGATGTGGAGACGGTGGATGACCTTGACGCGGCAGCGGCTGGGTTCAGAAAGGCGCATGGCCATCGGCTGCGGATCGCCACCAAGTATCACCGGCTGGTGCGGGATTTCCTGCAGGCGCAAGGGGTTGCGGATTACCAACTGGTTGACAGCCAGGGGGCGACCGAGGGCACGGTTTTGAACGGCACAGCCGAGGCCATCGCAGACATCACCTCGTCGGGCGAGACGCTGCGGGCGAACCATCTGCGCATCCTCTCGGATGGGCTGATCCATTCGAGTCAGGCGGTACTATGGGCGTCTCGCATGGCCGAGTGGTCGGGCGAGGACCTTGCCGCCTATGCAGGTCTTGCGGCGAAGCTTGGGGTTTCGGCGCGGCCCTTCTGAACCGCTCGTCGGTGGACTTCGTCCCTCCTCGCTGGACCCTTCGCGACGAGAAGCCGAAGGCGCACGAGGAGCTTACCGTCGTGCCAAAGTGACCCCGATCCCCGCCAGCGCCATTCCTGCCCAGGCCAGGGGCGGCATGGCCTCGCCCAGAAGCGGCCAGGCGAAAAGGGCCGAGAGCGGCGGGACGAGGTAGAAGAGCGCCGAGACGCGGGCAACTTCCCCGGCGCGGATCATCGCGAGGAGAAGCGTGATCGAGATCAATGAGTTGCCGATGACCAGATAGGCGAGAGTCGCCCAAAGCTGGGGCGTCCAGTCTGCCTGCATTCCCTCGGTGGCAAGGGCAAGGGGCAGGGTGAAGACGGCACCGACGGCATACTGGATCAGGTTTGCCGGGACAGGATGCGTGGTGATGCCGAAGCGCTTTTCGTAAAGCGTCGCGGCGGTCATGCCGATCAAGCCGCCGACCGCCGCCAGCAGTCCGAGCGGAGGCTCATGCGCGATGCCGGATCGGGCAAGGATCACGGTGACGGCCCCGCCAAGGCCGAGGACCAGGCCGATCCAGCGTGAGGTGCTGACGGTTTCGCCGACCATCCAGGGCGCAATGAGGCTTACGAGGATCGGTTGCAGGCAGACGATGATTGCGACGCCCCCCGCCGAAACTCCGGACTTGAAGGCGATGTAGCACAGGCCGAAGTAGGCGACCTGGATCAGGAAGCCGGTGACGGCAATGTCCAGGGCGGCCCGGCCCTTGGGAAACTGCGGCTTCAGGATCGGAAGCAGCGGAAGAAGGACAAGGACCGCGATGGAGTATCGCAGCGCGAGCAGCGTGAAGGGTCCGGCATGCATCAGCCCGATCTTCGCGATGGCAAAGCCCGCCGACCACAGAAGCAGGAAGATGAACGGCGCAGCGATGAGGAGCGGACGGGGCATGGCAGCAGTCATGGACCCGCGCCGAAGAAATGGAAAGACCATTGACCTTTGGCAACGCCGCCTACGTTCGTCGCAAACCAACGGGGAGAGCTACCGATGATCCGCCTTACCGCCCTTGCTTTCGTGGCCCTTGCCGCGCCCGCCTTTGCCGACACGCTTGCCACCGGGGCAGAGATCACCGCCGCGATCAGCGGCAACACGGTGCAGGGCAGCATGACCGCAAGCGGGGCCTATACCGAGTTTTATGCGGCGGATGGCACGATCAAGGGCCAGGGCTACGGCGGGACCTGGATGGTCGAGGGCGACGCGATGTGCTTCGACTACGGCGAAGGCAAGGACTGCTGGGGGGTCCGGATCGACGGCGAGGCGGTTACCTGGGTGCAGGACGGCAAGGACGGCGGCACCGGCACGATCGTCGCGGGGAACCCGAACAACTTCTAGTGCAGCCCAAGCTCGGCCAGCGCCTGCGCCAGCTTCGGCGGTAGCGGGTCATCCTTCGCGCGGCCCTTCGGCAGGTCGCGCGGGGCCTCTTTCGGGTCAAGGTAGCGCCAGCCTTGGAAAGGGCGGCGCGGTGCAGCCTCGGTGCGGATGACCTCCTGGTCAAGGATCAAGGCACATCGCGGGATGCCGTCTCCAAGGTTGACCTCTTGCAGGTCGGTGATGCGCTGGCGTGCCAGGATCACGCCCTTTATCACCCAGTAGAGCGAGCCTTCCAGCACGTCCGCCTCGCGTTTCGGCCACATGCGGGTGACGTGGATGGCCTTGCCCTCGGGCCAGTGCGGGCGTTGCTGGCGCTGCCAGTCAAGGAGGTCCTCGACCGACTCGGCGCCGACGCAGAGTTTGAGGAGATTGATCATGGCGGTGATCATAGGGCCTGCGACGGGGTGTTCAAGTTGACCCGACGGGGGCTGGGGCGTATCTTGGGTCCTTCGTTCCAGTTATCCACAACAGACAGAAAGATTCGCCCCCATGTCGCGTTTCGACACCCCGATTGCCGAGCAGATCTGGGACATGAAGTACCGCTTCAAGGAGGCGGACGGCACCCCCATCGACGGCAGTGTCGAGGATACCTGGCGGCGGATCGCACGGGCCCTGGCCGAGGTCGAAAAGGACCCCGCCAAGTGGGAGGCGGAGTTCTACGCGGCGCTGGAAGGCTTCAAGTTCCTCCCCGCCGGGCGGATCACGGCAGGGGCGGGGACCGGGCGGTCGGTGACCCTCTTCAACTGCTTCGTCATGGGGACCATCCCGGACACGATGGAGGGGATCTTCACCGGGCTGAAAGAGGCCGCGCTGACCATGCAGCAGGGCGGAGGGATCGGCTACGACTTCTCCACCATCCGGCCCAAGGGCGCCGAGGTGAAGGGGGTCGCGGCGGATGCCTCGGGTCCCCTCAGCTTCATGGACGTCTGGGACGCGATGTGCCGGACGATCATGTCGGCGGGCAGCCGTCGCGGTGCGATGATGGCGACGATGCGCTGCGACCACCCGGATATCGAGGCCTTCATCGAAGCCAAGCGCGACCCTGCGCGCCTGCGGATGTTCAACCTGTCGGTGCTGGTGACCGATGCCTTCATGGCCGCCGTCAAGGCCGATGGCCCGTGGGAGCTGGTCTTTGGGGGCAAGGTCTACAAGACCATCCAGGCGCAGGACCTGTGGAACAAGATCATGCGGTCGACCTTCGACTATGCCGAGCCAGGCGTGATCTTCATCGACCGCATCAACGCGATGAACAACCTCGGCTATGTCGAGACCATCGCCGCCACCAACCCCTGCGGTGAGCAGCCCCTGCCGCCCTATGGCGCCTGCCTCCTCGGCTCGATCAACCTGCCCACGCTGGTCAAGAACGCCTTCGACGCCCATGCGTCGATGGACATGAAGGCGCTGGACCATCTGGTGCGCGTAGCGGTCCGGGCGATGGACAATGTCGTCGACGCCAGTCGCTTCCCGCTGCCCGAACAGCAGGCCGAGGCGAAGGCCAAGCGGCGGATCGGTCTTGGGGTCACCGGCCTCGCCGATGCCCTCCTGATGGTCGGCCTGCGCTATGGATCGGAGGAGGCCGCGAAGGTCACCGAAATCTGGATGCACGCCATCGCGCGGGCGGCCTATCTCGCCTCGGTCGATCTGGCGAAAGAGAAGGGCGCCTTCCCGCTGTTCGACGCGCAGGGCTACCTGGCCTCCGGCAACATGGCCCAGATGGACAAGGACGTCCGCGACGCCATCGCCCAGCATGGCATCCGCAATGCGTTGCTCACTTCGGTCGCGCCCACGGGGACGATCAGCCTCTACGCCGGGAACGTCAGCTCGGGCATCGAGCCGGTCTTCGCCTATGCCTACACCCGCAAGGTCCTGCAGAAGGACGGCTCCCGCACCGAGGAAGAGGTCGTCGACTTCGCCGTCCGCCTCTGGCGCGAGAAGCACGGTGATGCGCCCTTGCCCGACCATTTCGTCAACGCCCAGACCCTGCCGCCGCTGGACCATGTCCGCATGCAGGCGGCGGCGCAGAAATGGGTGGATTCGTCGATTTCCAAGACCATCAACTGCCCCGAGGACATCAGCTTTGATGCCTTCAAAGAGGTCTACATGGCCGCCTGGGATCAGGGCTGCAAAGGCTGCACGACCTACCGGCCGAACGACGTGACCGGCTCCGTCCTGACCGTCAGCGAAAAGCAGACCGCGCCCGTGTCGTCGCAGCCAGTGACGGGGGGCGAGGTGGTGTATCTCTCCGACCCGCTGGACCGGCCCGCAGCACTTGAAGGCCAGACCTACAAGGTCAAATGGCCGGGCTCGGAACACGCGCTTTACATCACCATCAACGACATCGTCATCGCCGGCCACCGCCGCCCGTTCGAGGTGTTCATCAACTCCAAGAACATGGAGCATTTCGCCTGGACTGTGGCCCTGACCCGGATGATCTCGGCGGTCTTCCGGCGCGGCGGGGATATCTCCTTCGTGGTCGAGGAGCTGAAAGCCGTCTTCGACCCCCGCGGCGGGGCCTGGATGGAGGGGCGCTACATTCCGTCCATTCTGGCGGCTATCGGCGGCGTGATCGAACGCCACCTGATCGACATCGGCTTCATCGAGGGTGAGGGGCTGGGCCTGAAATCCGACCCCAAGGCGGAACTGCTGCGTGTCGGAGAGGCTCCGCGCGGCAAGGCCTGCCCATCCTGCGGGTCGTATGACCTGCGGATGGTGGAGGGCTGCCTGACTTGCGGGTCGTGTGGGCATTCGAAGTGTGGGTGAGGGGCGGCTCTTGAATTGAGCGCGTTCCACGCGAGCCTTTTGTCTCGCCGCTTTGCGTGAAGGACGCAAAGCGGCTCGGTCGTCGGGGGCGCTTCGCCCCCCGAACCCCCCGAGGGTATTTGGAGCCAGGTGAAAGGGGGTTGTTCAGTCCCGCTTCACCCCATTTGCCCTTGCGACAAAATCCGTCAGGTGGGGCACATAATCCTCCGGCCCCGCGCCGCCCTGCGCCACCGCCCCGGCAAAGCTGTTCTTTGCCGCGCTCGCCATCGTGGTGGTGACGGTGGCGGCGTTAGCCATGCTCTCGAGATAGCGCAGGTCCTTGTAGGCGTTCGACAGGGTAAAGCGATGGGCCTCGCGGTTGCCCTCCAGCGCGTAGCCCATGAAGGTCTGGTAGAAGCCGCAGTCCATGCGGCCGCCGCGGATCACGCTGTCGAAGGTCGCGGTGGAGATGCCGACCTTTGATGCGAGGGCCAGCGCCTCGGCATAGATCGCGGCATAGCCGAGGGAGAGGAAGTTGTTCAGCAGTTTCATCCGGTGCCCGTCGCCGACCCGCCCGATGTGGACGATCTTCCCGGCCCACGTGGCGATGACGGGCTGGATGCGCTGGAAGACCTCCGGTTCCGCCCCGACCATGCAGTCGAGCGTGCCCGCCCAGGCCTCTTTCGGCGTGCGGGAGAGGGGGGCGTCGGCGAAGTGGATGCCGCGTGTGCCAAGGTCGGTGGCGAGGCGTTCGGTGACGGTGGGGTCGGAGGTGGAGCAGTCGACGATGACCGTTCCCGGTTTCAGGTGTGGGGTCATCCTTGCCACGGCCTCGGCCACCTGGGGCGAGCCGGGGAGGGTCAGGAAGATGATTGTGGAGCGGGCAGCGAGGTCTTCGATGGTCGCTTCGGTGGCGCCGCGCCCGATCAGGTCATCGACGGGCGCGCGGTTGCGGTGGGCGGTGACGGTAAGGGGGTAGCCCTTTTCGACGATGTTCTTCGCCATGCCGTGGCCCATCAGGCCGGTGCCGATGAAGCCGATGTGTTCCTGGGTCATTGGGGTCTCCTTTGGGCGGAGAGTGGCCCGGGTGGCGCGGGTTGACAATCCCTCCGGGCCGGGGCGGAGTTGGGGCGGTTGGATAGGGAGGCCGAGATGTTCCGCGCACTGGTTCTGGAGAAGGAAGGCGATGCCGCCGTGGCTCATCTGCGGGAGTTGGATGAAGTTGTGCTGCCGCCGGGCAACGTGACGGTGGCGGTCGAGTATTCGACGCTGAACTACAAGGACGGGCTGGCCTTGTCTGCGAATGGGGGCGGGATTGTCCGGGCCTGGCCGCATGTGGCCGGGATAGACTTTGCGGGAACGGTCGAGGCGTCAGACGACGCCCGCTACAAGCCGGGCGACAAGGTGGTGCTGACGGGCTGGCGGGTCGGGGAGGTGCATTGGGGCGGGTATGCCCAGAAGGCTCGGGTGAAGGCGGACTGGCTGGTGCCGTTGCCTGCGGGACTGACCACGCGGCAGGCGATGGCGGTGGGGACGGCGGGGTTCACGGCGATGCTGGCGGTGATGGCGTTGGAGGAGCATGGGTTGACCCCGGAGAAGGGTGAGGTGCTGGTCACCGGGGCCTCGGGCGGCGTGGGGTCGGTGGCGGTCGCGGTGCTGGCGAAGTTGGGCTACCAGGTCGCGGCGGTGACGGGGCGGGCGGAGACGGAGGGGTATCTGCGGGACCTCGGGGCTGCCCGGATCGTGCCGCGGGAGGAGCTGGCGGAGGTGGTGAAGCGGCCCCTGGAGGCGGAGACCTGGGCGGGGTGCGTGGATGCGGTGGGGGGCGCGATGCTGGCGCGGGTGCTGGGGCAGATGAAGCACGGGGGGTCGGTCGCGGCGGTGGGGCTGGCGGGGGGAGCTGCGCTGCCGGCCTCGGTCATCCCGTTTCTGCTGCGGGGGGTGAATCTGCTGGGGGTCGACTCCGTGACGGTCCCGTTCGAGCGGCGTGTGGTGGCCTGGAAGAGGGTCGTTTCGGACCTGCCGATGGGGAAGCTGGAGGCGATGGTCCGGGAGGTGGGGCTGGGCGAGGTGCCTGCACTCGGGGCGGCGATCCTGAAGGGGGGCGTGCAGGGGCGGGTGGTGGTGGATGTGAACCGCTGAGGCCGCGCCGCGCGCGGCGCGCTGGGGGCCGCAAGGGATTCCAATGGGTTAGCTGTGGGCGTTAGGGGTTTGTTAAGGGGTGGGGGTGCCGTCGGCTATTGCACCACGCGCTTTAGTAGGCAAGAAACGAAGCGCACAACTTGGGCGTGATCACAGATGTTCCAAACTTACACGTATGACGACCCCAATGTATTACCTGTGGAAGCGCGTTCCCACTGGGAATACATGGAGACCAACTCTGCAGCAGCAGTGATGAAGGCAGTTTGTCCAAATGAATGGGCAGATATCTGTGAAGTTCTCTCAACTTATCGATTGGATCCTCAATATTGGTTGAAGCCAGGTGGTAATCGAGGCGACATAGCTGACCAAATTGATACCGAGTTCAGTAAGAGAGGATGGCGAGAGACGCGTCTAGATCTTTCAACAACTGGAATACTATTCTCCAGAGATAACGTTAAGTTGGGTGAACTTCCCACGATCTATCAAGAAGGATACCTAGTCGACAACTTCAAGAACCGAATTGTCTTGGACGTTGAGTGGAATGCTAAGGATGGAAACCTAGACCGCGATCTAGCCTCGTATAGATCTTGGTATGACGCTGGAGTGATCTCTGCCGGTGTAATCGTAACGAAAGACCGTCTCTCTCTGCTAACGTTAGCAAGGAGTCTCTGGAACACATATCAATCAACGTTACCCGAAGAGGAGCGAGTGGCGAAACTACCAATAGACCTCACTACGTCTACGGTAACAGCATTCGATAAGGCGCAGATGCGTGTCCGAAGAGGCGTTATGGGTTCCTGTCCGGTCCTGATTGTTGCAGCTACTGAGAAGACATGGAATGGAAAGCCGTATGCTTGAAATATGCCTACGCGGTCGCAGGCCTGCCACGTCGACGCAACGGAGTGTCTGACAGTTCGAGGAGAGTGCGAACCCTTTGGATCGAATAGCCAGCGTCTTCGGCAATTTCTCGAATGCTCGAACCAGCTTCATACATTAGGCGAATTTGCTGGCTCACGGCCTCGGACACAGCAACCGGAAGGTGTTCATTCTGCTGCACCTTTGGAAGCATTTCGCCTCCAGCATACCCCTTATGAACTTTGCCGCGCGGAGCCACCTCCTCTGGTGCCTCGTCTCCCCAGACCGACCAGCCTTTCTGCGGATGGCGAGCGAACATTTCAAGATATGGACCTGGAGAGCATGCCTTTATGAGATCATACTGCTCGTCAGGCTTTCGTGAGTGCTCTCGCTTTCTGGTTTCAATCATATTGACCTGAGACCGTGCTGGGGAGAGCGTCCGAAGTGAACCTTTCACGCCAAACAGAAGAATTTCAGTGACGTTCCGAAAGTAAAAGCCAACACCGCGGCCATCTGGGCCGCCATCCTTGCGCCGTTTGGCCCAGATTATGTTGGAGACATACCTAAAGCCCCATGCGTCCATGACCTGCAATCCCTCTGGAAGCAACGCATTAGGGACCCAAAGATAAAGATGGGCATTCTTCGCGCTTACCTCCTTAACGCGTAATTCCTTAATCGCCTCAAGGGACATCGTCGAGTAGCGATCAAGTCTCCTGTGCTCTGGAGCCACCTTTCCAGTGCGGTTACTAAAGCGCCAAGGAGGATCCGCAAGAATCGTTGAGAAGCCACCAGCCACAGTGGGGAGAGGCGGCGGAGCATTCTCTGGGCGCAGAGGTTCGATCTTGGGGAAGTTCATGAGTGATGCCGCCTTGGATCTTTTTTTGGATCTTTAGAACATTCAGCGCACAAATACCAGACCTTTTCCTAAGAAAATGCCAACGACTAGATTGGCGCTGTCGGTCTCCTTGGCCCGGAATCAAGGGCGTAAGCCCGCCGGGCCGCGCCCTCCCTCCCCCCGGGAGGGCGCTTTGTGAGGGCGGTCGGTAGAACTGCGGGGGGAGGGGGTGAGGCATAAAGTGCTTTGTTCGGCTGTTGCGGTGCCCGCCCGAGGGAGGGTGCGGCCCTCTCGTCGTGTGGGTGGTTGAGGGGGACGGTGCGCTGTAGCGCTTCCCACGGTGGGAAGGTCGGTGGTTGGTGCGCCATGAATGCGCACCCTACGGGTCGGGGCAGGCTCCGACCTATGGGGTGGGGGTGCTGTTGACTCCCCCGGTTTGGCCTGTATAAGCCGCGCACGTCCCGGAAGCGATTCCGGGGCTTTTCATTGGTGTTGGTGGCCCCCGCAAGGGGATGCCTGTCGGGTCGGAAGACCAAAGGACAACGCCCTTCGTAACATAGAAGGAGATCAGCGGTGACCAAACGCACCTCTGCCAAGTACAAGATCGACCGCCGCATGGGCGAGAACATCTGGGGCCGTCCGAAGTCCCCGATCAACAAGCGCGAGTACGGCCCGGGCCAGCACGGCCAGCGCCGGAAGAACAAGCTGTCGGACTTCGGCACGCAGCTCCGCGCCAAGCAGAAGCTCAAGGGCTATTACGGCGACCTGACCGAAAAGCAGTTCCGCAAGATCTATGGCGAAGCCGAGCGTGTGCGCGGCGACACCGGCGAGATGCTGATCGGTCTGCTGGAGCGTCGTCTGGACGCGGTGGTCTACCGCGCCAAGTTCGTGCCGACCATTTTCGCGGCGCGTCAGTTCGTGAACCACGGCCACGTGCTGGTGAACGGCAAGCGGGTGAACATCGCCTCGTACCGGGTGTCCGAGGGTGATGTCATCTCGGTCCGCGAGAAGTCGCGGCAGATGGCGCTGATCCTGGAAGCGATCCAGCTGACCGAGCGGGACGTTCCGGACTATCTGGAAGTCGACAACAACAAGCTGACGGCGAAGTTCGTGCGCACTCCGGGACTGGGCGACGTGCCCTATCCGGTGCAGATGGAACCGAACCTGGTCGTCGAATACTACGCGAAGAACTAAGACTGCCCCTTGTCGGCAGGAAGGGGCCCGCCAGATCATGGCGGGCCTTCGTTCATTCAGCGGCGGGAGTTGCGCATGGTCGATAAGCCTTCGGTCGAGAACCGGTTCGAGCGCGGTCTGTTTGCCAGCCGCTGGCTGATGGCGCCGATGTATCTGGGGCTGGTGGTGGCCCTGGGCATGATGACCGTGATCTTCATCAAGGAGCTGTTCTACTACCTGCCGAAGGTGCTGGAGCTGACGGCCGAGGAGATGATCCTGGCGGCGCTGACGCTGATCGACCTGACGCTGGCGGCGAACCTGCTGTTGATCGTGCTGTTCTCGGGGTACGAGAACTTCGTGTCGAAGTTCGATTTCGATGCGGGGGCGGACCGGCCGGGCTGGATGGGCAAGGTCGATTTCGGCGGGTTGAAGATGAAGCTGATTGCCAGCATCGTGGCGATCTCGGGGATACATCTGCTGAAGAAGTTCATGGAGATCCGGGACATCGATTCTGCGGTGACCTTCGGGCAGTCCGAGATGATGTGGCTCGTGATCATCCATCTGACCTTCGTGGTCTCGGGCGTGCTGATGGCGCTGATGGATTACCTGCAGGCCAAGGCCTACAAGTCCTGAAAGGAACCGACAATGACGACGGAACGCCACGCCCGGATCGAGGGCGCGCTGGTGATGATCGGATTTGGGTCGATCGGGCGGGGGGTCTTGCCGCTGATCGAGCGGCATGTCGGGTTCGACCGTGCGCGGTTCACGGTGATCGAGCCGACGGCGGACTATGCACATATCCTGCGGGACCACGGCATCCGGCATCTGCAGGTGGCGCTGACGCCGGACAATTTCGCGGACGTCCTGAAGGGCCTGTTCCCGACCGGGCGGGGGATGATCGTCAACCTGTCGGTGGACGTGGATTCCATCGAGCTGATGAAGCTCGCGCAGGAGATGGGGGTCCAGTACCTCGATACGGTGGTGGAGCCTTGGCCGGGGTTCTACTTCGGGTCCTCGCTGCCCAATGCCGACCGGACGAACTATCCGCTGCGGGAACGGGTGCGGGAGTTGGGGAAGACTTATGTGGGCGGTCCGACGGCGGTCAGCTGCTGCGGGGCGAACCCGGGAATGGTGTCGTGGCTGCTGAAAGAGGCATTGCTGCGGCTGGCTGCGGATACCGGGGTCAAGGCCGATCCGAAGTCGCGCGAGGATTGGGCGGCTCTGATGCAGGGGCTGGGGGTCAAGGGCATCCACGTGGCGGAGCGGGACACCCAGGTCTCGGCCAAGGCCAAGCCGCTGGGGGTCTTCGTCAACACCTGGTCGGTGGATGGGCTGTTGTCCGAAGGCTATCAGCCGGCGGAGCTGGGCTGGGGCACGCATGAGAAGAAGCTGCCGCCGCATGGGCATGCCTTCGACCACGGGCCGGGCTATGCGATCTGGATCGACCGGTCGGGTGCGGATACCCGGGTGCGGAGCTGGTGCCCGGACGTGGGCCCTCAGTTCGGCTATGTCATCACCCACAACGAGGCGCTGTCGATCCCGGACTACTACACGGTCTGGGAGGGGGACAAAGCCGTCTACCGCCCGACCTGCCATTACGCCTACCACCCGTGCAACGACGCGATCCTGAGCTTGCACGAGATGAACGGGGCCGGGAAGCGCCAGCCGGAGCAGCATATCCTGACCGCCGAAGAGATCGCGGCGGGCGGGGATGACCTTGGGGTGTTCCTCTATGGGCATGCCAAGGGCGCGATGTGGTACGGCTCGCGCCTGTCCTGCGAGGAGGCGCGGCGGCTTGCCCCGTACCAGAACGCGACGGGGATGCAGGTGACGTCCGCCGTGCTGGCGGCGATGATCTGGGCGGCCGAGAACCAGAACGCGGGCTTTGTCGAGGCCGACGAGATGGACCATGTCCGCTGCCTTGAAGTCCAGCGCCCCTACCTGGGCCGGATCGAGTGCCACTACACCGACTGGACCCCGATCCAGAACCGGATCAACAGCTTCGCCGAAGAGCGCGACGAGGGCGATCCCTGGCAATTCACCAACTTCCTCGCGGTCTGACCGGGTCAGTTCAAAGGAGCGCTGACGCGCAAGACATTTGTCTCGTCGTCGGGCTTCGCCTCCTCCTCGGAGTGCCTCCGGCGGGGATACTTGGGCCAGTATGAAATCCCGCGCTTTCATACTGGTGCAAGTATCCCGGGGAGCTCGAGGGGCAGCGCCCCTCGTCAGCCGAGGAGGAGGCGAAGGCCGACGACGAGACAATGACTTGCGCGCCAGCGCTCCGCTTATCCACCGCCGGTCCGGGTGGAACCCTCTGGCCTTGCGGGGCTTTGCCGGGTAAACGGGGCCTCGACTCCCGGGGGGCCAGATGAACGACCAGATCAAGCCGCAGCCAGGCATTCTTGACATCGCCCTTTACGAGGGCGGCAAGGCGCATGTGGCGGGCGTGGCCAATGTCGTGAAGCTGTCGTCGAACGAGAACCCGTTCGGCCCGTCGGACAAGGCAAAGGAAGCGTTTTCGCGGACCGTGCACAGCCTGCACCGCTATCCCAACACCGATCACGGTGACCTGCGCGCGGCGATTGCCGAGGTGCACAAGCTGGACGCGTCCCGCATCATCTGCGGGGCGGGGTCGGACGAGATCATCACATTCCTTTGCCAGGCCTATGCCGGTCCGCGCGACGAGGTGGTGTTCACCGAGCATGGCTTCCTGATGTACCGGATCTCGACGATGGCGGTCGGCGCGACACCCGTCGAGGTGCAGGAACGCGAGCGGACGGCGGATGTGGACGCGATTCTTGCGGCCTGCAACCGGCGCACGAAGCTTGTTTTCATCGCCAACCCGAACAACCCCACCGGGACGATGATCTCGGGCGCCGAGATTGCCCGGCTGGCCGAGAACCTGCCGCCGCAGGCGCTTCTGGTGCTGGACGGGGCCTATGCGGAATATGTCGAGGGCTACGATGGGGGCGCGTCGCTGGTCGATGCGCGCGACAACGTGGTGATGACGCGGACCTTCTCGAAGGTCTACGGGTTGGGCGGGTTGCGGATCGGCTGGGGTTACGGGCCGAAACACGTGATCGACGTGCTGAACCGCATCCGGGGGCCGTTCAACCTGTCGACGACGCAGCTCGAAGCCGCCGAGGCCGCAGTGCGGGACCAGGATTTCGTGGCGAAGTGCCGGGCCGAGAACACGCGGATGCGGTCCTGGCTGGCCAATGCCCTGGCCGAGATCGGGGTGCCGTCGGACACTTCGATGGCGAACTTCATCCTGGCGCGCTTTGCAAGCCAGGAAGAGGCCGAGGCCTGCGATGCCTTCCTGCAGAAGCAGGGGCTGATCGTGCGGCGCGTGGCGGGCTACAAGCTGCCGCATTGCCTGCGGATCACCATCGGGGACCAATCCTCGTGCCGGCAGGTCGCCCATGCGGTGGCGCAGTTCAAGGGTGTGAAATGATCTATCCGCGCGTCGCCCTGATCGGCCTGGGGCTTATCGCGTCGTCGATGGCGCATGCGATGCGGGCGCAGGGGTTGGCCGGAGAGATCGTCGGTTACGCGAAGTCGCCGGAGACACGGGCGGTGGCGCGCGAACTGTTCTGTGACCGGGTCTGCGCTTCTGCCGCCGAGGCCGTGAAGGATGCCGACCTGGTGGTGCTGGCAGTGCCGGTGGGCGCGATGTCAGAGATTGCCGCAGAGATCGGGCCGCATCTGAAGCCGGGTGCGACGGTGACGGACGTGGGCTCGGTCAAAAGGGCGGTGGTCGATGCCGTGGCGCCGCACATGCCGGACGGCGTGCATTTCGTGCCGGGGCACCCGCTGGCGGGGACCGAGTATTCAGGGCCGCGGTCGGGTTTCGCGTCGCTGTTCCAGAACCGCTGGTGGCTGTTGACCCCGCTGCCGGACACCGACGCGACTGCGATTGCGTTGCTGCGCGGACTGCTGGAAGGCATGGGTGCCAACGTCGACGAGATGGACGTGGAGCATCACGACCTGGTGCTGGCCGTCGTCAGCCACGTGCCCCATGCCATCGCCTACACGATGGTCGGTGTGGCCGATCACATGCGCCGCGTCTCGCAGTCCGAGGTCATCAAGTATTCTGCCAGCGGCTTTCGCGACTTTACCCGGATCGCCGCCAGCGACCCGGTGATGTGGCGCGACGTGTTCCTGACCAACAAGGATGCGGTGCTGGATATCCTGGGCCGATTTGCCGAAGAGCTTTTCGTGCTGCAGCGCGCGATCCGGATGGGGGATGGCGAGCATCTGCATGCCTATTTCACCCGCACCCGGGCGATCCGGCGCGGGATCATCGAGGCCGGGCAGGATACCGCCGCGCCAGACTTTGGCCGGGCCGCCCCGTCTGCGAAAGAGGGCTGAGCCGGATGCGCGTTGCGCTTCTGGTGCTGTCACTTGTCTTGGCGCAAGAAGCCGCGGCGCAGGAGATCGACCGCTCGCCCCGCCCGCCGGTAAATCCTCGGCTGACAGCTTCCCTCTTGGAGGCCGTCGCAGCCCCAGCACCCGAGGTGGTGGCCGCTTTGCCAGAGGAGACGGTAGAGGCTCCGGAGGGCGCGCTGTCGCGGTCCCTGCGCCCCGTTCCGCGGCCAGCGGCGCTGGAGGGGCAGATCGCGGCCCTGAAAGCCGCGTCCAATGCGCCGGGGCTGGACCTGTCCGGGCAGGAACCGCAGGACGAGGTCGATCTTGCCGCGATCCCGCCGCCGTCGAAGAAGGAAGAGCGGCGGAAGCGGCGCGAGACGGCGTCGATGAAGGGTGCAGTCTGCGGGGTGCCCGCCATCAAGGGCGAGGAGATCGCGCCGATCAGCTCGAAGGTGCAGGGCTGCGGGGTCGAGGACCCGGTGGCCATCAGCTCGGTCGCCGGGGTGCGGCTGAGCCAGACGGCGACAGTGGACTGTTCCATCGCCAAGGCGTTGAACTCGTGGGTGGATGAGGTCGCGCAGCCAGCCTTCGACGGCAAGCTGGTCGAGTTGCAGATCGCGGCGCATTACGTCTGCCGCAGTCGCAACAATGTCCGGGGCGCGAAGATCAGCGAGCATGGCAAGGGCCGGGCGATCGACATCTCGGCTTTCATCCTGTCGAACGGCAAGGTGCTCACCGTGGCGCAGGACTACAACCGGCTGTTGCGTCGGATCTACAAGGCCGGGTGCAACTATTTCATGACGACTCTGGGGCCGGGGTCGGACGGGTACCACGAGGACCACTTCCACTTTGACACCTCGGCCCGTAGCGGCGGGCGGTACTGCCGTTAACCCGAGGGTGGGACCATCAGCGGGGCGGGGCCGAGGGGGAAGGGTCCAAAGCTCATGCGGCCGTCCTCCATCACCAGCGACAGCGAGAGAACCTTGAGGTCCGGGGATTGGGCGGCAAGCGCCTGCATGCCACGCACGATGGTCGGGGCGACCTGCGGCTCGATCAGGCCGGCGGCGACGAGAACGGCAGGCAGGCGGTCCCAGTTGGTGACGTCGATGGTCAGCCGCCCGGCGGCATAGCCGTTGGTGTCGGCCTCGACCACGCCGGACGCGGTGGCGGAGAGGGTGCCCCAGGTCAGGTTGAACTGGTTGATCTCGACCCGGCGCAGGTAGGGGCGCGCCTCGCCGGCGTGGCGGTCGAGGGGAGCCGAGAAGGTGAGGAAGACGCTGCCCCAAAGGGCCTCGATTGCGGCGGGCAGGTCCGAGGGCGGCAGGTCGGGGATGGTGACGGCTTTCACGGCGGTGAGGAAGGCCGGATCGGGCGTCAGCGGGGCGAGGTCGAAGCCGAGCTCATAGCCGGATGGCCCAAGCGCTTCGTCGGCGCGCAGGCCTAGGGTGAACTCGCCCAAGCCAAGGGTCCAGCCGCGGTCGGAGGACAGGTTCAGCGCGGTTCCGGCCAGCCGTACCTCGGCCAGCGGCAGGTCGGTCGAGGGCTTGGCGCGAACGCTCGCCATCAGGCCCTCGGACCCCACGGTCACCACCTGGTCGGGCAGGGTCACGACTTGCTGGGGCGCCAGCGCGGCGATGATGTGCCAAGGCTTCCAGGTCATGGCGAAGACCTGGATGAAAGGCGCCTGCCAGCCCGCGCCGGAGACCGGATCGGCAAGCTTCGGTTCGTCGATGGTCAGGTCGAAGCGGTTGGGAAAGCCCGAGACGGTGATGCCCTTGTTCTCGGCGGTGATCCCCTGGCGCGCAGCTTCGGCGAAGAAGCTTTCCACCCCGTCGCGCACGGCGTTCGACCCGACGAACCAGTAGCCCGACCACAACGCCGTGGCGGCGATCAACAGGAAGAGAAGCTTGCGCATCCGGCGGCCCTTTTCATTGTCGGTTCCCCGGTGTTTACAGGGCCAAGCGCAACAGGACCAGTCATGCAGGAACCGCTTTGGGTCTTCGGCTACGGATCGCTGATCTGGGACCCGGGATTTCCGGTCGCGGAACGCCGGATCGCGCGGCTGGACGGGTGGCACCGCAGCTTCTGCATGCGGTCGATCCACCATCGCGGCACGGTGGAGAACCCCGGCCTTGTCCTTGCCCTCGACCGGGCCGAGGGTCGAAGTTGCACCGGCGTCGCGTTTCGTGTGGCCCCCGGGCAGGAAGCCGCGACGCTGTTTGCCCTGCGGGAGCGTGAACTGGTTTCTTCGGCCTATCTGGAGATGACCCTGCCGGTCAGCACCGATGCGGGGACACTGGACGCGCTGGCCTATGTGATCGACCCGGACCATGTGCAGTATTGCCACCTCAGCCACGAAGAACAGGCGCAGATCATCGCCCGCGCAACCGGCGGCCGTGGCCGGAACTGCGATTATCTGTGGGCCACGGCCGCCCATCTTGCGGAACTTGGCATCCGTGACCCCGACCTCGACTGGCTGGCTGACCGCGTGCGCGTGCTGACCTGACCTTTTGCTTGGCTGTGGCGGCCAGCCTGCTAGACTCGGGTCAAAGGGCAGGGGAACCAGAGGGCAACATGTCCCAGACAGACACCGGGCGGGCAGAGGTCAACACGACCTTCTCGCAGCCGATCCGCGCGATCACCACGATGCTGCTGGTCTGCCTCCTGGTCGGGGCAGGGGCCTGGTTCATCCACGGCACGATCATCGACATCCTGCGCACGAACCCCGTGCTAAACGGGGTGATCGCCTTCGTCTTCCTGGTGGGCGTGCTGTCCTGCTTCTGGCAGCTCTGGATCCTGGCGCAGTCGGTCTACTGGATCGAGAACTTCGTCCGCGGCACGCCGGGGACCGAGGACATGGCCCCGCCGCGCCTGCTGGCCCCGCTTGCGGCGCTGCTGCGGTCCCGCGCGGCACGGCTGTCGATCTCGGCTTCATCGTCGCGGTCGATCCAGGAATCGGTCGTCCAGCGTATCGACGAAGCGCGGGACATCACGCGCTACCTGATCAACCTCTTGGTCTTCCTTGGCCTTCTTGGCACGTTCTGGGGGTTGGCGACCACGGTCCCCGCGGTGGTGGAGACGATCCGCTCGCTTGCCCCGCAGGAAGGGGAAAGCGGCCTTGACGTCTTTGGCAAGCTGATGGGGGGGCTGGAAAGCCAGCTGGGCGGGATGGGGACGGCGTTTTCGTCCTCGCTTCTGGGTCTGGCGGGGTCGCTGGTTCTGGGCCTTCTGGAACTGTTCGCCGGGCACGGCCAGAACCGCTTTATCCGCGAGCTGGAGGAGTGGCTGTCGTCGATCACCCGGCTGGGTTATGCGGGCGACGGCGAGGGCGCGGACCAGAACGCGCTTGGCCTGCTGGTCGACCACATGGCGCAGCAGATGGAAGAGTTGCAGGCCCTGCAGGTGCAGACGGAAAACAACCGCTTCCAGTCCGAGATGAAGATCAACGAGCTGATCACCGCGATGACCACGCTTACGGACCGGATGGACGCCGAACGCGGTCAGTCGACGCTGTTGCGCCGGATCGCCGAGGGGCAGGAAAAGCTGCTGGTGGCCCTGCAGTCCGGTGAGGGTAGCAGCGGATCGGACCCGGAAAGCCGGATGCGGTTGCGGTCTATCGACGTGCAGCTTCTGCGGATCCTCGAAGAAATGTCTGCGGGCCGGCAGGAGACGCTGACCGACCTCAAGTCCGACATCGCCCAGCTGACCGCCGCGATCCGGCAACTGGGTCGCGGCGTCGGGCGGTCCTGAGATGGCCTCGCGCAGCCGCCGCGACAGCAACCTGATCTGGCCGGGTTTCGTCGACGCGGTGACGACGCTCTTGATGGTGCTGATGTTCGTCCTGACCATCTTCACCGTGATGCAGTCGGTCCTGCGCGACACGATCACCACCCAGGACACCGAGCTGGACGCCCTGACCTCACAGGTGGCGCAACTTGCCGATGCGCTGGGGCTGGAACAGGCCAAGGCCACGGACCTGGAAGCGCGGGTCGCCGAGCTGCAGGCCGGTCTGTCGTCAGCATTGGCGGAAGGCGAACGGAAGGCGGGGGTAATCGCCGCCCTGACCGCCGACCTTTCGTCGCGGGAGGGGGAACTGGCGGCGGCGCGGACCCGGATCACCGATTTCGAGGCGCAGGTGGCGGCGCTGCTGGTCGAACGCGACAAGGCGCGCGGCGATGCGGATCGGCTGACCGCGTCGGTCGCTGACCTGGAAGCGGCGAAGGCCAAGCTGGTGTCGGAGGCGGAGGTGATGACGCTGGCGCTGGCAAAGGCGCGGGACGAGGTGGACGCCAATGCCGAAGCGGCACGACTGGCCGCCGCCCGCCGCGATGCGCTGGAGGTGCTTCTGGCGCAGGAAAAGGCCAAGGCTGCGACCGACGCGGCGGCGTTGCAGGGTGCGCAGGCCGCGCTGACCGAGGCCGAGGCGACCCGTCTGGCCGATGCGGCAGCGCTGCAGGCCCTGCGGGATCGGCTGGCGAATTCGGACACCGAGCTGACCGCGATGACGCTGGCGCTGGAGGAAGAACGCAAGCGCGCCGAGGAGACTTTGACCCTGCTGGCTGCAGCGCGGACCGAGGCGGCAAAGGGTGCGACGGCAAAGGAAGCCGCGCTGGCCGCGGCCGAGACGGCACTGACCGCCGAGAAGGAGAAGGTTCTGGCCGCAGCGCGGGAGGTGGAGTTGCTGAACCAGCAGGTCGCGGCGCTGCGCAGCCAGTTGGGCAGCCTGCAGGCGCTGTTGGACGACTCGCAGGCCCGCGACGAAGCGGCGAAAGTGCAGTTGGAAAGTCTGGGCAAGGACCTGAACGCGGCGCTGGCGCAGGTCGCGGCCGAGCAGCGGAAGCGGGCCGAGCTGGAGGCCGCCGAAGCGGCGCGGCTGGCCGAAGAGAACAAGGACCTCGCCCGCTTCCGGTCCGAGTTCTTCGGGCAGTTGTCCAACCTGCTGGAAGGCCGCGAAGGCGTGCGGGTGGTGGGCGACCGGTTCGTCTTCTCCTCGGAGGTGCTGTTCAATCCGGGGTCGGCGGATCTTGCGCTGGAGGGGCGGTTGCAGATTGCCGGGGTGGTGCGCATCCTGGACGAGGTGCGGGCCGAGATCCCGCCCGAGATCGACTGGATCATCCGTGTCGACGGGCACACCGACAACGTGCCGCTGTCCGGCGGGGGCGAGTTCCGCGACAACTGGGAGCTGAGCCAGGCGCGCGCATTGTCAGTGGTGCGTTACATGCAGGACGAGCTGGGTTTCCCGCCGGACCGCATGGCCGCGACGGGGTTCGGAGAGTACCGGCCGGTGGCCGAAGGCGATGACGAGCCCAGCCGGGCGCTGAACCGGCGGATCGAGTTGAAGCTGACCGAACGCTGAGTCGCGTTTCCGTGACTGCGTTCTTTCGGGTTCCGTGCTAGGCTTCCTGCAAGTCGTTGCTTGCGAAGTCGATGCCACTGGGACCAACCGGGGCACATGACCGCCCCGGCGCCCCCTGAACGGGAGGACGCTTTATGCCGAAGACGATCGGAAATCCCCTATCCTGGACGGCTGCCGCGCTGGGCTCGGCTGCCGGATATGCCACGGTGGTCGCCACCCCCGCCCGGGACGATGCGCCGCCGCGTGTGCAGAGGCTGACGCTGGCCGACCTGCGGGCAGCGTTGCGGAACGGGTGGCAGGACCTGGCCGCGATGCGGTCGGACGTGATGTTCGCCTGCATGCTTTATCCGCTGATGGGGGCGGTGCTGCTGGGGCTGGCCACGCAGGGGTCGATGACGCACCTGCTGTTCCCGGTGCTGTCGGGCTTTGCCCTGGTCGGACCGGTGGCGGCGCTCGGCCTTTACGAGCTGAGCCAGCGGCGCGAGGCGGGGCTGGAGACAAGTTGGGCGTCGATGTTCGATGTCCTGCGCTCGCCGCGGTTTCCACGGATCGTGGGGCTTGCGCTTTTCAACGCGGTGATCTTCATGGCCTGGCTTCTGCTGGCGGATGCGATCCATGCGGCGACGCTGGGTCCCGACCGGGTGCAGAGCCTGGGGGCGCTGTTGGCCGAGGCGGTCTCGACGCCGGCGGGGTGGGTGATGATCGTCGTGGGAACGGGGATCGGGTTCCTGCTGGCGGCGGCGGTTCTGGCGGTTTCGGTGGTTTCCTTCCCGCTGCTTCTGGACCGGGACGTGAGTCTGCCGGTGGCGGTGACGACCTCGGTGAAGGTGGCGATGGAGAACCCCGGGGTGATTGCGGCCTGGGGGGCGATCGTGGCGGGGTTGCTGGTGGTGGGAATTCTGCCCGCGCTGATCGGGCTGGTGGTGGTGCTGCCGGTCCTGGGGCATGCGACCTGGCATCTCTACCGAAAGGCAGTGGCGTAGCTGTCCACGGTGGCTGGGTATTCCGCCCAAATGATTTCAAAGGGTTGATGGCAGGCGTTCAAAGGTTCTTTACCTTTGGACGCCGCTCCTCGTGCGCCTTCGGCTTCTCCTCGCTGGAGGAGCGAGGAGTGACGAAGTCTTCGACGAGCGGTCCCAAAGCAAAACCCCCGCCGACTGAGGACGGGGGTTCACTTGTCTTGGCGTCGCCTTACTCGGCGGTCAGAAGCGGAGGCTTCTGGCCGGTGAGGCGGGGCTTTTGCGGTTCTTCGATGTCAAGGATGATGGCGTCGTCCTTCACCTTCACATGGACCACGCCGCCCTTGACCAGCTTGCCGAACAGCAGTTCCTCGGCGAGAGGCTTCTTGATGTACTCCTGGATCACCCGCGCCAGCGGACGCGCGCCCATCTTGTCGTCATAGCCTTTGTCGCCCAGCCACATCGCGGCTTCGGGCGAGAGGTCGATGTGGACGTTGCGGTCCATCAACTGGGCTTCCAGTTGCAGCACGAACTTCTCGACCACCTGCATGATGATTTCCTTGCCCAGCGGGGCAAAGTTGATCACCGCATCCAGACGGTTGCGGAATTCGGGCGTGAAGGTCCGCTCGATCGCGGCGGTATCCTCACCCGTGCGGCGTTCGCGGTTGAAGCCGATGGCGGCTTGGGACTGCTCACGTGCGCCCGCGTTCGAGGTCATGATCAGGATCACGTTGCGGAAGTCGACCGTCCGGCCGTTGTGGTCGGTCAGCTTCCCGTGGTCCATAACCTGCAGAAGGATGTTGTAGACATCCGGGTGGGCCTTTTCCATTTCGTCCAGAAGAAGAACGCAATGCGGGTGCTGGTCGACGCTGTCGGTCAGCATGCCGCCCTGGTCAAACCCGACATAGCCCGGAGGCGCGCCGATCAGGCGGGAAACCGCGTGTTTCTCCATGTATTCCGACATGTCGAAGCGGATCAGTTCCACGCCAAGGCTGGAGGCGAGCTGCTTGGCCACCTCGGTCTTGCCGACGCCGGTGGGGCCGGCAAAGAGGTAGTTGCCAATGGGCTTTTCCGGTTCGCGCAGGCCCGCGCGCGCCAGCTTGATCGCCGAGCAGAGCGCGGTGACGGCCTTGTCCTGGCCGAAGACCACGCGCTTGAGGGTCTTTTCAAGGTCGCGCAGGGTTTCGGCATCGTCCTTCGACACGGTCTTCGGCGGGATGCGGGCGATCTTGGCGACGACGGCCTCGATCTCTTTGATCCCAAGGGTCTTGCGGCGCTTGATGCCCGTCAGCAGGTGCTGCGCGGCACCGGCTTCGTCGATCACGTCAATGGCGCTGTCCGGAAGTTTGCGGTCATTGATGTAGCGG
>JAIXSA010000078.1 GCA_027484915.1 Paracoccaceae bacterium | reverse complement strand
CGGCGCGGGCTTCACCTTGGCCGAGGGTCACCCGAACGAGGCCGCCGGGGGCAAGCGCCCGATGCACACGATCATCCCGGGCATGATCCGCCAGAACGGCAAGGTGTTGATGCCCTTCGGCGTGATGGGCGGGGCCTACCAGCCCTGCGGGCACGCACGCTTTGTCACCAACCTCGTCGATTACGGGATGGACCTGCAAGCGGCGATGGATGCGCCGCGCTGCTTCTCGGGCCCCGAAGGGATGGAGGTCGAGCGCGGCTACAGCGACACGGTCCGCAGCGAACTGGCCGCGCTGGGCCATCAGGTCGTCATCCCGCAGACCCCGCTGGGCGGGTCGCAGGCGATCCGCATTGACGGCGACCTGCTGGTCGGTGCCTCGGACCCCAGGAAGGATGGCTGCGCCCTTGGTTACTGAGATCGACCGTCCCGCAATCACCGAAAGCGTCCGCGCCCTGACCCACGGCGAGACGGACACGGTTGCGTTGATGGCCACCGTCGCCTGCGAGGTCCACCACGCGCATCCTTTCTGCGACTGGACCGGCTTTTACCGCGTCGTAGCACCCGAGATGCTGAAGATCGGACCCTACCAGGGCGGTCACGGCTGCCTGGTGATCCCGTTCAGCCGGGGTGTCTGCGGGGCCGCTGCCCGGAGCGGGCAGATCCAGAATGTCCCGGACGTGGAAGCCTTCCCGGGCCATATCGCCTGTTCCTCCTCGACGAAATCCGAGCTCGTCCTCCCGGTCTGGAACGGCCAGGGCAAGCTTCTCGGCGTCCTCGACCTCGACAGCGACACCCCCGCCGCCTTCACCAAAGCGGACGAGGATTGGCTTGTGCCCCTTCTCGCCGAGGTCTTCCGCGACGCGACCTGACCCGCTCCTGTTGCGCTTTCACGCTTGTGCAAATATCCCTCGGGCCCAGCAACGAAGGACGCGACAATGACCGAAATCACCCTTCTCGACGGCGGCATGGGCCAGGAACTGATCGCCCGCGCCGGGTCCGACCCCGGCCCCCTTTGGGCCACGAGGGTGATGATCGACCACCCCGGCCTCGTCCGCGAAATCCATGAGGATTACTTCAAGGCGGGCGCCAGCCTTGCCACGACGAACACCTACAACATCCTTCACGACCGCCTGATCCCGCAGGAGCTGGACAACCTCTACCACGCCCTCCACCTCCGCGCGTTGGCCGAGGCGCATGAAGCCCGCGCCGCCGCCGGTCGCGGCATGATCGCAGGCTCAATGGGTCCCCTGGGGGAAAGCTACCGCCCCGACCTGACCCCGCCGGTCGAGGTATCCACCGCGCTTTACGCCGAGAAGGCGAAGATCCTCGCTCCCCATGTCGACCTGATCCTGATCGAAACGATCTCTTCCCTCGACCTTGCCCGCGGGGCGCTGAAAGGCGCGCGGACCACCGACCGCCCTGTTTGGCTGAGCGTCTCCGTCCAGGACCGCGACGGCACGAAGCTGCGGTCCGGCGAGCCGGTCGCCGCGCTGGCCGAGGTCCTTCGGGACACCCCCGCTGACGCCGTCCTCGCCAACTGTTCGATGCCCGAGGCGATGTCCGCCGCCCTCTCGGAACTCAAGCCTCTCGGCCTCCCCTTCGGCGCCTATGCCAACGGCTTTTCCGAGATCACGCCGCACACCCACGGCACCAGCGCGCCCGAATACTGCGCGCGCCACGACCTGTCGCCGGACCGCTACACCGATTTCGCGCTTCACTGGGTCGCGCAAGGGGCCACCCTGATCGGCGGCTGCTGCGAGGTGGGGCCAGCCCATATCCGCCATCTGCATGCCCGCCTTCTTGCCGAAGGCCACACGGTTGCATAAGCCGTCGCTCATCCCGGATTTCGCCTACGACCCGCCCATGGGGCCACTGGTGATTCTGCATGAGGACCCGGCGATCATCGTGGTCGACAAGCCCGCTGGCCTGCTGACCGTGCCGGGCAAGCTGGAGAACCGGCAGGACTGCCTGGTCACCCGCCTGCAGGCCGCGCGCTGGGATGCGCTGACCGTGCACCGCCTGGACTGCGACACCAGCGGGGTCATCATCTTTGCCCGCACCAAGCAGGCGCAGGGCTTCCTGGGGCAGGAGTTTGAGCAGCGCCGCGCACAGAAGACCTATGTCGCGCGCCTGAAGGGTCGGCTGGAGCCGGACAGCGGAACCGTCAACCTGCCATTGGGCAGCGACTGGGACTACCGTCCGCGCCAGAAGGTCGATCACGACCACGGTCGCCCCGCCGTCACTGACTGGCAGGTGATCCTGCGGACCGAGACCGAAACCCGCGTCCGCCTGACCCCGCTGACCGGGCGCAGCCACCAGTTGCGGGTCCACATGCTGTCGCTCGGCCACCCGATCCTGGGCGACCAGATCTATGCGCCGGAAACGCTGGCAGACCACAAGCGTTTGATGTTGCATGCGGAATCCCTGACGCTGCATCACCCGGTCACCAAAGAGCGCGTCAGCTTCACCGCCCCCGTCCCCTTCTGAATTTCGTTAACCCGTCTGCAAGTTCCATGCATGATGCTGGCCTGACCGAACCTCGGGGGCCGCGATGCTGCGAACCGTCTTCATCTTGCGCTACGCTCTGATCACCTGGCCCGCGATCCTGCTGGTCGGTGCCGCTGCGCTGATGGCCGTCTTCCCGGCGCAGGACTGGTGGCTGGTTCCCCTTGGCACGCTGTGCCTTTGCCTTGTCCTGATCGGCCTGCACGACCTGCGCCAGACCCGCCACGCCGTCCTGCGCAACTACCCGGTCGCCGCGCACCTGCGCTTCCTGCTGGAGGCGATCCGCCCCGAGATGCGGCAGTACTTCTTCGAGGGCGACAAGGACGGCACCCCATTTCCGCGCGACAAGCGGGCGATCGTCTACCAGCGCGCCAAGCGTGAACTCGACAAGCGGCCCTTCGGCACGCAGTTCGACGTCTATCAGGAACAATATGAATGGCTGCACCACTCCATCGCGCCGAAACCCGCCGTCCCGCATGATGGGCTGCGGACCACGGTCGGCACGGACCGGCCCTATTCCGCCAGCCTTCTGAACGTTTCGGCGATGAGCTACGGCTCGCTTTCGGCCAATGCCATCCGGGCGCTGAACAAGGGGGCAAGGGCGGGCGGCTTCTACCACGACACGGGCGAGGGCGGGGTCTCCCCCTACCATCGCGAACATGGCGGAGATCTGGTGTGGGAGTTGGGCTCGGGCTATTTCGGCGCGCGGACAAAGGACGGCGGTTTTGACCCTGCCAAGTTCCGCGATGTGGCGGTGGACCCGCAGATCAAGATGGTGGAGTTGAAGCTGTCGCAGGGCGCCAAGCCCGGACACGGCGGGGTGCTGCCCGCCGCCAAGGTCACCGAAGAGATTTCCCGCATCCGTGGCGTCCCGCTGGGACAGGACTGCGTCTCGCCCGCCTCGCACGCGGTGTTCTCCACCCCCACCGGCCTGCTGGAGTTCGTGGCGCAGATGCGGGATCTGTCGGGCGGCAAGCCCGCCGGGTTCAAGCTTTGCATCGGCCACCCTTGGGAGTTCATGGCGATCTGCAAGGCGATGCTGTCGACCGGGATCACGCCGGATTTCATCGTTGTCGACGGCAAGGAGGGCGGCACTGGCGCGGCTCCGCTGGAGTTCATGGATTATGTCGGCATGCCGCTGCGGGACGGCTTGTCCTTCGTGCACAATGCCTTGGTCGGGATCGGGGTGCGCGACCGGGTGAAGATCGGGGCGTCGGGCAAGATCACCTCGGCCTTCGACATGGCGCGGACGCTGGCCCTGGGGGCCGACTGGTGCAACGCGGCGCGGGGCTTCATGTTCGCGGTGGGCTGCATCCAGGCGCAATCCTGCCATACCGGGGCCTGCCCGACAGGGGTCGCGACGCAAGACCCCTTGCGCCAGCGTGCCATCGTGGTGCCGGACAAGGCGGAACGGGTGACAAACTTCCACCGCAACACGCTGCATGCCCTGGCCGAGCTGGTCGCGGCGGCGGGGTTGTCGCACCCGTCCGAGCTGCGCCCAAACCATTTCCTGCGGCGGGCCTCATCGGACAGGGTGATCTCGCTGGCCGAGCAGTACGAGCAGCTTGCCCCAGGCCAGCTGACCGCCGATCCCGCATCCTCGCCCCGCTTTGGCGAGGCCTGGGCCGTATCCTCGGCAGACAGTTTCGCCCGGGTGGGGTAGCGGGGTTCAGCGGGCGGTCGGGACCGTGATCCGGCCCTCGGACACCGGCACGGCGCTGCCCGCGACGCGGACTTCGCGCAAACTGCCCTGCGCGGCGCCCACCGTCCGCCCGATCTGGCTTGGCCGCCCCATCTCGACCCCCTGCTGCAGGGCAAACCGCGTCTCGCCGTCGCCCAGAGCATCCGAAGACAGCAGTTGTGCTGCAAGAATCGCGCTGGCCGAGCCCGTCGCGGGGTCCTCCGGGATGCCCGCCGTGGGCGAGAACATCCGGGCGCGGAAATCGCAGTCCTGACCGCGCGTATAAAGGTAGATGCTGTCCACCCCCGCGGCCTGCATCTGTGCGGACCAATGGGGCTGGATCGGCCGCGCGCGGCCCAACGCTCCCAGCGAGGCCACCGGCGCATAAAGGAACCGCGGGCCACCCTGCCAAAGGCCGGGGCGATGGGAGGCAAAGCCGATCTCATCCGTCTGAAGCCCCAGGGCGGCAGCAAGGCGCACGGGATCAAGGGCGGCCGAAAGGTCGGGCGCATCCGCCACGCCATGCGGGATCACCGGGGCCACGAACTCCGCCCGCGTCTCGCCGTCCCGACGCCAGACGCGGACCGGGACCAGGCCCGCCTCTTCCTCCAGCACGACCCGCGTCTCTAATTCCCCTTGTGCGGTGACCGAGGCAAGGTGGATCGCACAGCCGATGGTCGGGTGGCCGGCGAAGGGAATCTCGGCGGTGGGAAAGAAGATGCGCACGCGGGCGGTATGGGCGGGATCGCGCGGGCGCTGGACGAAGATCGTCTCGGACAGGTTGAACTCACGCGCGAGGGTCTGCATCTGCGCGGTCGTCAGGTCGTCGGCGCCCAGCACGATGGCAAGCGGATTGCCGGCGAAGGGCCGGTCGGTGAAGACATCGCAGGTGTGGAAGGTCAGCATCGCGGTGGCCCCGACGAGGTTGGCGAAAAGTAAACGCCCAGCCTCAAGATATTGATTTTGTTGATCGGCGCAAGCGCACCACGTGCGGCGGGCGTAGGGTGGGCGATCCGCCCACCGCCGGTCTCAGACCAGCATCCCGCCATCGCTGTCGTCGCCTGCTTCTTCCAGCAGGCGGTCGAGATCGGGGATCAGGACGTGGCGGTTGCCCTCAAGGCTGATCACCCCATCCTTCTTCAGCGCCGAGATCTGCCGGCTGACCGTCTCAAGCGTCAGCCCAAGGTAGTCGGCCATCTCCTCGCGCGTCAGCGGCAGATCGACCGCCAGCGGCCCGCTCGTCTTGCGCAGATGCAGGGACGCATCGCGGCGGGCGATGATCGAGATCAGCGAGGCAATCTTCTCGCGCGCGGTCTTGCGGCCCAGAAGCAGCATCCATTCGCGCGCCGCGTCCAACTCGTCCAGCGTCATCTCCAGCAGCCGCTGGGCGATGTGCGGGGTGACGACCATCATCTCCTCGAACGGCTTCTTGCGGAAGCAGCACATCACGAGGTCGGTCGTCGCGGTGACATCGAAGGCGGCGGTGGACCGGCCCGGGCGACCGACGAAATCGGACGGCAAGAGAAGGCCGACCATCTGCCGGCGGCCATCCTCCATCGTCTGGGTCAGGGTGGCGATTCCGCTCACCACCGAGCCTACGAATTCCATCCGGTCGCCCGACCAGATGATCGTCTGTCCAGCCTGGAAGCTGCGGTAATACTTGATCTGCTCCAGCCGCTGAAGCTCGTCCGTCTCACAGCGCGCGCAGACAGCCCGATGCCGGATCGGACAGTCGCCGCACTGAACATGAACCGAGTGATCGTGCATCGCCCTACCGTTTCTTGATCTGGGTCAAGGAATGACCCTGACACTTTTTCTAGCCTAACTGACATGACACATGACCCGCAACTCGCCCGGCTCGGGCTATTCGACGCACGCGTGCCGCGCTACACGTCGTATCCAACGGCCCCACACTTCGGGTCGGACATCGGCCCGTCGGATTTCGCCAGGTGGATCGAGGCGATACCCGAGGATAGCGCGGTTTCGCTTTACATACACGTCCCTTTCTGTCGCCGGTTGTGCTGGTTCTGTGCCTGCCGGACACAAGGGACGACCTCGGACGAACCCGTGGTTGCCTATGTCGAGACGCTGAAGGCCGAGTTGGCCCTGCTGCGGGCGCATCTGCCGCGGGGGGTGCAACTGTCGCGGCTGCACTGGGGCGGGGGCACTCCGACGCTGCTGTCCGCCGATCTGATGCGTGACCTGGCCGGCACTATCTTCGACGTGGTGCCACTGGCCCATGACGGAGAGTTCTCGGTCGAGATCGACCCCAACGAGATCGACGATTCGCGGCTGGACGCGCTGGCTGCTTCGGGGATGAACCGCGCCTCGATCGGGGTGCAGGACTTTGACCCGCTGATCCAAAAGGCTATCGGCCGCGAGCAGAGCTATCAGTTGACGCGCGAGGTGGCCGAACGCATCCGGGCGCGGGGCGTCGCCAGCCTGAACGCCGACATCCTGTACGGATTGCCGTTCCAGACCGGACCGCGGATATCCGATTCGGTGCAGAAGCTGCTGACCCTGTCCCCCGACCGGGTGGCCTTGTACGGCTATGCCCATGTGCCGTGGATGAGCCGGCGGCAGCAGATGATTCCCTCGGACGCGATGCCCACACCCGAGGAACGCCTGTCGCTGTTCGAAACGGCGCGGGAGCTGTTCCTGTGGGACGGCTACGTCGAGGTGGGTATCGACCACTTCGCCAAGCCCGAGGATGGGATGGCCCGGGCGCTCTTGGCGGGGACCTTGCGGCGCAATTTCCAGGGCTACACGGACGACACGGCGCCGGTGCTGATCGGGCTTGGGGCTTCGTCGATCAGCCGGTTTCCGCAAGGCTTCGCGCAGAATGCCTCGGCCACTGCGGCACATACCAAGGCGATCCGTGGGGGGCAGTTCTCGACCCACCGGGGGCATGCCTTCACCCGGGAAGACACGCTGCGGGCCCGGATCATCGAGGCGGTGATGTGTGACTTCTTCGTCTCGCGGGCAGAGCTTTTGCGGGACTATGACGTGACACCCGCCCGGGTCGAGGCGCTGTTCCAGCGCGCAGCGGCGGAGTTCGGCGACATGGTGCGGGTCAGCGACGAGGGGTTCTACATCCCCGACCGGGCGCGCCCGTTGACCCGGATGATCGCGCGGGCCTTCGATGCCTACGACAGCGAGAAGGCCAAGCACTCTTCGGCGATCTGAGAGCCGCGGAATTCTGCGAATTCCGATCTCCGAAGGGAAATCGGGATCAGCTTCGCGACAGCCGGGTGAGAAGGTCGACCTGTTTCGGCAGGCAGACCGAGCGGAGGTCGTAGCGATCACGCACCATCTGGCGGGCGGCCTCGCGCAGCGCCACGTAAGCCTCGGGCCGGGCGAGCGCATCGGTCACGGCGTCGGACCATCCCTTGACGTCGAAGAAGTCGACCAGCCTTCCGGTGACCCCATCCTGGATCACCTCGGCAACCGGGGCGGTGTCCGAGCCGATGATCAGCGTTCCGGCGGCCATCGTCTCGACCATCGACCAGGAGAGGACGAAGGGATAGGTCAGGTAGGCGTGGACGCGGGAGACATGGATAAGGTCGATCAGCCGGTCATAGGGCAGTTTGCCCACGAAATGCACGCGGTTCAGGTCCAGACGGTCCCTCACCTCGGCCAGGAGCAGGTCCTTCCAGGTGCCACCCTCTTTCGGCGGGCTGCCGTAGCTGACGCCGGTGTCGCCCACGATCACCACCTGCGCCCCGGGGCGGGCGGCGAGCACCTCGGGCAGGGCACGCATGAAGGTGTGAAAGCCGCGATAGGGTTCGAGGTTGCGGTTGACGAAGGTCAGGACCTCATCCCCCACCGCAAGGACACGGCCATCGGGCAGGGTGAAGCGGGCCTTCGGGTTCGGGGTTAGGCGATTGCAGTCAACGCCGTCGAAGATCACCTCGATCTGGCGGCGCAGGACCGGAGGATGGGTGCTGGCCTGCCATTCGGTGGGCGAGACCCCGGCATCGGCATGGACCAGCGCCTGCGCCAGATAGGCCGCGCGGGATTGGGCGATCATCACCTGGTCGAAGCCCTGCGCCTGAAACTCGGGGTCGAAACCAGTGTCGGCACCCAGACCGCGATAGTAGAATTCGGCGAAGACCAGAAGCTTTGCCTCGGGCCAGACCTCCTTGAGGAACAGCGTCTCGCCCCAGCCGGAGTGGCCGTAGATGACGTCGGGAATGTACCCCTCGGCCCGCATGCGGCGGGCGTGGCGGGCGACCGACACCCCACGGTCACCCATCAGGGTGAAGTTGCGGCCCAGGCGCGTGGCCTTGGGGTCCACCTCTTGCGGCTTGTGGGTGTAGCGCAGGATCGGGACCGGAGAGGTCCTGCTGTTCGTGGCGTCGGTCAGCGCGCGGACATCGTGCCCAAGGCGCTGCATCTCGGGCGCGAGGTGCAGGAACTGGCCGGGAAAATTCTGGTGGACGAAGAGAAGCTTCACATTCCAGGTCCGAAGGCTGCCGCCATCAGAGCCTTGGTATAATCGGATGAAGGGTTGGTAAACACGGCCTCGCAATCCCCGGATTCCACGACGTCACCGGCCTGCATCACCATGACCTTGTGGGCCATCGCCCGGATCACGCGAAGGTCATGGCTGATGAAGATGTAGGCCAGACCCCATTTCCGCTGCAGGTCGCGCAGAAGCTGGACGATCTGGACCTGCACCGTCATGTCCAACGCGCTGGTGGGTTCGTCCAGTACGACCAGCAAGGGCCGCAGGATCATCGCGCGGGCAATGGCGATGCGCTGGCGCTGGCCGCCGCTGAATTCGTGCGGGTAGCGACCCATCATCGCGGGGTCGAGGCCGACCTCGCGCATGATGTCGGCCACCATCTCGGTCCGGTTGCGGCCGGGTTCGACGCCGTGGACGCCCAGCCCCTCGGCGATGATCTGCTCTACCGTCATGCGGGGCGAGAGGCTGCCGTAGGGGTCCTGGAACACCACCTGCATGTTGCGGCGGATCACCCGCATCGCCTTGCGGCCCTTTGCCCGACCAAAGGCGGCGCGGGCGGCGTCGATCAGTTCGTCCCAGGTTTCCACGCCGGGCTCGGCGCTGCGGCGGACCTGGGCTTCGTCCCAGGTCTCGTCCAGTCGGCTGATGTCGCGGCCAAGGAAGACGACCTTTCCTTGCGAGCCGATCAGCCGCAGGATCGCCAGCGCCAGCGTTGTCTTGCCGGACCCACTTTCGCCCACGATCCCCAGGGTTTCGCCCGCGCGGACTGAGAGGGAGGCGTCGTTCACCGCCTTCACATGACCCACGGTGCGGCGGAGTAGCCCCTTGTGGATCGGGAACCAGACCCGAAGGTTCTCGGTCCGCACGATCTCCTGCGATCCGACGGGCACCGGCTGCGGGCCGCCCTTCTGTTCGGCAGCAAGAAGCTTCTGGGTGTAGGGGTGCTGCGGGTTGGAGAAGATCTGGGCGGTGGGTCCCTGTTCCACGATCTCGCCGCCCTGCATGACGCAGACCCGGTCGGCGATGCGGCGGACGATGCCTAGGTCATGCGTGATGAAGAGGAGGCTCAGCCCCTCGGCCCGCTTCAGGTCGGCAAGTAGGTCCAGGATCTGCGCCTGGATGGTGACGTCCAGCGCGGTGGTGGGTTCGTCCGCGACGAGAAGTTCCGGCCCGTTTGCCAGCGCCATCGCGATCATCACCCGCTGGCGCTGCCCACCCGAAAGCTGGTGCGGATAGGCCCCAAGGCGGCTTTCGACATCGCGGATGCCGACCTTGCCCAGAAGCTCGATGATACGGGCGCGGGCCTTGGCCCCGGTCAGACCCTGGTGCAGGGCCAGGCTTTCGGCCAGTTGCTTTTCGATGGTGTGCAGCGGGTTGAGCGAGGTCATCGGCTCTTGGAAGATGAAGCTGATGTCGTTGCCTCGGATGCTGCGCAGGGCGGATTCGGTGGCGCCGACCATCTGCTTGCCGGCATAGGTGACCGAGCCCGAAACCTCGGCACTGTCCGACAGAAGCCCCACGGTCGACAGCGCGGTGACCGATTTGCCCGAGCCGCTTTCCCCGACCAACGCGACCGTCTCACCCTTGTCGACGCTGAACGATACGCCCCGGACCGCGTGGATGATGCGGCCGTCCTGGCGGAAGCTGACGGAAAGATTCTTGACCTCAAGGACGCTCATCTGCCCCGCCTCATCTGAAAGTCTTTCGCGGGTCGAAGGCATCGCGGACGCCTTCGAAGATGAAGACGAGAAGCGAAAGCATGATGGCGAAGGTGAAGAAGGCGGTGAAGGCCAGGAAGGGGGCCTGCAGGTTCTGCTGGGCCTGGCGGGTCAGCTGGCCCAGGGACGGCAGGTCCGAGGGCAGGCCGAAGCCAAGGTAGTCCAGTGTCGCCAGGCCCGCGATTGTGCCGGTGATGGCGAAGGGCAGCATGGTAAGGGTGGCGACCATCGCGTTCGGCAAGACATGGCGGAACATGATCTGCGGGTCGGAGACGCCCAGCGCCTTGGCGGCGCGGACATATTCGAAGTTGCGGGCGCGCAGGAACTCGGCCCGGACGACGCCGACAAGGCCGGTCCAGCCGAAGATGACCATGAGAGCCACGAGTAACCAGAAACTCTTGGCCCAGATCGCGGTGATGATGATGATGACGTAGAGGGTCGGGACCGAGGACCAAAGCTCGATGAAGCGCTGAAAGAGAAGGTCGGTGAGGCCGCCGAAATAGCCCTGCACGGCCCCGGCGGCGATGCCGATGATCGAGGTCAGCGCGACGACGATCAGGGCGAAGGTGACCGACAGCCGGAAGCCGTAGATCACCCGGGCCAGCACGTCGCGGCTGGTGTCGTCGGTGCCAAGCCAGTTCTGCGCGGTGGGGGGGCCGGGGGCGACGCCGCCAGTGTCGACGATGGTGTTGTACTTGTACGGGATGATCGGCCAAAGCATCCAACCCTGCTGGACCGGTTCGCCCAAGGCGGTGCCCTGGGCTTCGACCTCGGCCTTGATGCCTTGCGGGTCGTCCCAGCAATCCAGCGATCCGCCCGAGACGATCAGGCACTGCACCTCAGGCGTGGTGTAGTTGGCTTCCGTGCGCAGGTCGCCGCCGAAGGCCACCTCGGGGTAGAACTTGAAGACGGGGGTGTAATAGCTGCCCTGGTACTGCACCAGGATCGGGCGGTCGTTGGCGATCAGCTCGGCGAAAAGTGAGATGCCGTAGAGGATCAGGAAGATCCACAGCGACCAGTAGGCGCGGCGGTTGGACTTGAAGTTGCGCCAACGGCGCTGATTCAGAGGCGAAAGGGCCATCAGTCGCGCCTGTCAAAGTCGATACGGGGGTCGACCAGCACATACATCAGGTCGGACAGGATGCCGACGACAAGGCCGATCAGCCCGAAGGCGAAAAGCGTGCCGAAGATGACCGGGTAGTCGCGTTCGACGGCGGACTTGAAGCCCAGTTGCCCCAACCCGTCGAGCGAGAAGATCACTTCGATGATCAGGCTTGATCCGAAAAAGACGCCCAGGAACAGGCTCGGGAAGCCCGCGATCACGATCAGCATGGCGTTGCGGAAGACGTGGCCGTAAAGGACCCGCGCCTCGGACAGGCCCTTGGCGCGGGCGGTCAGGACGTATTGCTTCTTGATCTCGTCCAGGAAGCTGTTCTTCGTCAGCAGCGTCAGCACCGCAAAGGACGAGATCAGCTGCGCCGTCACCGGCAGGGTGATGTGCCACAAATAGTCGACGATCTTGCCCCAGAGGCTCAGCTCTTCCCAGTTGTCGGAAGTCAGGCCGCGCAGGGGGAACCACTGGAAGTAGCTGCCGCCGGCGAACATGACCATCAGGAGGATGGCGAACAGGAAGCCGGGGATGGCATAGGCGGCAATGATGACGCCCGAGGTCCAGGTGTCGAAGCGCGAGCCGTCGCGGACGGCCTTGCGGATGCCGAGCGGGATCGACACCAAGTAGGCGATCAGCGTCGACCAGAGGCCCAGCGTGATCGAGACTGGCATCTTTTCCAGGATCAGGTCGACGACCGAGATGGAGCGGAAGTAGCTCTCGCCGAAGTCGAAGGTCAGGTAGTTCCCCATCATCATGAAGAAGCGCTCGGTCGCGGGGATCGCTTCCTTGCGGCATTCCGGCGCGGTCACCGACGGCTCGCCGGTGAAGCCTTCGTCGCAGACGATGCGGGCGAAGCCGAACTGGATTTCCAGTTTCGCCAGGAATTCCGGCGGCAGGCCGCGTGCGCCCTGATAGCCGGAGGTCTCCTCCTCTTGGACACCGCCGCCTTCGGTGCCCGAGATGTTCTGGATGGAATCGCCCTCGCCCTCCAGCCGGGCCAGGACCTGCTCGATGGGGCCGCCTGGGACGAACTGGGTCAGCGCAAAGTTGATCAGCATGACCCCGAACAGCGTCGGGATCACGAGCAACAGCCGTCGAAGGATATAGGCGCCCAAAGCCCCGACCGTTCCCTGATTACTTCAACGCGCCACTGGTCTTCAGTGCTTCGGCCTTTTCGGCGTTGTACCACCAGATCGACAGTTCGCCTACTGCATAAGGGGGAAGGACTTCGGGGCGTTCATACATGTCGTAGTAGGCGACCCAGTTGTCCCTCTTGTAGTAGCGGGGCACCAGCACGAACTCGGACCGCAGCACCCGGTCAAGCGCCTTGACGACGGTGGTCAGCTCTTCGCGGCTTGCAGCGAACTCGACGAGATCCAGCAGCTTGTCGACCGCGGGATTCGCATAGCCCATCCGGTTGCGGCTGGAATTGTCCTTGGCCACGCTGGCCCAAGCCTGCTTCAGCACGGCACCCGGCTCAAGACCGCCATTGACCACGGTCGTCGGCAAAGCATCAAAGTCGAAATTGGGCGGGCTGGCGCGTTCCTGCAGTTGCGGATCGTCGATGATGTCAAAGCTGGCGTCCACACCCAGGGCGCGCAGGTTTTCGACATAGGCGTTCATCACCGGCAGAAGGTCTGTGCGGGAATGGACCATCTCCATCCGCAAGGTTTCGCCCTTGTCGTTGCGGCGGATGCCGTCGTCGCCCGCAACCCAGCCGGCCTCGTCCAGCAACTGCGAAGCGCGGCGGAGATTCTTGCGGTCCAGCGCGTTGTCGGCCGACGAGACCGAGCCAAGCGGCACTTCGGCCGTCAGGATGCCAGCCGGCAGCAGACCTTCATCGACGAGAGGCTGCAGGATTGCCGTTTCCTCGGGCGTCGGTTTGCCGGTGGCGGCCATTTCCGAGTTTTCCCAGATCGAGTTCACCCGGGCGAAGAGGTCGTAGAACAGCGACTTGTTCGACCATTCGAAGTTGAACATCAGGCCCAGCGCCTCACGCACACGGGGGTCCTGGAACTGTGGGCGGCGGAGGTTGAAGATGATCGACTGGCCCCCGGCGATGTTGCCGGATGGCAGGACTTCCTTCTTCACCGCGCCGGACTGCACGGCGGGGAATTCGTATTCCAGCGCCCAGCGCTTGGGCAGGCTTTCGTTGCGGAAGGTGTAGACCCCGCCCTTGAACGCCTCGAAGGCGGCGTTGTCGTCAGCGAAATATTCGATGCGGATGCGGTCGAAGTTGTTCTGGCCGACGTTCAGCGGATGCTTTTCGCCCCAGTAATCCTCATCACGCTCGTAGATCACCTGGCGGCCGGGCTCGAAACTTTCCAGCACATAGGGGCCGGTGCCAAGGAAAGGTTCAAGGCTGGATTTTTCGAGGTCGCGGTTGTTCTCCTCGTAGTGTTTCTTCGAGAAGATGGTGGTGCCGCCCGCCTGACCCGGCATGTCGCGGAACGGCGTGCCGGGGGTGAAGGTGAACTTGATGCGGTAGGGGTCCAGCACCTCGACCGACTGGAACTTGCCGCCGGCGACGCTACGGTATTCGGGAATGCCCTTTTCCATGAAAAGGTTGTGGCTGAACAGGACGTCCTCGGCAGTCATCGGCGTGCCGTCCGAGAACTTGACGTCCTTGCGCAGGTTGAAGATCACCCAGGACCGGTCCTCGGGGTATTCCATCGTTTCGCACAGAAGGCAGTAGGCGGCGCTGACGTCGTCCAGCGTGCCCGACAGGATGGATTCGTAGAAGATCGAGGACAGCGCGGCCGAATTGCCGGCGATGGCATAGGGGTTGAAGCTGTCAAAGCTGCCGGGGGCCCACTGGCTCATCTCGCCGCCCTTGGGGGCGTCGGGGTTGACGTAGGGCAGATGGGTGAAGTCCGCAGGAAGGGCCAGGTCGCCGAAGGTCGAGATGCCGTGCGACTTGATGATGGTTTCCGCCCGGACCGGCAGGGCCAGCACGCCCAAGGCCGCGATCAGTGTTCCGATGGCGATCATCGGTCGCAAGTCGACCCGCGCCGCTTTCGTCCGAGCTGTCCCCCGCTTGCCTGTCCGCATCCCCTGGCCTCCCCTGCTTGCCGTCTGGACAATTCATTTATGCTATTTTCCGCTTTGTCGAGGCAACAAGCCGCGATTGGGCGCGCGTTTGTGTGAGCAAAAAGGAAAAGCCGCCCGGGTGGGGCGGCTTTGTATCTTTCGGCAGCTTCAGCGGATCAGGGATTCGCAGCCAGATAGGCGATCACGTTGGCGCGGTCTTCCGGCTTCGGCAGACCGGCGAAGGCCATCTTGGTTCCCGGCATGTACTGCTTGGGGTTTTCCAGGAAGCCGAACAGCGCCTCGGGCGTCCAGACTTCGGCGGCCAACGCCAGGTTCGCTTCGGAGTAGGAGAAGCCAGGCACGGCAGCGTGGTTGCGACCGACCACCCCATTCAGGTGCGGGCCGACACCGTCCGACCCGTCGAGCTTGTGGCAGGAGCCGCATTTCTTGAACACGGCCTCACCAGCCGCAGCATCGCCAGCCGCGAGCAGGGCCGCGACATCGACCGTCTCGGCTTCGCCCTCTTCTGGGGCGGCTTCTTCGCCGGTGTCGATGGTGTAGGCTTGGGTCAGTTCACCTTCGGCATGTTCGCCGCCGTGGCCCTTGCTGCCCACGGTGTAAAGGCCGTCGCCCGCCCAGTTCACCAGCATCAGAACCAGAAGCGAGCCGCAGATCGCGCCCACCGCCTTGGTCATCGTCATCGTGTCGAACATGGGTCTCACCTATCTGGGGTCTCGTGTCGCGCGGTATGTATCCGCTTCCCCCGTCCGGTTTCAAGGTGTAGACGCGCGACGAAACGCCCCGTGGGGCAGGTTTTCGACAGGGGATCGCAGGGTATGGCTGGTCGCATCGCGTTTCAGGGGGAACTCGGGGCCTATTCGCATCAGGCCTGCCAGCAGTCGCGCCCGGATTTCGAGCCGGTTCCCAGCACCACCTTCGAGGAGGTGGTGGACAAGGTCGCGAAGGGCGAGGTCGACCTGGGGATGCTGGCGGTCGAGAATTCGACCTATGGCCGGGTGGCGGACGTCCATTCCTTGCTGCCGCGCGCTGGCCTGCACATCGTGGACGAGGCCTTCGTCCGGGTGCATGTGAACCTGCTGGGTGTACCGGGGGCTACGCTTTCGGATGTCAAGGAAGCCCACGGCCATGTGGTGATCCTGCCGCAATGCGCGGGGTTCCTGAAGGCGAACGGCATCCGGGGCAAGGTCAGCAGCGACAACGCCCGCGCCGCGCGCGAGGTGGCCGAGGGCGGCGACAGGTCAAAAGCGGCGCTGGCAAGCGAACTGGCGGCGGAAATCTACGGGCTGGAGGTGCTGGCCCGCCATATCGCGGGCCAGGCCAACAACACCACACGCTTCCTGGTCATGTTGCGCGAGCCTGCTCACCGCCGCCGCGGGCAGGGGAAGATGATCACCACCTTCACCTTCCGGGTGCGCAACATTCCGGCCGCGCTGTACAAGGCGCTTGGGGGCTTTGCCACCAACGGGGTGAACATGACCAAGCTGGAAAGCTACATGGTCGGCGGCACCTTCACGGCCACGGAATTCTATGCCGACATCGAAGGCCATCCAGAAGACGCGAACGTGTCCCTGGCGCTGGAGGAACTGCGCTATTTCACGTCAGAAGTGCGCATCCTGGGCGTCTACCCGGCCGACCGCGAGCGCGGTCAAGCCTGAACCTGGCTGCGCTCGTACCGGTCCTTGATCCGACCGCCCATCTGGCCCAGCCGGGATTCGAACTTGGCGTGCACCCGGCCTTTGGCCAGACGCATCGTGTTTATGAACAGCCGCGCCGACAGGGTCTTGGGCTTGATCTCGACGTCGATGCGCAAGCGGCTGCGGCGTGGCGACAAGACCATGACCTCGAACCGCGCAGTGCCCTCGATAGAGGGGCCGTCCAGCGACAGGACGACGCGCTGGTTCTCGACCAACTCGATGATCGTCAGCAGCACGTTGCGGTGCTTGCCGCGAAACTGGCCGCGCACGCGCCAGGCCGCGCCTGTTCCCGACGCCGGGGTTCCCGGCGGACGCTCGACCTCGGCCCCGGCGCGCAGGGCCTCGCGCTCCCACGAGGGGTGATCGACCAACGTACCGAAAGCGAAGGCTGCCGGGACCTCGATGTCCGTCTTGGCGGTAAGCTTCATCTACAGTCCCCGAACGTCGGGCGGCAGGTCCGGTCCCGTTTTTCGCAATAACAGCTAGATTGGGTCAATCAAGCCGGTCCGCAAGCCAGTTGCGCAAAATGAAATGCGCGATCGAGCCGTTGCGCGCGGGTCGCACGATCGGGTGCAGTCCGGCAAAGGCCTGCGCCAGTTCCTCGCGCGTCAGCCACAGCGCCTGCTCAAGTTCTTCGGGGTCGACATGGATTTCGCGGCCCAGCGCCTCGGTCCGGGCACCGATCATCAGCGAGGCCGGGAAGGGCCAGG
>JAIXSA010000163.1 GCA_027484915.1 Paracoccaceae bacterium | reverse complement strand
GCAACAGCGGGTTGTCATGCACGCCCAGAAGGTCGAGCACCTCATCCGCCGATTCCTTCATCACCGTCGCGCGCGGATCGAAGTTCTTGTAGACGCGGTGGCCGAAGCCCATCAGGCGGAAGCCCGAGTTCTTGTCCTTGGCCTTGGCCACGTATTCCGGGATGCGGTCGACCGTGCCGATTTCCTTGAGCATCTCGAGGCAGGCCTGGTTCGCACCGCCATGGGCAGGCCCCCAGAGGCAGGCGATGCCCGCCGCGATGCAGGCGAAGGGGTTCGCGCCCGAGGAACCGGCCAGACGCACCGTCGAGGTCGAGGCGTTCTGTTCGTGGTCGGCATGGAGCATCATGATGCGGTCCATGGCCTTTTCGAGGACCGGGTTGACGACGTAATCCTCGGCCGGGACGGCAAAGCACATGTGCAGGAAGTTGCCCGCGTAGCTGTGGGCGTTCTTCGGGTACACGAAGGGCTGGCCCACCGAATACTTGTAGGCCATCGCGGCGATGGTGGGGAGTTTCGCGATCATCCGGATCGCGGCCACTTCGCGCTGCCAGGGATCATTGATGTCGGTCGAATCGTGGTAAAAGGCGGCCATCGCGCCAACCACGCCCACCATCGTCGCCATCGGATGCGCGTCGCGACGGAAGCCCCGGAAGAAGTAGTGCATCTGTTCATGCACCATCGTGTGCTTGGTCACCCGCTGGGTGAAGTCCGCAAGCTGCGCGGCATTCGGCAGTTCACCGTAAAGCAGCAGATAGCAGACCTCGAGATGCGTCGACTTCTCGGCCAGCTGCTCGATGGGGTAGCCGCGATACAGAAGCTCACCCTTATCGCCGTCGATGTAGGTGATGGCGCTTTCGCAAGCGGCGGTCGAGGTGAAGCCCGGGTCATAGGTGAAGACGTCCGCCTCGCCATACAGCTTGCGGATGTCCAGCACATCGGGACCGAGAGTGGGTTTGTGGACGGGAAGGTCGTAGGTGTTCCCGTTCAGCTGAAGCTTGGCGACGTTGTCCGACATGGTTCTCCCCGGTCATGGCGGTCGTCCCTGGCAGGGGCGGCCATTTGATATCCTGCACCCCGGTCGGGGCGGGTACAAGGCCGGGGGGCGCGGCTTACGCTGCGGCGTCCGACAGCCTGGCGACGGTTTCTTCCCGACCGATGGTTAGCATCATGTCGTAAACCGACGGTGTAACAGTCCGGCCCGCAAGGGCCGCGCGAAGCGGTGCCGCAAGCTTGCCGAACCCGATGCCGTTTTCAGTGGCAATGCCGGTCAGGATGGGCTCCAGCGCCTCTTTCGTCCAGCTAGCATTTTGCAGGCGCGGCGTCAACGATTTCAGTATACCACGGGATACCGTATCCAGCGCCTCGGCAGCCTTTGCATCCGCAGCGATGGGGCGCGAGATCATCAGGAAGGACGCCTTTTCAAGAAGTTCCGGGAAGGTCTTCGCAGATGACTTGAGGAAGGGCAGGGCCTGCTTCATCAAGCCTGCCTGCAGGTCTGTCAGCGCCGGGCGGCCCGCTGCTGCCAGGTAGGCCTGCAATTCATGCAGCAGTGCGGCATCCTCGGCCATCGCCATGTGGTGGCCGCAGGTGTTCTCCAGCTTCTTGAAGTCCAGCCGCGCGGGGGCTCGACCGATTCCCGACAGGTCGAACATCTTCATTGCCTCGTCCGAGGTGAAGATCTCGGCATCGCCATGCGCCCAGCCAAGCCGCGTCAGGTAGTTGCGCATCCCCGCCGCCGGGTAGCCCATCGCCTGATATTCCTCGACCCCCGTCGCGCCGTGGCGTTTCGACAGCTTCTTGCCGTCCGGGCCGTGGATCAGCGGGATATGGGCCCAGACCGGGACGGTCCAGCCCATCGCGTCATAGACCATCTGCTGGCGCGCGGCGTTGTTCAGGTGGTCGTCGCCCCGGATCACGTGGGTCACCCCCATGTCGTGGTCGTCCACCACCACGGCCAGCATGTAGACCGGCGTCCCGTCACTGCGCAGGACGATCATGTCGTCCAGCGTCTCGTTCTTGATGACCACACGACCCTGGACCTGGTCTTCGATGATGGTCTCGCCGGTGCGGGGGGCCTTCATCCGGATCGCATAGGGCGCGTCGGGGTAGGTGGACGGATCGGCATCGCGCCAAGGGCTTTGGAAGACGGCGTAGCTTGCGCCTTCAGCCTCACGCGCGGCGCGGTAGGCTTCGATTTCTTCCTTGGTCGAGAAGCACTTGTAGGCCGTTCCTCTTGCAAGCATCTCTCGCGCCACCTCGGCATGGCGGTCGCGGCGTTCGAACTGGCTGACGACCTCTCCGTCCCAGTCAAGGCCCAGCCAGGTGAGGCCGCGCAGGATCGCGGCCGTCGCCTCGGGGGTCGACCGTTCGCGGTCCGTATCCTCGATCCGCAGCAGGAACTTGCCCCCGCGGCCCCGCGCGTACAGCCAGTTGAACAAAGCCGTCCTGCCGCCGCCGATGTGCAGGTAGCCCGTGGGTGAGGGTGCGAAGCGGGTGACGACCTGAGACATGACGGCGTTAACCTTTCGGAAACCATGAGCGGCTTAGGGTTGGCGAGGGTTTAGGCAATCGCGGGGTGGGAAACAAGGTGGTGGCGCGGCTCCTCCTCGCGCCTTTGGAGGCGCTGCAGACGGCGCGGGCGGGGCTGTTCCCCTGGATCGCCGTTCTGATCGGTTGCGGCATCGGCCTGTGGTTCACGCTTTCGCACGAGCCCGGCGCGGGAAGTTATGCGCTTGCGACCCTGCTGCTGGCCGGAGGGCTGGCTCTGGCCGCGAAATCCGACCTTGCGCGTCCCCTTGCCCTTGCAGCGGCCGCCCTTGCTGCGGGCTGGATCGCGGCGGGTATCCGCGCGCATTCCTTGGACGCACCGATGCTTACCTTCCGCTACTATGGCCCGGTCGAGGGGCGGATCGTCGAGATCGACCGCTCACAGTCCGATGCCTTGCGGCTGACGCTGGATCAGGTGGTGCTGCAAGAGGTCTCTCCTGACCGCACCCCGGCCCGGGTCCGCGTCTCGCTGCAGGGAGAGCAGGCATGGCTACAACCGACGCCCGGTCAGGTGGTGATCCTGACCGCCAACCTTGCAGCCCCCGACGGGCCGGTGGAGCCTGGGGCCTTCGACTTCCGCCGCATGGCCTTCTTCGACCAACTCGGCGCGGTGGGCTACACCCGTACGCCGGTCCTTCTGCTGGAGGAGCCCACGGACGGAGCGCTGCCCATCGACCGGCTGCGGACCTGGCTGACGCAGGGGATGCTTCAGCACATGGACGGCCAGGCCGGTGCCTTCGCCGCGGGTGCCATGACGGGGGACCGGTCGGCCATCACTGAGGAGACGGTTCAGGCGCTGCGGGATTCGTCGCTGGCGCACCTTCTGGCGATCTCGGGGATGAACATGGCCTTCCTTGTGGGCTTCGTCTTTGCCTTGTTCCGCTACGGGCTGGCGCTGATCCCGTGGATCGCGCTGCGGGTAAACACCAAGAAGGTCGCTGCAGTGGTCAGCCTGGGCGTCGCGCTGTTCTACCTGCTTCTTTCGGGGGCCAATGTGGCGACGGAGCGGGCCTTCATCATGATCTCGGTCATGCTGGGGGCGGTGCTGCTGGACCGGCGGGCGCTGACGCTGCGGTCGGTCGCGGTCGCGGCGATGATCCTGATGCTGATCAAGCCGGAAAGCCTGCTGGAGCCCGGTTTCCAGATGTCCTTCGCGGCCACCATCGCGCTGATCGTCGGCTTTGCCGCGCTGGACGGCAGCATCTACCGGGAGAAGGTGCCGCGCTGGTTGATGCCTGTCTTCACGCTGGTCCTGTCCTCGCTGATCGGGGGGCTGTCCACGGCCCCCTATGCGGCGGCGCATTTCAACCGGTTCACCGATTACGGGCTGCTGGCCAACCTGCTGACCGTGCCGGTCATGGGGGCCGTCATCATGCCCGCAGGCGCAGTGGCGGCGCTGCTTGCGCCCTTGGGTCTTGCCTGGATCCCCCTGTGGTTCATGGAACAGGGTGCGCGATGGATCCTGTTCGTCGCACACTGGATTTCGGGATGGGAGGGGTCGGTCACCGCCATCCCCGCGCCGGGGCCCTGGGTCCTCCCGCTGTTCACACTGGGCGCGATCTGGCTGATCCTGTGGCGGGGCCGGGTGCAGGTCGTGGGGCTGGTGCCGGTGCTGGCCGCGTTCGTGTTTTGGGCCCAGACTGAGCGGCCACTGCTTCTAGTCTCGGGCGACGGGCGGCTCCTTGGACTGGCGGGAGCAGCGGGTCGCACCCTTTCGGCATCGAAAGGCGGGGGGTTCGCGGCAGAGAACTGGTTGCAGAACGACGGCGACCTTGCGCTGCAGGAGGAGGCGGCCATGCGTCCGGGGTTCGAGGGAGCGAAGGGAGAGCGCTGGTTCCAGCTTGGGGACCTGCGGGCCGTGGCGCTTTCGGGAAAGGGCGCTGCTGCAAAGCTGGACGAGGTCTGTGGACGGGCCGACCTGGTGATCCTTGCTGCCGAGGCAGACACCCGCCCCGACGAATGCCCGCTGCTGGACCAGGCGGTGCTTGCCCAGACGGGACCGCTTGCAGTCTGGTCCGAGCGCGATGGGATGCGGTTCGAAAAGACAAAGGGGGCGCACCGACTTTGGTCGCCCCCGTCGCGCGATGTGGACCTGCCGGATCTGAACCGGAAGGTTGATCATGCGGCTCAGTAGCTGCGGATCAGTCCGACAAGGCGGCCTTGCACCTTGACCAGATGGTCGGGGAACACCCGCGTCTCATAGGCCGGGTTGGCCGCTTCGAGCGCGATCATGTTGCCGCGGCGGCGGTAGCGCTTCAGCGTGGCTTCGTGATCTTCGACCAGGGCCACGACGATGTCACCATTCTCGGCCGAGGACTGTTCCCGGATCACGACGATGTCGCCATCGTTGATCCCGGCCTCGATCATGGAGTCGCCTTTGACTTCAAGGGCATAGTGCTGACCCTTGCCCGAAAGCATCGAGCCCGGCACCGCCACGTGGTGCGAGACTTCCGAGATCGCCTCGATCGGGACACCGGCGGCGATGCGGCCCATGACCGGCAGTTCCATCGCGTGGACGGTGGAGACCGGCATCGCGCCGCGCGGCGGATCGACCTTGTCGCCCGCGATGACCTTGGGCGAGAACCCGGGCTTTTCCATCGCCTCGGGCAGCTTGACGATTTCCAGCGCCCGGGCGCGGTGGGCAAGGCGACGGATGAAGCCCCGTTCCTCCAGCGCGGTGATCAGCCGGTGGATCCCGGACTTCGAGCGCAGGTCCAGCGCATCCTTCATTTCGTCAAAGGACGGCGGCACACCGTCGCGGTCCATCCGTGTCTTGATGAAGTCCAGAAGTTCCAACTGCTTGCGTGTCAGCACGGGGTCCACTCCCACATCATGCGTTTGCATAATGTTCTGCCCGTGTTCCCGGTTTGTGTCAACAAATATCCACAGGCGGCTAGAGCGGAATGTAATCCACCGTGTCCCCGGTGCGACAGGCCGGGGCTTCCACCGGGCGGATCAGCAGCGCATCGGCCTGCCCGAGGATCGACAGAAGGGCCGAGTCCTGCCGGTCGAAAGGGGCGATCTCGGGCATCGCGTCGGTCTGGGTCAGCCGCGCCCGCATGTAATGCGCCCGGGGGCCGTTCGGCGGCAGATCCACGGTCAGGCGGGCCTTGCGCGCCCGCGGCGCGGGGTCGGGTTGGCCAAGCATCGCGCGGACCATCGGGAGAAGGAACAGATGCCCGCAGACGATGGCGCTGACCGGGTTGCCCGGCAGGCCCAGCATAGGCAGGCCGTTCAGTCGCCCCGCCATCAGCGGCTTGCCGGGGCGCATGGCGATCTTCCAGAAGCTGTGGTCCAACCCGGCGGTCTTGCCCACCAGGTCATGGTCGCCGACCGAAGCGCCGCCGATTGTGACGATCAGGTCCGCGTCTTCGGCCAGACCTAGAACGGTGGCCAGTTCCTTGGCGTTGTCCCCCGCGATGGGAAGAAGGCGGGCCTCGGCCCCTTCGGCCTCGACCAAGGCCTTCAGGGCGAAGCTGTTCGACGCGATGATCTGGTCAGGCGCGGGATCTTCGCCGGGCATGACCAACTCGTCCCCCGTCGCTACGATGGCAACCACGGGCTTGCGGGTCGCCTGCACGGCGGGAATGTTCATCGCGGCCAGGAGTGCCAGGTCATTCGGGCGCAAACGGCGGGGGGAAAGGCTGTCTCCGGCACGGAAATCCTGGCCCAGCGGGCGGATGTGGGTGCCGGTGTCCAGGCCGTCCTTCAGGATGATCCGGTCGTCAAGGCGGACCACGTCCTCCTGGATGATGACACGCGTCGCGCCCTCGGGGACCGGGGCGCCGGTGAAGATGCGCACGGCCTGGCCGGGGCCGACACGGCCTTCAAAGGCGTGGCCCGCGCCGGCCTCACCGATGACCAGGAAATTGTCGTCCGGGCCAGGGTCGCCCTGAACCGCATAGCCGTCCATCGCTGAAGCTGCGAAGGGGGGCTGGTCACGTTTCGCCACGGCGGGGGCGGACATCCAGCGCCCGGCGGCCTGGGTGAGCGGCACGGTTTCCGAAGGCAGCGGGGCGACAAGGGCCATGCAACGGGTCAGCGCCTCTTCGACCGAAATCATCAGGTCGCCTCGTAACGGCCTGATTTACCGCCGTCTTTCAGGATCAGCCGGATGCCGTCGATCACCATCGATTTCTCGACCGCCTTGACCATGTCATAGACCGTCAGCGCCGCCACGGACACAGCGGTCAGCGCCTCCATCTCGACCCCGGTCTGGCCGGAGGTCTTGACCGTGGCCTCGATCCGCACGCCCGGAAGGGTCAGGTCGGCGGTCAGTTCCAGGGCGACCTTGGTAATGGGCAAGGGATGGCAAAGCGGGATCAGGTCCGACGTCTTCTTCGCCGCCATGATCCCCGCCAGCCGCGCGACGGAGAGGACATCGCCCTTCTTGGCGCGGCCTTCGGTTATCAGGGCCAGAGTCTCGGCAGTCATCCTGACGGACCCCACGGCCACAGCGACCCGGTCGGTCACCGGCTTGTCGGACACGTCGACCATATGGGCCTGACCCCGGTCGTCGAAATGGGAGAGGCCGGTCACAGCCCGCCCTGCGCAGTCAGGGGTTTCGACAGGATCGAGCGGGTCGCGGCGGTGACGTCGGCCTGCCGCATCAGGCTTTCGCCGATCAGGAAGCAGCGCGCGCCGTACTGGGCAAGGTCAGCAAGGTCGGCGGGCGTGTAAAGCCCGCTTTCGGCGACGATCATGCGGTCTTCAGGCACCCGGCGGGCCAGCTTGCGCGTGGTATCCAGCGTCACCTCGAAGGTGTGGAGATTTCGGTTGTTGATGCCGATAAGCGGCGACTTCAACTGGGCGGCACGCTCCAGTTCGGCCTCGTCATGCACCTCGATCAGCACATCCATCCCCAGTGCCATGGCGGCGGCTTCCAGCTCGGCGGCCTGGCTGTCGTCCAACGAAGCCATGATGATCAGGATGCAGTCGGCGTTCAGCGCGCGGGACTGTGTGACCTGGTAGGTGTCGTAAAGGAAGTCCTTGCGCAGGCAGGGCAGCGACACCGCGTTGTGCGCAGCGACAAGGTATTCGTCCGCGCCCTGGAAACTGGGGGCGTCGGTCAGGACCGACAGACAGGTCGCCCCACCGGCCTCATAAGCCTTGGCTAGCGCCGGAGGGTCGAAATCCGGCCGGATCAGGCCCTTGGAGGGGCTGGCCTTCTTGATCTCGGCGATCAGGCCATAGCCGGTCAACGTCGCGTCCTTCAGAGCGCGGGCAAAACCGCGCGGCGGGGTGGCGGACTTGGCGGCGGCTTCAAGGTCGGCCAGCGGCACGGCGGATTTGGCTTTGGCCACTTCCTCCAGCTTGTAGGCCTTGATGCGGTCGAGGATCGTGGTCATCGGCGGTCTTTCTCAGGCATTCGTCAGGCGGCGCAGGGCCTCGACCTTGGCTTTCGCGGCGCCGGAGTCGATGGACTCACGAGCAAACGCCACGCCTTCGGTCAGGGTTCCCGCCTTGTCGGCGACGACGAGCGCGGCGGCGGCGTTCAGAAGGACCGCATCCCGGTAGGCCCCGGCGGCGCCGTCGAGGAGGGCGCGGAACGCTTGGGCGTTTTCCGACGGGGTGCCGCCGAGGATCGCCTCGAACGGGTGCGGCGTCAGGCCTGCATCCTCGGGGTGGACGGTGAAGTCGCGGACCGCGCCGTTTTCGACGGCAGAGACGGACGTCGGGCCGCAGATGGTGATCTCATCGGTGCCGTCCGAGCCGTGGACGAGCCAGGCTTTCTCGGACCCCAGGGTGAGCAGCGTTTCCGCCATCGGTCGGATCAGCGCGTCGGAGAAGGCGCCGGTCAGCTGGCGTTTCACCCCTGCGGGGTTGGTCAGCGGGCCAAGGATGTTGAAGATCGTCCGCGTGCCAAGTTCGGCCCGGACCGGCATGACATGGCGGATCGCTGGGTGGTGCATCGGGGCCATCATGAAGCCTATCCCGGCCTCGGCAAGGCAGCGTTCGACCACATCGGGGCCGATCATGACGTTGAGGCCCATTTCGGTAAGGGCGTCGGCGGCCCCGGACTTTGAGGACAAGTTCCGGTTGCCGTGCTTGGCCACGGTCACGCCCGCGCCTGCAACGACAAAGGCGGTGGCGGTGGAGATGTTGAGCGTGCCCTTGCCGTCGCCACCGGTGCCGACGATGTCCATCGCTCCCGCGGGAGCCTTCACGGCGTTGCACTTCGACCGCATCACAGTGGCGGCGGCGGCGTATTCGTCGACGGTTTCACCCCGGGTGCGCAGCGCCATCAGGAAACCGCCCATCTGGGCCGGGGTGCCTTCACCTTCGAAGAGCGCGTTGAAGGCGGCTTCGGCCTCGGACCGGGTCAGCGGGCGGTTGGCGGCGATGCCGATCAGGGGCTTGAGGGTGTCGCTCATGCCGGGACCTTCGACTTGGCCTCGTCGAGGAAATTGCGAAGGAGCTGGTGGCCGTGTTCGGAAGCGATGGATTCCGGGTGGAACTGGACGCCCTCGATCAGGTGGTGGCGGTGGCGCAGCCCCATGATCGTGCCGTCTTCCAGCCAGGCGGTGACTTCGAGGTCGGCCGGCAGGGTGGCGCGGTCCACAACGAGGCTGTGGTAGCGGGTGGCCTGGAAGGGCGAGGGCAAGCCACGGAACACGCCTTTCCCGGAATGGTGCATGGTGCCCATCTTGCCGTGGACGATCTCGTGGCAGCGGACGACCTTGCCTCCGAAGGCCTCGCCGATGGTCTGGTGGCCGAGGCAGACGCCGAGGAGGGGGATGCCGGCCGTAGCGGCGGCCTTGGTCAGGGGCAGGCAGATCCCGGCGGCGGCGGGGTCGCAGGGGCCGGGGGAGAGGACGATGACCTCGGGCGCCATGGCGATCACGTCCTGGACCTGCAGGGCGTCGTTCCGCTTCACGACCACGGCTGCGCCAAGCTCGCCCAGGTAGTGGACGAGGTTGTAGGTGAAGCTGTCGTAGTTGTCGATCAGGAGGAGCATCGGTCGGGTCCCGCAGGGCTACCGGCTGGTTATCGCCGATGCGGGGGGCGGTGTAAACCGGGCTTGGGGCGGGGCTGCCCGCGCGTGGCGCTGTTTTCGGGGCTTGGGAAATCAAGGGCTTGGGCGCGGGTGTTTACCGCTGCTTAACCCGCGCGCGCGGCTCATCGCTTCCTTCGGTCGCTCTTCGCTGCGGGACCGACGAACGACCGGAGGGAGGAAGGAGGCGTCAGCCGTGCCGCACCTCGTCGTCGTCGCCGAGGTAGTGGCCGGTCTCGACCGCGATGAGGGTGACGGGCAGGCGGCCGGGGTTTTCAATCCGGTGCTTCTGGCCGAGGGGGATCAGGACGGCCTCACCTTCGCCCACGAGTCGCGCGCGGACGCCGGTCGTCACTTCGGCGGTGCCTCCGACGACGACCCAGTGTTCCGTGCGGTGGAGGTGAGATTGCAACGAGGTCGCCTGACCGGGATTGAGGCGCAGCGAGCGGACGCGGAAACGGCGGCCTTCGGCCAGGACGGGGGCCGTGGGGAGGGGTTCGGCGGTGGTGAAGGCCACCGGAGCCACGGCAAAGCCTGCATGATCAGTTCCGTCCATGGTGCTGCCCCCCTTTGATGCCCCCAGAGACTCGTCGGGAAATGGTTACCGGGGGGTTAATGCGGCGGGGCCATTTCGGGGCATTTCGGGGGCGTGAAGTGTCATGCGCGTCGCGAGGCGGTGCGCTTATCGAATTGAGCGCCTTCGGCGCGAAGACCCTTTGTCTCGCGATCTTGCGTGAAGGACGCAAAATCGCTCGGACGTGCCTCCGGCGGGGATATTTCGTGCCAAGTGAAAGGGTTTGATGTTGGCCCTGCAGCTTACGTCCAGTCGAGCACGACCTTGCCTGACAGGCCCGAGCGCATGGCGGCAAAGCCCTGTTGGAACTCGCCCAACTTGAAGCGGTGGGTGATGACGCGGCGGATATCCAGGCCGTTTTCCAGCATGGCGATCATCTTGTACCAGGTCTCGAAGATCTCACGGCCGTAGACGCCCTTGATGGTGATGGCCTTGAAGACAATGCGGGACCAGTCGACGGGCGACTTGCCGGGCGGGATGCCGAGCATGGCGATGCGGCCGCCCATGACCATGTGTTCGACCATCTGGTCGAGGGCTGCTTGCGAGCCCGACATTTCCATGCCGACGTCGAAGCCTTGTTGCATCTTGAGGGACGGGTAGACGGATTTCAGGTCGGTGGTGGCGACGTTCACCGGGACCACGTCGGCGACTTGGCCCGCGAGGTCGAGCCGGGCTTGGTTGATGTCGGTGATGACCACGTGCCGCGCGCCGACGTGGCGGGCGACGGCGGCGGCCATGATGCCGATGGGGCCGGCGCCGGTGATAAGGACATCCTCGCCGATCAGGTCGAAGGACAGCGCCGTGTGGACGGCATTGCCGAGGGGGTCGAGGATCGCGCCGATCTCGTCATCGATGGCGTCGGGCAGGGGGACGACGTTGAAGGCGGGCAGACGCAGGTATTGCGCGAAGGCACCCGGTTCATTGACG
>JAIXSA010000030.1 GCA_027484915.1 Paracoccaceae bacterium | reverse complement strand
CGGTGGTTCCGTTAACCGTCCCGAAAGAGAATCACCCTAGAACAGGCTTTGTCAGGGCTACCCACCCTGACCGCGCTGCTACCCACAGCGTGATCCACACACCCCCCAAAGCACCCCGTCGCAGGTCTCCTGCGGCGGGGATGTTCGTTTCGGGCCGTCCTTAACCCAGCACCGCGCCGGGGTTCATGATCCCCGCGGGGTCCAGTGCCGTCTTGATCGCTCGCATTGCGGCCAGTTTTCCTGGATCACCGTACCGCGCAAGATCGGCGACCTTCAGCCGCCCCACCCCGTGTTCGGCCGCGACCGAGCCGCCTGCCGCATGCACAAGGTCATGCACCACCTGCTTCACACGATCCCGCACCGGTTCATGTTCCGCCGCTGTGTGCCCCCTTTCGGGAAAGACGTTCCAATGCAGGTTCCCGTCGCCCAGATGCCCGAAACAGTTCACCCGGAAGGCCCCCAACGCCGCAATCGCCTGCGGGGCCTTCTCGATGAAGGACGGGATCGCCGAAAGCGGCAGGGAGATGTCATGGCTCGACACCGCCCCAACCTTGCGGTTCGCCAGCGGGATCGTTTCACGCAAGGCCCAAAGGCTGGCCGCCTGGGCTTCCGAGGTTGCGATCACCCCATCCGTCAGCAGCCCCGCCCCTGCCCCCGCTTCGTATAGCGACGCCATCGTCACCTCGGGGTCCAGACCGCCGGGCAGTTCAAGCTCAAGCAAAACCAGCCACTCCGGTACCGGGTCGAAGGGCGCGCGCAGGTCGAAGCCGGTCTCGGCCAGAAAGTCGAAGCCTGTCCGGTGGATCAGTTCAAAGGCCGAGACCATGCCGGCCGCCCGGTCCCCACAGAGCGCCAGCAAATCCAGCGCGGCCGCCGGTGACGGAACCGAGAGAAGCGCCACCACCCGCGCGGCCGGTTGCGGGAAAAGCTTCAGGCTGGCGGCGGTGATCACCCCCAAGGTCCCTTCAGAGCCGATCAGCAGATGACGCAGGTCGTAGCCCGCGTTGTCCTTCCGCAGGCGCGTCAGGCCGTTGAACACCGTGCCGTCCGGCAGGACCGCCTCCAGCCCAAGACACAGGTCGCGCGCATTGCCATAGCGCAGGACCGCCGTGCCTCCGGCATTCGCGGCAAGGTTGCCCCCGATCCAACAACTTCCTTCCGAGGCAAGCGACAGCGGGAAAAGCCGCCCGACCTTCGCCGCCTGCGCCTGCACCTCGGCCAGGATCATCCCTGCTTCGACGACCATCGCATTCTCTTCCGGCCAGACCCCGCGCAACGATGTCATCCGCTCCAGCGACAGAAGCACGGGTGCGGGACCTGACACCATGATCTGCCCGCCAACGAGCCCGGTTCCCCCACTGACCGGCACCACGCCCACGCGCGCTTCGGCACAGGCCCGGACCACGGCCGCGACCTCTGCCGTGCTGCGGGGCCGCGCAAGCGCCCCCGCCTGCCCGCACCGGCGGCCGCGCGGCTCTTCCAGATGCCGAGGCTCGGGCGCCGTCAGCGTGCCTTCCGGCAACCGTGCGGACAGGGCCGCGACAAAGGCGGGATCGCAGGGGTTCAGCATGGACAAGGCTCCTTGCCCCTTTGGTAGCGCGGGGGCGATGGGGCCGCTAGTCGATATAGGCCGGTTCCAGCACCATCACTGTCGGCTCGGACGGCAGGTCGTCCAGCGACAGGGCAATCTGGGCACCACCAGTCTCGACCACGGTGAACTGCCCAGCCATCTCGGCCAGGAAATCGTCAAGCGAATCTCGGCTGAACCAGTGCATCGGGATCACCACGGACGAGCGCAGCCGCTTTACCACGCCAGCCATGTCTTCAAGCCGCATCGTATAGCCGCCATCGACCGGCACCATCACCACGTCCAGCCGCCCGATCGCGGCATACTGCTCGTCCGAGGGGATCTGGTGCAGGTGGCCAAGATGCCCGATGCAAAGCCCCGCGGCCTCGAAGATGAAGATCGAATTGCCGTCCCGTCGGGCGCCTTCGCCGAACGGCCCCCGCGTATCGGTCGTGACGTTCCGCACCAGCATCGCGCCAAGGTCCAGCCGGTGATCCGCCGCCGCCGCCCCCTCAGGCCAGCCCGGCAGCACGTTCGGGATGCGCGGGTCGGGCGCGGCGGTCCAATGCGTCGAATGGGCGTTGTTCATCGTGACCACATCAGGCACCAGGTCCGCCGTTCCGAGGTAGCCAGTGTAGTCCGTCACGGCCACCGTGCCGTCGGGCGTGACAATGGCGAAGCTGGCATGGTCGATGTAGCGGATAAGGACGCTGTCCGGCTCAAGCCCTTCCTCCAGCGCCACCGGGACAATGCTCGGCTCTCCGGCGGCCACCGCAATGCAATGAGAGGGGATACGTTCTTGCGCCAGGGCGGGGGCGGCAAGCAGGGTCAGGGCAAGCGTCAGGCGCATGGGGGACCTCCGGGCTGCCGGGAAGGGTAACGCGGATTGCCCCTGCGTCACGCGACAGACCGATCACGGATGCGCGATCAGCCCGCCATCGCGTTCAGCGCCGCAAGGGTGCGCAAATTCCGGGCAGTCATGGGCTGTGGCAAGAGGCGCGGCAATCGCTCGGCCAGCTTGGAGGTTCCGTAGCCACCCGGCGTGTGCAGGGTAAGGCGGCGCGGCCCGATGTGCCAGCCATCGCCCGGCAAGGCCAGGGCACGCAGCGCGGGCTCGTCCGGCACAGGTGTCTGGCGCAGGAAGCAGACGTGGACGAGCTTCGGTTCCGCCCCCGCGAAGGGATGGTCGGTCAGCGCCTCCGCCAGTTCCCCCGCCGTCAGGACAAAGGTCTCTGGCGCAAAGCCGAAGCGCGCAGCCACCGCCTCCCGGATCGCCGCCTCAAGCTCCGCCGTGGGGCGGTCGCTGTCGAACACCGCGTTTCCCGACTGGATGTAGGTTCGCACCGCGCCCAGCCCCAGTGCCGAAAGCACGTCCCGGAACTCTGCCATCGGCAGCTTTCCCGCGCCCGAGACGTTCACGCCCCGCAGAAGTGCCACCCGAACGCCCATGCTTTCACCTGGCTCCAAATATCCCCGCCGGAGGCATACCCGAGCGTATTTGCGTTCTTCACGCAAATACGCGAGACAAGAACTTGCGCCGCAAGGCGCTCAATTTGAAAACCGCCCGAACGATCAGCCGGCGTCGGTCCGTCCGCGCCGGTCACCCCGCAGGTTGGCGTAAAGCACGTGATTGCGCCAGCGGCCGTTGATCTGCAGGTAGCTTTGCGCCACGCCTTCGTACTTGAAACCACATTTTTCCAGCACCCCGCGCGAGGGCGTGTTCTCGGGCAGACAGGCCGCTTCGAGGCGGCTCAGGTCCATCCGGGTGAAGGCATGGTGGGTCAGTGCCAGGATCGCCTCGCGCATGTAGCCCTGGCGGGCGAAGGGCGCGCCGATCCAGTAGCCGAAGGTGCCGGTCTGCGACGGACCGCGGCGGATGTTGTCCAGAGTAAGCGCCCCGAGAAGCTGGTTGTCGTCGCGCCGGATCAGGAGCATCGGCAGGACCTGGCCCTGGGATTCGGCACGCTGCGCCCAGTAGACCCGGTTGGTGAAGGCCCGCCGCGTCAGATGGTCATTGGCCCAGACCGGCTCCCACTTGACCAGAAACTCGGCCGAGGCTTCGCGCAGGTCGGACCATTGCCGCCAGTCGCCATGTTCGGGCAGACGCAGCGTCATCCGCTCGGTCTCGACCCTCACACGGCGCTTCAGGCCCAGCATCAGGCGGCAAGTCCCTTGCGAACCTCGTCGATGCCCGGTGCGCGGGCGACCGGGCCATAGATCGCCAAGGCGGACTTTGCCGCCGTCAGCTCGGCCGCATAGCCGCGCACTGACGCCGTATCCACCGCGTCGATCTTGGCCACCGCTTCGGCCACGTCGGGCACACGACCCCAGATCGACACAAGCCGCGCATTGCGTTCCGCGCGCGAGGACGGGCTTTCCAGTCCCATCAGCAGCCCCGCCCGAAGCTGCGCCCGCGCCCGTGCAACCTCGGCTTCAGTCATGTCGTCGGCGGCGCGCTTCAGCTCGGTGATGGTCAGCTGGGTCAGCTCGCCGATCTCGGCTTCCGAGGTTCCGGCATAGACGGTGATCTGCCCGGTATCCTCATAGGCCGAGGACTGGGCATAGATCGAATAGCACAGGCCCCGGTCTTCGCGGATCTTCTGGAAAAGGCGCGAGGACATGCCTCCGCCCATCGCCGTCGAATAGACCTGCGCGGTGTAGACCTTGTCATCGCGGTAGCCCGGCGCCTCGAACTGGAGGGCGAAGTGCACCTGCTCCAGATCCTTGACCTCGCGCCGCTCGCCGCCCACGAAGCGCGCGGCCTCCATCGCCGAGGCCCCCACAGGCTTCAGCCCGCCGAAGATCCGTTCGGCCGCAGTCACGATGGCGTCATGGTCCACGCCCCCCGCTGCCGACAGGATCATCTGGTCAGGGCCGTAGTGGGCGCCGGTGAAGCCCTCGAAATCGGCCTTGCGGAACGATGCGACCCGCTCCTCGGGCCCCAGGATGGTGCGGCCGAAGGGTTGGTCGGGGTAGCTAACTTCGTGCAGCCAGTCGAAGATGATGTCGTCAGGCGTGTCCAGGGCCTGGCCGATTTCCTGCAGGATCACGTGGCGCTCGGTCTCGATGTCGGCCTTGCGGAACACGGGGTTGAGAACGATGTCGGCGATCACGTCCAGCGCCATCACCACGTCCTGGCTGAGGACCCGAGCGTAGTAGGCCGTCATCTCGCGGCTGGTGTAGGCGTTGATGTAGCCGCCCACATCCTCGATTTCCTCGGCGATCCGCAGCGCCGACCGGCGGCGGGTGCCCTTGAAGGCCATATGCTCCAGGAAATGCGCGATGCCGTTCTGCTCGGGCCGCTCGTGCCGGCCCCCGGCCTCGACCCAAAGTCCCACGGAGGCGGATTGCAGCCCCGGCATCGCCTCGGTCACGATGCGAAAACCATTGGGCAGAGTGTGAAGGCGCTGGGTCAAGATGCGGTCCAGAGTTTCGGGCGGTTTTGCTGGTGATACAACCCGGTGACGGGTTGGGAAAGGGGCGCTTCGGACCCCTCCTCGTGCGCCTTCGGCTTCTCGTCGGCAGGCGCGGCCCCAGCGAGGAGGGACGAAGTCACCGACGAGCCGTCCGTTCGCGCACCACCGCCTGCAGTGCGGCAAGGTCGTTCCGCACCCGCGTCATCCGCTCGGGTTTGTCGAAGAGGTCCGCCATATGCGGCGGCAGGCCCGGGCGGATGCCGGTGGCGCGTTGCACGGCATCTGGGAACTTTGCCGGATGCGCCGTGGCCAGCGTGATCATCGGGGCTGCGCCCAGATGCTCCTCGGCCACCTTCACGCCGACGGCCGAATGCGGGCAGAGAAGCTCTCCCGTGGTCTTCCAGTGCCGCGCAATCACTGCCAGCGTCTCGTCTTCGTCACAGCGGCCCGAGGCGAAGGTCGCGCGAAGGCTTTCGATGGCGCCCTGGCTGATCCTAAAGCCGCCCGCCTTCATCTCACCCATCAACTGCGCCACCGCCGCGCCGTCGCGGCCATAGGCGTCAAAGAGCGCGCGTTCGAAGTTCGACGACACCTGAATGTCCATCGACGGGCTGATCGAGGGCTTCACGCCATTCGTCCGGTAGTCGCCCGACTTCAGCGCGCGGTCCAGGATGTCGTTCTGGTTCGTCGCGATCACCAGCTTATCGATGGGCAGGCCCATCCGCTTGGCGATATAGCCCGCGAAGATGTCTCCGAAGTTGCCCGTCGGCACGGTGAAGCTGACCTCGCGATGCGGGGCCCCCAACGCGGTGCCTGCGTAGAAGTAGTAGACCACCTGCGCCAGCACCCGCGCCCAGTTAATCGAGTTCACGCCCGCCAGCCGCACCCCGTCGCGGAAGGCGAAGTCGTTGAACATGTCCTTCACGCGGGCTTGCGCGTCGTCGAAGTCCCCGTCGATGGCAAGCGCATGGCAGTTCGCCTCGGACGGCGTGGTCATCTGCCGCCGTTGCACATCCGACACCCGGCCATGCGGGAAAAGGATGAAGACATCCACATTGGCCAGCCCCCGAAACGCCTCCATCGCTGCCGACCCGGTGTCGCCCGAGGTGGCACCCACGATGGTGATCCGCTCCCCCGTCTTCGCCAAGGCCGCCTGCATCATCTGACCGATGAGCTGCATGGCGAAGTCCTTGAACGCCAGCGTCGGCCCGTGGAACAGCTCCAGAAGGAAGTGGTTCGAGCCCAGCTGCACCATCGGCGCGCGAGCAGCGTGGTGAAAGCCCTGGTACGCCTTGGCGATCAGGCCCCGGAATTCGTCATCGTCAAAGAAGCCGCCCAGATAGGGCCGCATCACCTTGAACGCGACCTCCTCGTAAGGCGCACCGGCCAGCGCCGCGATCTCGGCCTTGGACAGCACGGGGATCGTCTCCGGGACATACAGCCCGCCATCGCGGGCAAGGCCGGTCATCATCGCCTCGCCAAAGCCCAGGACCGGCGCCGCGCCGCGGGTGGAAACGTAGTTCATCGCCATCGCCTTCAAACCTTCCGCGTCCTGATACGCCAGAGCAGGAACACCGTCATCCCAGCCCAGGTCGCTGCCAAGAGGAACCACTGGATCGCATAGCCCCAATGGTTGTTGGGTATACCCGAGGTGTCCACGGGCATCGGCGCGATCCCGTCACCGGTTGGCGCGCTTGCGACAATAAGTGTCGGTTCCGTGTCGAGCTTTGCCGCCATCGCCTGAACGTCGCGGGCGAACCAGAGGCCGGTCTTTTCGTCCGGCGGCGGGGTGGAGCTGCTGGTATCGTCCGGCCAGTGCAAGTTGCCTTCGACCTTCGCTTCGTGCGGTGGGCGAGGGGTGGCCCGTGCCTCTTCCTCGACAAAGCCCCGCTGGACCATGATCCGGCGGCCGTCGGGCAGGGCAAAAGCCTCGACCACCATAACGCCCGGGCTGGCGTCCTTCTGGCCCGCCAACACTTCCAGGAACTCGCCGGTGAACCGCCCCTCGACCGCGACGGCCTGGAACTTGTCGCGGGCCTCGTCGGGGACTGCGGGCAGCGGGATCGGTGCGTTGGCGATCCGTGACTCCATCTCGTCCAGATAGGCGCGCTTCTCCTCCATCCGGTCAAGCTGCCAGAAGCCGAGGCCCATCAGCACGGCGACCCCGACGACGCCCATCAGGACGGGAAAGACGTAACGGCGCATCGCACACCCCGGAAAGGAAAGCGCAGGCCCGAAGGCCCGCGCTTTGGTCGTGTCAGAGGAGAAAGGTCAGCCCTGGCCCCAGACGTAGATCGCGGCGAAGAGGAACAGCCAGACCACGTCGACGAAGTGCCAATACCAGGCGGCGGCTTCGAAGCCCACATGCTTTTCGGGCGTGAAGTGGCCCTTGTAGACGCGGATCAGGCAGACGGTCAGGAAGATCGTCCCGATGATGACGTGGAACCCGTGGAAGCCGGTCGCCATGAAGAACGAGGCACCGTAGATGTTGCCGGCGAAACCGAAGGCCGCGTGGCTGTATTCGTAGGCCTGCATGATCGTGAAGACCACGCCCAGTGCGATGGCCAGGATCAACCCGTTCTTCAGGTCGCGGCGGTTGTTCTCATGCACCAGCGCATGGTGCGCCCAGGTCGCGGCGCAGCCGGACAGCAGAAGGATCAGCGTGTTGATGAAGGGCAGGTGCCAGGGGTCGAACGTCTCGATCCCGGCGGGCGGCCAGACGCCATCGACGCGCGGGCTGTCCGGCCCCATCGGATAAAGGCGGTGCTTGAAGAAGGTCCAGAACCAGGCCGCGAAGAACATCACTTCGGACATGATGAACAGGATGAAGCCGTAGCGCAGGCCAAGGCGGACGACCGGCGTATGGTCCCCGGTCTGGCTTTCGTGGACCACTTCGGACCACCAGGCGAACATGACGTAAAGCACCCCGGCGAGGCCGACGAGCCCCATCCACGGGCCCGATCCATGCATCCAGAGGACCGCGCCGAACAGCATCACGAAGCCGGCGACGGCACCGAACAGCGGCCAGATCGACGGTGGCAGGACGTGGTAGTCGTGGTTCTTAGCGTGTGCCATGCCGGCGGTTCCCTCTTTCTTGTCTCAGTTCACTGCAGCTTCGTTGTCCGCAGCGGGTGTCTTCAGCGCAGCCTGCTCTTCGGGCAGCGGCGTCTGGTGGAAGGTATAGCTAAGAGTGATCTCATGCACAAACGCCGCATCCGGATCATCGACGATCGAAGGGTCGACGAAGAAGGTCACTGGCATCTGCACCGTCTCGCCCGGTTGAAGGACCTGTTCGGTGAAGCAGAAGCACTCGATCTTGGTGAAGTACCCGCCCGTGGTGTCAGGGTAGACGTTGAAGCTTGCCGTCCCGCCGATGGGCCGGTCGGTCGGATTATGCGCCTCGTAGAAGGCAAGTCCTGTCTCACCAATGCGTATGTTCATCGTGCGTACGACCGGCTTGAAGGTCCACGGCATCCCTGCCTCGACGCTGGCGTCGAAGCGGATCTTCAGCGTCTGGTCCAGGATCGTATCCGGTGCGACCTCGGCCCGGGCGGGCGTGCCGCCATAGCCGGTCACCCGGCAGAACCAGTCGTAGAAGGGCGGGATTATGACGATGGTCGTGAAGGTCAGCGTCACGGCAAGCGATGCCAGCAAGACCAGCGTCCGATTGTTGCCATTGAGCTTCCGGAAGATCATGGCGCGGCCTCCTCCTTCGGCAAAAGGGAAGACGAAACGACGTGGTCGTAGCCCTCAAGCGGCTCGCCGCGCTTCACCTTGACGACGGTCAAGGCGAAGACAAGGGCAACGAAGGCAGCCAGGGCCAAGCCGACGCCGAGGTTGCGGCTGAACCGGCGCTTGTAAATCTCATGCTCGGGGCGGAAGGCCATCTCACCAGCCTCCGATGCCTGCGGATTTCAAGGCCAGCTCCACAAGGAAGGCCGCGAAATGCAGGAAGAGATAAAGGAGCGAGAAACGGAAGAAGGCTTTCTCGACGGAGTATTTGTCAGCCTCGGCCACCGGCTCGTCGCGCCGCCAGATGCGGACCGCGCCAAGGACAAACCAGGCATTCAGGACCACTGCGACCGCAAGCGTGAACGGCCCGCCGATCGAGGTCACGGCCGCGCCCAGCGCGACCGGCACCAGCAGCAGCGTGTAGACCAGGATATGCACCCGCGTGGCTTTCCGGCCATGCGTCACCGTCAGCATCGGCACGCCGGCGGTGTGGTAGTCTTCCTTCATGAACAGCGCCAGCGCCCAGAAATGCGGCGGGGTCCACATGAAGATGAGGGCGAACATCAAGACCGCCTCGACCGAAACCGACCCAGTGGCGCAGACCCAGCCGATCATCGGCGGGAAGGCCCCGGCCGCGCCACCGATCACGATGTTCTGCGGGGTCGTCCGCTTGAGCCACATCGAATAGACCACGGCATAGAAGAAGATCGTGAAGGCCAGCAGTGCCGCGGCGACCCAGTTCGTCGCCAGCCAAAGCATGACGACGCTGATCCCAGACAGCGCCACGCCAAGGCCCAGCGCCTCGCCCCCGGCGACCTTCCCGGCGGGAACCGGACGGCGCGCAGTGCGCTTCATCACGGCATCGATGTCCGCGTCCCACCACATGTTCAGTGCCCCCGAAGCCCCTGCCCCAAGCGCGATGAACAGGATGGCAGAGAAGGCTTCAACGGGATGCAGGTGCACGGGCGCAACCAGCAGACCCACCAGCGCCGTGAAGACGACAAGGGACATCACGCGCGGCTTCAGAAGCTGGACGTAATCGCCGAAACCCGGCTCGTGCTGGGTGGCGGTCGCGCCCTGGTATGCGGTGGTATCGGTCATGCTGCTTCCATTTCACTCAGAGGGGCCCGGCCACCCGGGCAGGCCCCGCCCGTTGAACTGGCCAAAGGCTCAGTCGTTCGCGGCGACCTTGACCGGTGCCACGGTGTCAACCGCCGACAACTGGACATCACCCGCCTTGGCCTTTTCCAGCCACTGCGCATAAGCCGCTTCCGAAACGACCTTCACGGTGATCGGCATGAAGGCGTGCATCTGCCCGCAGATTTCCGAGCACTGGCCGAAATAGATGCCTTCCTGATCCGCCTTGAACCACAGCGCGGCGGTCCGGCCCGGAACCGCGTCCTGCATGACGCCGAACGCCGGGACCTTCCACGAGTGGATCACGTCGGTCGCGGTCACCTGAACCACCACGACCTTGCCGACCGGCACGACGACGGCGGTGTCGCTGGCCAGAAGGAACTGTTCCTTCGAGTAGCCGGCGGCCTTCAGCTGCTCCTCGACTTCGGGCGTCAGCATGTTGGAGCCGCCCGTCGCAGGCGAGCCGATCATGTAGCTGTCGAACGCAATCCCTTCGTCGACATATTCATAGGACCAGTACCACTGGTTGCCGGTCGCCTTGATGGTGACTTCGCCGACAGGGATTTCCTGCTGCTTGAACAGGATCGGCAGCGAGAAGGCCCCGATGAACACCAGGATGACGATCGGGATGATCGTCCATGCCACTTCCAGCGGGCTGTTGTGGGTGAACCGTGCCGGGGTCGGGTTTGCGCGGCGGTTGAAGCGCAGGATCGTGTAGATCAGCAGCCCGGTCACGAAGATCACGATGGCGCCGATGATGTAGTTGATCATCGTGTCCAGCCAGACGATGTCATGCTTCAGCTCGGTTGCCGAGGGCTGGAAATCCATCCCGCCGGGCACAGGCTGCCCAATGATTTCAAGGGCTTGCTGCGCAAGGGCCTGCCCGGCCACCAGCGTGGTCATGCCCGCCGCGGCGATCCCGCCGATCACTGTCGAAAGACGCATGCTTTTGTTCCCGTTCACGTCGCGGCTTGACGCCGCTTTCCAGGGACCCGACCAGGTCAGAATCCCGCTGTTTCCCACGGCCCTCAAACCATATTAGCTTGCCCGCGACAAGCAAAACCGTCGCGACAAATCGCGCGTGTCACCCCGGAAGGCAAATGCCGTGGCGATCCTCAAACTGACCCTCGTCACCTTCGGCGTTCTCTACGCAACGGTCCTGTCGGGGATGTATCTCTGGCAGCGGGACCTGCAGTATTTCCCCACCCGCCGCGACCCCGCCCCGCTGGCCCTCGGCCTTCACGGCGTCGATCGGGTCGCGCTTCTCACCCCGGATGGCGAGACCCTGGTGCTTTGGACCAGCCCGCCCCGCGGGGATCGCCCCACGGTCCTGTTCCTGCATGGCAACGCGGGCGAGATTGCCGACCGCGCCGACCGTTACGCCTTCTACCAGTCGCGCGGGCTGGGCGTGGCTTTCCTGTCCTGGCGCGGCTACGGGGGCTCCAGCGGCTCTCCGTCCGAAACGGGGCTCCTGACCGACGCAGAGACGGCTTATGACCACCTCCGCCGTCAGGGCCTTCCGCCGCAGCGGATCGTCATTGTCGGAGAATCCCTCGGCACCGGGGTCGCCGTGCAACTTGCCGCTGCGAACCCGGTCAGTGCCGTGGTGCTGGAAGCCCCCTTCTCGGCCGCGGTCGACATTGCCCGTGCGGCCTATCCCTGGCTGCCCGTGGGGCTGCTGATGAAGGACCAGTTCCGGTCCCGCGATCACATCGCCAGCATCCGCGCGCCGCTGCTGATCCTGCATGGTGAGCGAGATCAGGTCGTGCCGCAGGGCTTCGGCAAACGCCTGTTCGAGGCTGCCCGGGACCCCAAGACTTTTCTTTCGCTCGGCCCCGTCGGGCATGAGGCGCTGTTCCGTCCCGCGACCTGGGCCGCAGGCGCCGATTTCATCGACCGGGTCGTGACACCTTGACCCTGTCGGCATGGCGGCCCATCTGTGCAGCCTGCCCTTCCAGAAAGTCGCTTCCATGACCGATGCCCCCTTCCGCCCGTTCGAGACCCATCTGGACGAAGGTGCCGCTCTGGCCACCCTGCGCGCCGCAACCGACGGGGCGGACGATGGCGAGCTGTTCCTGGAACGTCGCCGGGCCGAGTCGATCGTGCTGGACGACGGCCGCATCCGGCAGGCGACCTATGACGCATCGCAGGGCTTTGGCCTACGGGCCGTCCGGGGCGAGGTCGCGGGCTACGCCCATTCGACCGAGATCACCGAAACCGCGCTTCGCCGGGCGGCCGAGACTGCCCGCCTTGCCGTCGGCGCTGGTGGCGGCACCCTTGCGGCCGCGCCACGTGGCACCAACACCCGCCTTTACGAAGCCCTTGACCCGATGGCCGACGCCGCCTTCCCGGTCAAGATCGAGCTTCTGCGCGAGATCGACGCCTATGCCCGCGCCCTCGACCCCCGTGTCGTCCAGGTCTCGGCCACACTCTCGGCCAGCCTGCAGGAGGTGGAGATCCTTCGCCCCGAAGGCACGCGCCTTGCGGACATCCGACCGATGGCGAGGATCAACGTCAGCGTGATGATCGAGGAGAACGGTCGCCGCGAACAGGGCGGCATGGGCAAGGGCGGCCGTCACGGTCTGGCCCAACTGATGTCCCCGGAAACGTGGAAACCGATGATCGCCGAGGCGCTGCGGATCGCCCGCGTCAACCTTGGCGCCGTCGAAGCGCCGGCGGGGGTGATGGATGTGGTCCTTGGCCCTGGCTGGCCCGGCATCCTGCTGCACGAGGCCATCGGCCACGGGTTGGAGGGCGACTTCAACCGCAAGGAAACCTCGGCCTTTGCGGGGCTTCTTGGGAAACAGATTGCGTCCAAGGGCGTTACTGTCCTGGATGATGGAACGATCCCCGACCGCCGCGGCTCGATCAGCATCGACGACGAAGGCACGCCTTCGGGCAAGAACGTGCTGATCGAGGATGGGGTGCTGGTGGGTTACATGCAGGACCGCCAGAACGCTCGGCTGATGGGCGTGGCCCCCACCGGAAACGGGCGGCGCGAAAGCTTTGCCCATATCCCGATGCCGCGGATGACCAACACCTACATGCTGGCCGGGAACGACGACCCTGCAGGGATCGTGGCCAGCCTGAAGGACGGGATCTATGCCGTGGGCTTCGGCGGAGGGCAGGTCGATATCACCTCTGGCAAGTTCGTGTTCAGCTGCACCGAGGCTTACCGCGTCCGCAATGGTGTGGTGGGAGAGGCCGTGAAGGGTGCCACCCTGATCGGCGACGGCGCGACCGCGCTGAAGGGCATCCGCGCCATCGGCAACGACCTGCAGCTTGATCCCGGCATCGGCAACTGCGGCAAGGCCGGGCAATGGGTCCCCGTGGGCGTGGGCCAGCCGACGCTGATGATCCAAGGCCTCACGGTCGGGGGCGCAGCGGCCTGACCGGGGCGCACCCAAATTTCTTGAGTAAGAAATTTGCCAAAATCCTTACTTAAGGATTTTGACCCTTAGCGGCCGAACTTCCCCTTCAGCGCATCGGCAAAGGCATTCCCCCCACCCTGCGGTCCCGATTGCATCGGCCCCCGCACCGGCTTTTGCGGCCCCGGACCCCGCTCCCGCGCCTGGTCCCTGGCACTCGTGCCCCCGTCCGACTTCATCGTCAGCCCGATCCGCTTGCGGGGCACGTCGACCTCCACCACCCGGACCTTGACCACGTCCCCGGCCTTCACCACGGCATGGGGGTCCTTCACGAAACTGTCGGACAGCTGGCTCACATGCACGAGCCCGTCCTGGTGGACGCCAATGTCCACGAAGGCACCGAAGGCCGCGACGTTGGTCACCGTGCCTTCCAGCACCATCCCCGGCTTCAGGTCAGTGATCTCGTTCACCCCGTCGGTAAAGGTAGCTGTCCTGAAGCTGGGCCGAGGGTCGCGCCCCGGTTTCTCCAGTTCCGACAGGATGTCCTTCACGGTAGGCAGCCCGAACCGCTCGTCCACGAAACTGGCCGGGTTCAACTTCTTCAACGCCGCCCCGTCGCCCATCAGGCTGCGGATGTCCCGCCCACAGGCCGCGACAATCTTCCGCGCCACATCATAGGCCTCCGGGTGGACCGAGGACGCATCCAGCGGCTCCCTCCCGCCCGTGATCCGCAGGAACCCCGCCGCCTGTTCGAACGCCTTCGGCCCCAGCCGCGCGACCTTGAGCAGATCCTTCCGCGTCCCGAACGGCCCGTTCTGATCGCGGTGCGCCACAATGGCCTCCGCGAGCCCCGGCCCAACGCCCGACACCCGCGCCAGCAAGGGGGCCGAGGCGGTGTTCAGGTCCACCCCAACCGCGTTCACCGCGTCTTCCACCACCGCGTCCAGCGACTTCGCCAGCCGGTGCTGGTCAACGTCATGCTGGTACTGCCCAACGCCGATCGCCTTCGGCTCGATCTTGACCAGCTCCGCCAGCGGGTCCTGCAACCGCCGGGCAATCGACACGGCCCCACGCAACGACACATCCAGCTCGGGAAACTCCCGCGCCGCCAGCTCCGACGCCGAATAGACCGAGGCCCCAGCTTCCGAGACCACCACCTTCACCGGCTTCTCCGGCCCCGGCAGCAGCGCCAGAAGGTCCGCCACCAGCTTTTCCGTCTCGCGGCTCGCGGTGCCGTTGCCAATGGAAATGAGCTTGACCCCGTGCTGGCCGATCAGCCGGGCAATCGCCACTTGAGCGCCCTTCAGGTCGTTCTTCGGCTGAAAGGGATAGACCGTATCTGTCGCAACAACCTTCCCCGTCGCATCGACGACAGCGACCTTCACCCCCGTCCGGATGCCCGGATCAAGACCCATCGTCGCCTTCCCCCCCGCCGGGGCCGCCAGAAGCAGGTCCTTCAGGTTCCGCGCGAAGACCCGGATCGCCTCGGCTTCCGCCGCCTCGCGCAGCTCGGCCATCAGATCCAGCGTCAGGCTGGTCTTCAGCTTGACCCGCCAGGCCCAGGCCGCCGCCTCGCGCAGCCACTTGTCGCCGGGCCCGCCGCCACCGGCACCGACCGCCGCACCACAGGCGCGCTCTGCCGGACTTTCTCCGCGCGGGGCGTCCGCGTCGACTTCAAGGTCAAGGGTCAGAAACTCCTCGTTCCGCCCCCGGAACATCGCAAGCGCCCGGTGCGAAGGAACGCGCCCGAAATCCTCGGTATGCGCGAAATAGTCCGAGAACTTCGCCCCCGCGACTTCCTTGCCCGCCACGACCTTCGCCGCAAGCTTCCCCACCTTCCGCATGTGATCGCGCAGCCGGCCCAGAAGCGTCGCATTCTCGGCCAGCCCCTCCGCCACGAT
>JAIXSA010000006.1 GCA_027484915.1 Paracoccaceae bacterium | reverse complement strand
TGAAGGGCAAGACTGTGTGCCTCGCGCATGGTGGGCGGTCTACAGGGCCGAGAACAGCCGCAGGCAGGGCGAAGTGTGCTGAGGTGAAGACAGTGCATGGCCGAGAGGGACGAAGAACGCGCGAAGTTCGCGCCGAGAAGCTCCGAGAGCTGAGGGAGCTAGAGCACTTCATAAAGGGTGTGGGGCCCGCTCCGTGATACCAGTGCTGAAAGCAGCAAAATGCGGATCGTTCGTCTGGAATAGTATATCTAAGAGCGCAAGGTACCTTCAGCGGTTTAGGGGGGTACCCCCCGGGTGGGGTCGGCTTAGTAATAGGTTTTTCACTGGGGGGTAGTATGCGGCTGGAATCGGCCTTGTTCCCCTGCGATATGCTTCTGATGACCGCAACTTGCCACAGGGGTAGCACCAGCTTTGTGTGGACCTCATTGTGGACCCACTCTCAGGTCAACACCGCAACCACCTGAAACTAAAAGATTAAATTCTAATCATGGCGGACAGTGAGGGATTCGAACCCTCGAGACGGTTCCCCGCCTACACACTTTCCAGGCGTGCGCCTTCGACCACTCGGCCAACTGTCCGTCGTAGGGCTGATACCCCGGCTTCGCAGGGCTGTTCAAGGGGATATCTGGGGCCGACACGAAAAACCGGGACCGATGGAGCTCACGCCAGCGTCAGTGTGACCCGACGGTTCTGCTTGCCCTTGTTTTCGACCTTGCCGATCTCGACCCGGCCGATTTCCGAGGTGCGGCGGACGTGGGTGCCGCCGCAGGGCTGCAAGTCGACAAGCGTGTCGCCGTCCACGATCCGGACCAGCCGCACCCGCCCCTGCCCCATCGGTGGCCGGACGGACATCGTCTTGACGAGACCAGGATTGGCCAGCAGTTCCTCGTCGGTGATCCAGTTGTCGCTGACCGCCAGATCCCGCGCGATCAGGCTGTTCAGCGCCTCTTCCAGCGCGCCCACATCGCCCGGAGGATCGGGCATGTCGAAGTCGAGGCGCCCCTTGTCGGCACCGATCTGGCCGCCCGTCACCGGCAGCGGGATCACCACCGACAGCAGATGCAGCGCGGTGTGGACGCGCATGTGACGGTGACGCCGGGGCCAGTCGATCAGCTGGCGCGCCGCAGCCCCGACCGGAGGCATCGCCACCGGTTCGGCCGGAACCAGCGCGATCCCGCTGTCGACCTTCAGGGCTGTCGCGATCGGCACCCGCGCCGCGCCCCAGTCGAGGACCCCACTGTCACCCGGCTGTCCGCCGCCGGTGGCATAGAAGATCGACCGATCGACGATGATCCCGCCCTCGGGCGTGAGGCCGGTGATCCGGCAGTCGGCTGCGGTCTGATAGGCGTCGTCGCGGAACAGAAGTTCGGTCACCGTTCGGCCCCTTTCACATCAGTTGCCGGCTTCGGCGGCACGGTCTTCCGCGCTTTTGGCGCCGGTCTTTCCTGCTCTACCAATTCGGCCAACGCAAGCACCGCGTCCGCTGCCTTCATCGAGTCCGCAGGCGCAGGCGGTGCCGGCGGCGGCACGATGTGGATGTCTTCCTCGGCCAGACGCTGCAGGATGCGGTGGTTCATGTCGCTGCGGACCTGCACGCCGAAATTGACGTCGCGCAGGATCACCCGGATTTCGAAGTTCAGCTGGGTCGCCGTGTAGCCAACGAAGGCGATCACCGGGGGCGGGTTCAGGATCGCGAGGGGCTGCTCCTCGGCGATCTCCCGCAACAGCTTTTCGACTTTCCGCGTGTCCGATCCCAAGGCGACGGCGACCGGGACGATGATCCGCCCCGACAGGTTGAACCGCGTCCAGTTCGTCACCCGCCCGGTGATCAGGTCGGCGTTGGGGACGATTACGTCATTTCGGTCGAAAGTCTCGATCCGGGTCGACCGGACGCTGATCGCGCGCACCTTGCCCTGCACCGTGCCTACCTCGATCCAGTCGCCTTCGCTGACCGGCCGTTCGATCAGAAGGATGATGCCCGAGATGAAGTTCGACACGATGTTCTGCAGGCCGAAACCGATACCGACCGACAGCGCACCGGCGACGATGGCAAGGCCTGAAAGGTCAAGACCCGCAGCATTGATCGCGATCAGCGCGGCAAGGAAGATGCCGACATAGCCCACGCCTGCGACCAGCGCGGTCTGCCCGCCGGGCTCCATCTTCGTCTTGGGCAGGATCGTCGTCCGCAGGGCACCCTGGAAGAGCCGGGTCAGCATGTAGCCGATCACGAAGACCGCCGCGAAGATCATGAAGTTCGAGGGCGAGATCTTCGTGCCGCCGATCTGGAAGCCTTCGGTAAAGCGGGTCCATATCTCGGTCAGGTCGGAGAAGCGCGCTCCCCAGATCAGCGCCAGCACCGGGAGTGACGCGATGGCCAGGAAGAAGCCCGCCAGCACCGGCACCAGCGCGTCGCGGGCGGTTTCTTCGGACCTGGTGATCAGCGCCCAGCCGTCGCCGATCAGCCGCTGCAGGATGAAGAGGAACGCCACCAGCGCGAAGGACATCATCGCGGGATAGATCACCGCCTCGGCGGCTTGCACATAGCCAAAGCCCGCAAGGACCGGCCCCAGGATGCCGATCACGGTCAGCCCGCGCGCCATGAGCTGGATAAGTCGCAGGGAATAGCCGGACGACCGCTCGTCCGCCTCGCGGGTCTTGCGCAGCGTCCGGCCCAGCCGCAAAAGGACAAGGCCCCCCGTCAGAAGGATCGGAAAGGACATGACCGATGTCGTCGCATCGGAATAGGCCTGAGCGTCCATCGCCGCGCCGCGAAGCATGTCGGCGGTGATCACCAGCCCCATCATCACCGACAGGAAGCGCCCCTCCGCCCGGCGCTCGGGCGGCAGCGGCAGCACCGCCCCGTCGCCCTGGATGCGCGGGAAGGCGCGCGCGCCAAGCCAGGCGGCAGCAAAGACGACGAAGCCCGCGACCGGCAGGACGCCCACGACCTGCGACCCGACCTCGCCCAGCATCCCACTGGCCGCAAGCGCAAAAGCCAGGAGCACCATCCCCACGGTCGGCAGGATGATCCCGCCCATCGAGGCAAGGAGCGCCCAGAAATGGCGGCCCCGCACCGTGGCCCCTTCCTGCAAACGCTCTGCGAATTGCTCGATCCAGCGGCGGACATAGACCAGCAGCGCCAGGGCCACGATGACCAGGATGACGATCAGCGGCAGGTTGTCGAACAGTTCCCCCCGCGCCTTGGGGTCGCCCCAGGCGTCGATCGTCTCGTCCCAAAGCCGTTGCACCGTGTCGGCGAAACCGATTGCCGCCTCTGGCCAGTTGCCTGGGTTAAGGGGCGAGGGCCAAAGCTGCAAAAGCTGGTCGGCCTGACGTTCGCGAAGGGTTCGGTCGATCTCGTCGATCAGCCCGTCGGCGCGACGATAGGCCTCTTCGGCGGCGATACCGGGGGCCTGCAGCTTGACCAGTTGGCTGGCCAGCTCCTGCCGCCGGACGGAAATCTCGTCGGCCTCGGTCGCCCCATCCGCAGGGGCTGGCCCCAAGGCGTCGATCTGCTGGCGGACCGTGGCGATCCGCGCCGAGTTGGCACTTTGCGCATTCAACAGCGCCGCGCGCCACTTGGCCAGCTGCGCGCGGATCTCCTCCAGCCGGTCGGACGAGGTGTAGCGGTTCTCGATCTCGGCCTCGGCCCGCTCCGCCATCCGCTCCCAAAGCGCATAGTCCAGCTCGGCTCCGTCAGCGGCCGGCGCTTCCACCGTCACTTGCGCTTCCGGCTGGTCCTGCGCCAAGCCCGGCGCGGCGGCCAGTGCAAGGACCAGGCCCAGCCAGAGGAGAAGCCGCCTCATGCGTCTTCGTAGACCGGCGGGATCTGGCGGGCGGGACGGTCCAGCCATTCGGGGACCGGCAGCCCCTTCTCGCGCAGGAAGGTCGGGTTGTAGATCTTGGACTGGTAGCGGCTGCCGTAGTCGCACAAGATGGTGACGATGGTCTTACCGGGCCCCATGTCCCTGGCCATCCGCATCGCACCCGCGATGTTTATGCCGGTCGAGCCGCCCATGCACAGGCCTTCGTCCATAAGAAGGTCGAAGATGATCGGCAGCGCCTCTGCGTCCGGGATACGGTAGCTGAAGTCGGGGGTGAAGCCTTCAAGGTTCGCCGTGATGCGCCCCTGCCCGATCCCTTCGGTGATCGAGTTGCCGGGGGATTCAAGCTTGCCGGTGGTGTAGAAGCTGTGCAGGGCCGCACCCTCCGGGTCGGCCAGACCGATCTTCACACCCTTGGACTGCAGCGCCTCGGCCACCCCCGCCAGCGTCCCGCCCGAACCCACTGCGCAGATGAATCCGTCGACCTTCCCGCCGGTCTGCTCCCAGATCTCGGGGCCGGTCGTCTCGACATGGGCCTGGCGGTTCGCCACGTTGTCGAACTGGTTGGCCCAGATCGCGCCGTTGGGTTCGGTCTTGGCCAGCGCCTCGGCCAGACGGCCCGAGTATCGGACATAGTTGTTCGGGTTGCGGTAGGGTGCAGCCGGGACCTGCACCAGCTCGGCCCCTGCCAGCCGCAGCATGTCCTTCTTTTCCTGGGACTGCGTCTCGGGGATGACGATGACAGTGCGGAAACCCATCGAGGCCCCGACCAGGGCCAGCCCGATCCCCGTGTTGCCGGCCGTCCCTTCGACGATGGTCCCGCCCGGCTTGAGCAGGCCCCTCTTCACCGCATCCTTGATGATGTAAAGCGCCGCCCGGTCCTTGACCGACTGGCCGGGGTTCATGAACTCGGCCTTGCCGAGGATGGTGCAGCCGGTCATTTCCGAAGCCTTTTTCAGCTTCAGAAGCGGCGTGTTCCCGATCGTGTCGGCCAGATCCTGATGAATGCGCATGGAGAGCGGTCCTTCCTTGGTCCCTGATGGTGTATTGGTGTCAGGGGGCAAACTCAAGCCGCGAGGGGGCGGAACTGGCAGGACACCGCGCCCTTCAAGGCGATTGATCGTCAAAGCTTCCCAGCACAAGTCCTGCATCCGGGCCCGCAAAGCCGACCTGGTTCACAACAGCCCCGCAAGCCGGATGTCCTCGGCTGCGAAATCGATCAGAGCCCGAACCTTGCGCGGCAGGACCCGTCCCTCCAGGTAGACGGCACTCAGCGGACTGGTCTCGCCTGACTGGTCCGCCAATACCGCTACAACCCGCCCTTCGGAAAGGACCTCGGCCAGCGCAAAATGCGGTGCATAGGCGATGCCCAGCCCCTTCGCGGCAAGTTCCACCGCCGCCCGGGCCGAATTCACCTGGAAACGGCCCTGCACCGCGACCTCCGTGGCCGCACCGTCGGGTCCCAGGATCCAGCGCCGGGGTGTACGGCGGTTGGTGTCGATGATGCAGTCGTGCCGGGCCAGGTCCTCCGGCACCTCCGGTACCCCCCGGCGCGACAGATAGTCCGGGCTGGCCACCAGCATCGACCGGAAGCTGCCAAGCTTTCGCGCCTTGAGAGATTGCGTCTCGGTCCGGCCCAGCCGGAAGGCGACGTCAATCCCCTCAGTCGCAAGGTCGACATGCCGGTCATTCAGCCGCAGGTCGAAGGACAGCGCGGGATGGGCCCGCCCAAACCGTTCCAGCATCCCCGCCACCCAGATTTCGCCAAAAGTGACCGAGGCCGAGACCCGGATGATCCCGCCAAAGCCCCGGCTTCCTTCCGACACTTCGCCAATCAGCGCATCAAGGTCATCCAGCAACGCCGGAGCCCGTGCCAGCAGGTCCTCACCCGCCGGTGTCAGCCCCACCTTGCGCGTCGTCCGCTGCAGAAGCCGCACCCCCAGCCGGGCCTCTAGCTCGGCCACGTATTTCGAGGTCAGCCGGTTCGACACACCCAGTTGCCCGGCTGCCGCAGTGAACGATCCGGTCTGCGCCGTCGCCACGAAGGCTTTCAGTTCGTCAACCAGGTCCATCAGATTTGGAACACCATGTGGATAGTCATTCCACAAAGTCTTCATTTCATGCGGGAGCGTCAAGTCCTACCTAGAGCCCATCGAAACGTGTTGACCCGAAAGGTTCCCTGCCATGACCCAGAACTCCGACTATGCTGCTCTCCTCCTGCGCGTCACCAGCGGCGCGCTTTTCATTGCCCACGGCTTGATGAAGGTCTTCGTCTTCACGATCCCAGGCACCGTCGGCTATTTCGAAAGCCTCGGCCTGCCCGGCTTTCTCGCTTACCTGACCATCCTGGTCGAGGTCGCCGGGGGTCTCGCCCTGATCCTGGGCGTCGCCACCCGCGCGGTGTCGCTGGCGCTGATCCCCGTCCTGCCGGGCGCAACCTGGGTGCACTCTGGAAACGGCTGGGTCTTCTCCAGCGAGGGCGGCGGCTGGGAATTCCCGCTGTTCTGGGCCATCGTTCAGGGTGCCGTGGCACTCCTAGGCAGCGGCGCCTACGCGCTGAAACCTGCGTCCGGACCCCTTGTGACCGCCTGATCCCCTCCGGCCGTCCTGAACGGGGCGGCCCCCTCTTGAAAAGGACCTGACCCATGAGCGCGATCACCGACCTTCATGCCCTGCGCGACCGGCTCGCGCCCTCCGCCCGGATGCCGGTCGTATTCCTGGGCCACGGCAGCCCGATGAACGCGCTGGAGGATACGCCCTACAGCCGGTCCTGGACCGCCTTGGGCCAGAGCCTACCGGAACCGGCGGCGATCCTTGTCGTCTCGGCCCACTGGATGACGCGGGGGACCACGCTGGTAGATGTCTCGAACTTGCCGAAGACGATCCACGACTTTTACGGCTTTCCCGACGCGCTCTACGGGATGGACTACCCCGCACCCGGCAACCCAGGCCTCGCCCGCGAAGTGGTCAGCCTTCTCGCCAGCCATCACGCCGCCGAAGATGACACATGGGGCCTCGACCACGGCGCTTGGACCGTTCTGCGCTTTCTCTACCCACAGGCCAAGGTGCCAGTCTTCCAGGTCTCGATCGACATGGGGCGAGGGCTGGACCACCAGCTTGAGGTCGGCCGCACGCTGTCCCAGCTTCGCGACCGGGGCGTGCTGATCCTTGGTTCGGGGAACGTCGTCCACAACCTGCGCGCCATGCGCTTCGGCGGCAAGCCGCTGGATTTCGCGCTGGAGTTCGACCAGCTGTTCGCCGACCGACTTTCGGCGCGCGACCTTAAGCCGCTGGCCGATGCCGCCGGGTTGGGGACGCTCTTGCGCATGGCCCACCCCACGGTGGACCACTACATGCCCGCGCTGACCATCGCAGGGGCCTCGGACACCAAGGACCAGCTCACTTTCATGACCGATGCGATCGACCTCGGCTCGGTTTCCATGCGGTCCTTCGTCTTCCACCAGGGGGCCTGAAATGCTGGTCGATGGCAAATGGACGGAAGACTGGCAGCCGGTGCAGAAGGCCGACGAGAAGGGCCGCTTCGTGCGCCAGACCTCCAGCTTCCGCAACTGGATCACCCCCGACGGCAACCGCGGCCCCACAGGCGAGGGCGGCTTCAAGGCCGAAGCGGGGCGCTACCGACTGTACGTCGCGCTGATCTGCCCCTGGGCCTCGCGCACCCTCATCGCGCGCAGCCTGAAAGGGCTGGAGAACCTGATCCCGGTGACGGTGCTGAACCCGGTTCTCACCGCGCAAGGCTGGCAGTTCGGCGGTCATCCCGGTGCCGACGTCGACCCACTGTTCGGCGCGACCTACATGCACCAGATCTACACCCGTGCCGACCCACACTTCACCGGTCGTGCCACGGTACCGGTCCTGTGGGACACGCAGCGCAACATGATGGTTTCCAACGAAAGCGCCGACATCCTGCGGATGTTCGACACGGCCCTTGAACACCTGGCACCATCCAGCCTGCGTCTCTACCCCGTTGACCTGGCCACCGAGATCGACGCCCTGAACCCTAGGCTCTACGACGCCTTGAACAACGGCGTCTACAAGGCCGGTTTTGCTAGCACGCAAGCCGCCTATGACGAGGCCGTCACAGGCGTCTTCGCCATGCTGGACGAACTCGAAACCCGGCTCACGGGCGACTACCTCTTTGGCGACCGGCTGACCGAGACGGACATCCGCGCCTTTGTCACCCTGATCCGCTTCGACGCCGCCTATCACGGCCTCTTCAAGGTGAACCGCCGACAAATTGCCGACTATCCCCGGCTTTCGGCCTACATGAAGCGGATCCTACACCTGCCAGGCGTGGCCGGAACGGTCAACCTCGACCACATAAAGGCGGGCTACTATTCGATCAAGGCGCTGAACCCCACCGGCATCGTCCCGGCCGGCCCGGACCATGTGACCCGCCTCCTGCAGGCCGCAGCATGACCCGCGTCGTCCTCTTGCACGGCGTCGGAAGCAGCGGCGCGGCCATGCGACCGCTGGCCGAGGCGCTTGGCGTCGTTGACGCGCATGTCCCGGACGGACCCCAGCCCTTCGACATGGGGCCCGGGCGGCAGTGGTTCTCGGTCAACGGCATCACCGAAGAGAACCGCCCCGCCCGGATCGCGGCCGCCCTCCCCGACTTCCGCGCGATGATCGAGTCGTTCGGCGACCCGGCAGAGACAATCCTGATCGGCTTCTCCCAAGGCGCGATCATGACGCTGCACGCCGTGGCAGCTGGCCTTCCCGCGAAGGCCGTCTTCGCTCTGTCCGGTCGCCTCGCCGGACCGGTGCCGACCCGCACCGGCTGGCCCCCGATGACGCTTCTGCACGGAACGACCGATCCGGTCATTCCCGCCGCATTTGCCCAATCCACCGCGCGTTGGCTGTCAGAGGCAGGCGCCGCGCCCGACCTACGGCTCTTCGACGGACTGGGGCATGGCGTGGACGACCGGGGACTCGAACTGATGCGCAGCGCGCTCATCCTCCAGACCTGAACCGCGCGGGCCGCCCTGCCCCAGCCAGCCCTCAAGCGCATTGACGCATGGCCTCCGCCTGTGTTTCCATTCACTAGGAAAAGCTTTTCCGACTCACCCGGCACCGCCGCACCCTGCGCAATGCTTCGTCTTGGCGGGATCATGCGACGCTGAAGGAAAAGCTTTTCCGTAACGGGGGAGGAGACCCCGCCAGTCACCGTGCCGCAACGGCACACTAGGGAGGATGGACGATGACCAGACCCAGGACCCGGCTATCGGGAACTCTGACTGCTAGCCTCTTCGCGGCCCTGACCGCGTTGCCTGTTCATGCCGAAGACCTGACGATGTGGGTCCGCGAAAGCGCAGCCGATCCCGGCAAGCTTATGGTGGACCTCTGGAACTCCAGCCACGACAACAAGATCACCCTGACTGCCATTCCCGACAACCAGATGGTGACCAAGCTGGCGACCTCGGCCCAGTCGGGCGACAGCCCGGATCTGGTCTCTTTCGACCTGATCTACATGCCCGACTTCATGAAGGCCGGCCTTCTGACCGATCTGACCGAGCAGCTGAACGGCGATCCGAACTATGCCACCCACGTGCAGGCCTACAAGGACATCGCGACCTACGAGGACAAGATCTACGGCGTCGGCTTCACTCCGGACGTGTCGGTCCTCGCCTGGAACAAGGACCTCTACAAGGCCGCGGGCCTTGACCCCGAAAAGGGCCCCACGACCATCGCCGAAGTGGTGGACCACGCCCGCAAGATCCGGGCCCTGGGCGGTGACACCTACGGCTTCTGGTTCTCTGGCTCTTGCCCCGGCTGCAACATCTTCGTCACCTCGCCGATGATGGTCGCCGCAGGGTCGAAGATGCTGCCCCGCAACGGCGAGGACGAGGCCCTGACCGGCGACGGTGTGAAGATGGTGCTGGAAGCCTACAAGACCATGTGGGACGAAGGCCTGATCCCCGAAAACGCCGAAGTCGACACCGGCGCGAACTTCGTGTCCGCCTTCGCGTCCGGCAAGATTGGCATCGCGGGGACCGGCGGTTTCCTCATCAGCCTGATGAAGCGCGAGAACCCTGACTTCAACTACGGGCTCACTCTCCTGCCCGGCGCAGAACCCGGCCAGGTCTCGGCCTTCGTCGGCGGCGACGTGGTGGCGATCCCGGCCAACGGCAAGAACGAGGCCGCCGCGCGGGAATTCGTCAACTGGGTCCTGTCGGATGAGGCGCAGCTGCAGGGCCTTGCCAAGAACTCGATCCTGACCACCCGGACCGACCTTGCCGACAATGAGTTCACCAAGGGCAACGACAAGGTGCTGACCACCGCCAAGGCGCTGTCCGTGGGCTATGTCCCGTGGGTCTTCCACTTCGCCGACATGGTGAACTCGGACTCGTCGCCCTGGATCACCATGGTGCAGACCGCGATCTTCGATGGCGACATCGACGGCGCGATCGAGACGGCGCGGGCCGAGATGCTGGCCATCGCTTCGAAGTAACCCCTCCCGGGGGCCGGTCCGCCCGGCCCCCGCCAACCCGGGAACGTCAAGATGTCCACCCGCAGGAACGCCCTCGTCGGACTGGCCTGGCTGGCCCCGACTCTTGCCTTCGTCGGCTTCTTCGTCCTTTGGCCGATGGTGCACCTCGTCTGGCTGTCCTTCACCTCGACCTCGCTCCTCGGCGGGGGTGAGTGGGTGGGACTGGAAAACTACCGCACCGCCTTAGGAGATCCGAAATTCTGGGCGGCTTTCAAGTTCACGCTTCTCTACACCGCCGTCATCACGCCGATCCTGATGGGTTTGGGCTTCGCTATGGCGCTTCTCGTCTCGCCCAACACGCCCCTTCGCCGCCTGACCCGCACCGTGGTCTTTCTGCCCGTGGTGATCGGCCTCGCCTCCTCCTCGCTCCTCTGGTTCTGGCTGTTTGACCAGCAGGTCGGCCTCTTCAACCAGCTCCTCGTCGACCTTGGTGCCATCGACGAGCCCGTTGTCTGGTTCCGCCGCGCCGAAACCGGCCTTGCCGCCGTCATCATCTC
>JAIXSA010000089.1 GCA_027484915.1 Paracoccaceae bacterium | reverse complement strand
CGACGGCTCGCAGACCCAGGTCAACGTCCTGTCCTCGCTGGACCGCGGCCAGTCTGGCGTGACGTCGTCCAACATCACGGTGGATGCGCAGAATCTGTCGACCAGTGCCGGTGCGGCCCTGACGGCAGGCGGCGGTACCCTGGGGGGCGTCACCAACACGGGCGGTGTCGACTTTGTCGTGAACGGCACTCCGGCCACGCTAGACACCTTCGCCTTCCAGGGTGGCGCAGGGGCGCTTTCCCGGACCGACGCAAACGCCGATCCCGCTGACCTGACCGAGCTGATCGAAGGTGACAAGATCAGCCTGCGGATCGGCAACGTCGAGGGCAGCTATGTCGTGCAGAAGGGCGATACCGCCGATGCGCTGGTGGCTGGCCTGAAAACCTCGCTCACGACCAACGGACTGTCGGACACCGACTTCACGCTGGTGCTGAACGCCGGCGAACTGGAGGTGACGAACAACACCAATCAGGACGCTGCGATCTCGGCGACGGCCACGCGCGGCACCGGCGGCCTCGCCGGCCTGAACACCATTGACGTGGTCAACGACGCGGCCGGGGCACTGCAGGACATCGAGGGCATGCTGCAGACCTCGATCGACGCGGCGGCCTCTTTCGGTTCGTCGCAAAAGCGGATCGACATCCAGAACGAGTTCGTCGGCAAGCTTACCGACTCGCTCAAGACCGGCATCGGCGTCATGGTCGATACCGACATGGAGGAAGCCTCGGCCCGGCTGCAGGCGCTGCAGGTGCAGCAACAGCTTGCGACCCAGGCGCTGTCGATTGCCAACCAGCAGCCGCAGGGTCTCCTGTCTCTGTTCCGCTAAGCACTTCGGGCCGCGGGGGTGACCTTCGCGGCCCATTTCACCCCAAGGCTTTCGAACAGATGGACACCCCATGACCTTCCATTCCGCCATAAGCTACGCCCGACCCGAGGCACCGACCCGCTCGCTGCGCTCGGTCGAGTACGATCTTCTCGCCCAGACCACACAGCGCTTGCGCACCGCATGGGCCAATCGCGCCACTGACCATCCGGCACTGGTCCGTGCCGTCACTGACAACGTCACCCTGTGGTCGACGCTGGCTTCGGATGTGGCGCTGCCCGGCAACGGACTTCCCGCCGCATTACGCGCCCGCCTGTTCTATCTTTACGAATTCACCGCCCATCACAGCCGGGCGGTGCTGGATGACAAGGCCAGCGTCGAGGTTCTGGCCGACATCAACATGGCCGTGATGCGCGGCTTGCGCGGCGAGGGGGGCGGCAAATGAGCGGCCTTGTCCTGAAGCTTGGCCCGCATGAGCGGGTGCTGATCAACGGCGCGGTGATCGAGAATGGCGACAAGCGCTCGCGTCTCGCCATCATGACGCCCAATGCCAACATCCTGCGGCTGCGGGACGCCATCCACCCCGAGGAGGTGAACACTCCGGTCCGGCGGGTCTGCTACATCGCGCAACTGGTGCTGACGGGCGATGCCGACCCCGAAGATGCCAAGATGCAGCTTCTGCGCGGGATCGAGCAACTGTCCCAGGTGCTGACCGATTATGACAGCCGCACGCAGCTGACCATCGCCAGCCGGGCCGTGATGGAGGCGCAGCCCTATCAGGCGCTCAAGGCGCTGCGGGCGCTGCTTCCCCGTGAGGAGCGGCTCTTCGCCGCCGGACGCGCATGAGCTTCCAGCCGGTCCTGCCGCTTTCCGGCTTTACCGGCTGGGGCTTCCTCAAGCGGACGATGGTCAAGCAGCAGGCTGTCCAGCAGGCGATGCCGATGCAGCAGCGCGATGAGGCCTATTTCCGCGACAGGATCGGCAAGGCCGACACGGCCGAAAAGCTGGTAAACGACAAGCGGCTTCTGCGCATCGCCCTGACGGCCTTCGGGCTTGAGGGCGATGTGAACAGCAAGGCCTTCATCCAGAAGATCCTGGAGGGTGGCACGCTGAAGGAGGGAAGCCTGGCCAACAAGCTGGCCGACAAGCAGTATCAGAAGTTCGCTGCAGCCTTCGGCTACGGCGACTTTTCCGTGCCGCGCACCAAGCTTTCGACCTTCGCGGACGAGATCCTGGCCCAGTTCCGCGCCCGGTCCTTCGAGACGGCAGTCGGCGCGCAGAACAACACCTACCGTCTGGCTCTGAACGCCGAGCGCGAGGTCCCGGCGCTTGCTTCCCGCACCATTAGCGAGACTGCCAAGTGGTACACGGTACTGGGCAACGCCCCCCTGCGCGAGGTGATGCAGACCGCGCTGGGCTTGCCGAAAAGCTTCTCGTCCATCGACCTCGACCAGCAGGTCGGCGTGCTGAAGAAGCGGACCGAGGCGGCGTTCGGGTCACCCGACATCGGCCAGTTCAAGGACCCTGCAAAGCTTGAAGCTTTGACGCGTCGGTTCATCCTGCAGTCCGAAATGCAGGGACAGGCATCCGCCATCTCTCCTGCCGCCACCGCGCTGATGCTGCTGCAACGTTAGTCCGCCTGGTCCGCGGCGCGTCGGAAAAGGGTTAACCCTTGCTGAACGCCCGCAGGCAACCTTTTGATTTGCAAGGCTGACATCATCTGCCCGCGCGTGGGCAGACCCTGAGGCGAACACGTCGAGGTAGCTTGGTCAGGTCTTCAGGCTGGCCCGCAGACGCTCGAAGCTGCCCGCGATCCCATTGGCAGGGGCCGCTTCCGCCAGGAACCCGTCCAGCCGCGGCCAGACCTGGATCGCCCGGTCGATCACCGGGTCCGACCCGCTGGCATAAAGCCCCGCCTGGATCATCATCTCGGCCCGGTCGTAGGCCCCAAGCAGCCGCCTTGCCTCGCCAATCATCTGGTTCTCTTCTTCGGTCGCCGCCTCTGGTAACGACCGGCTGACCGACCGCAGAAGGTCGATTGCCGGGAACCGCCCCCGCTCCGCGATCTGCCGGTCCATCACCACGTGCCCGTCCAGCACCCCGCGCAGGATGTCGGCCACCGGCTCCTCCATGTCGGATCCCGCCACTAGGACCGAGAAGATGGCGGTGATGTCCCCCGCCCCCTCCGGCCCCGGCCCGGCGCGTTCCGCCAGCCCCATGATCGCCTGGGTCAGCGAGGGGGGAAACCCGCGCAGGCTGGCACCCTCCCCCCCGGCCAGAGCGACCTCCCGGTGCGCCTCGGCAAATCGGGTGACCGAGTCCATGAGGAGAAGCACATGCTTGCCCTGGTCCCGGAAATGCTCGGCCACCGCCATCGCGGTCATCGCGCACATCCGCCGCATGAGGGGTGACTGGTCCGAGGTCGCCGTCACAACCACGCTGCGCGCCATCCCCGCCGGGCCAAGGACCCTTTCGGTGAACTCCCTCAGCTCGCGGCCCCGTTCGCCCACCAGCGCGATGACGACGACATCCGCCTCAACCCCGCGCGCGAACTTGGCGAGGAGCGAGGATTTGCCGACCCCCGAACCCGCGAAAAGTCCGATCCTTTGCCCGCGCACCAAGGGGAGAAGCGTGTCGAACACCGCGACCCCGGTTTCAAGTCGTGCGCCCAACCGTCGACGCGTTGCTGCAGGAGGTGCCGGTACACGTAAGGACCGCGCCAAGGACCCCCGCAAAAGCGGGCGGCCATCCAGGGGCTGGCCGGTGGCATCGATGACCCGGCCGATCCAGCTGTCATCCGGCGCAATCTCGGCCTTTCCCAAAAGCTCCACCCGGTCGCCGATCGCCATCCCGTCTCCCGACGCGTCCGGCAGGACCGAGCAGCGACCGGGCGTCAGTCGCAGAACCTCACCCCCTGCCACGCCGTCGCGGCTTTGGATAAGCACTCGGTCGCCGATGGCAGCCGTCTCCAACCCCGTCACCTCCACCAGGCCGCGCCGTGTCTCGGCCACGCGCCCGACCCGCCGGACCGGAGCGCTTCCGACGATTTCCGCCATCAGCCCATCGAAAAGACCAGCCACGGGATTCTCCCTTTGTTCGCTCTCAACCGTTTCTAAAGGAATCACTCTTAAGCCTTGGTGAAGTTGGTCGTGGGAGAAGCCCCGATGTTCGAGAAACTGGAACTTACCCGCATGGCGCAGGCCCTGGCTGCGCAGTCCGGGGCACGCATGGCCGTGATCGCGGAGAATGTCGCGAACGCCGACACCCCTGGCTACAAGGCCAAGGACATCCCCGCCTTTGCCGATGTCTATGCGGCCGAGGGTCTGGAAATGCGCGCCACCCGGGCCGGGCACCTTGATGCGCCCTCCCCGGTGATGACGCAGATCCCGGACAAGGTCCGCGGTCACGAATCGCCCAATGGCAACTCGGTCTCGCTGGAGGCCGAGATGGTGAAATCGGTCGAGGCGCGACAGAGCCACGAGATGGCATTGGCGATCTATCGGGCGACCTCGGACGTGGTCCGGGCCAGCCTTGGCCGGTCGCGGTGAGGTGAGCGATGGGCAATTACCTGATCACTTCGCTGTCCTTTGCGGCCTCTGGCATGGAGACGCAGGCGATGCGGCTGCGGCATGTGTCCGAGAACATCGCCAATGCCGACACCCCCGGATACCACCGGAAGGTGATGACGTTCGAACAGGCGATTGACACCGGCCTTGTCGAGGCCGGTCCGGTGAAACTGGACCAGTCCGACCTGGCGAAGATCTACGATCCCGGGCATCCGCTCGCGGATGAAACCGGTCACTACGACGGCTCGAATGTCGATCTGGTGATCGAAATCGCTGACGCGCGCGAAGCGCAGCGCAGCTACGAGGCGAACCTCAGGATGTTCGATCAGACGCGTCAGATGACGCAAAGCCTGTTCGACCTTCTGCGCCGATAGGGGAGATCCAGAATGGACGTGAAAACCTCTTTCGTTTCCCAAGCCTATGCGAATGCCCGCAGTGCCGCCGCCCCCCAGCCAAAGACCGGGGCGGCGGAGGAGGGCTTTGCGAAGCTGGCCGGAAACTTCATGGGCGCGCTTCAGGAACATGAGGCCGTGGCCCGGGCCGCGATGACCGGCGGGGCGGATCCGCACGCCCTGGTGCAGGCGCTGGCCTCCTCGCAGATGGCGGTCGAGACGGTGGCTACGGTCCGCGACCGCGTCGTCGAGGCCTACCAGGAAATCCTGAGGATGCCGGTATGACCGAGCCGATGATCTATGACCTGACCCGTCAGGCGCTGTGGGTCTGCGTGGTCATCTCGGCGCCGCTTCTTGTGGTTGCGCTTGTCGTTGGTGTCGTGATCGGTCTCTTCCAGGCGCTGACATCGGTGCAGGAAATGACGCTGACTTTCGTGCCGAAGGCCGCCGTAATGCTGGGGGTCTTCTGGCTGTTGATGAGCTTCATGACCTCGTCGCTGGTGACCTTCTTCACCGAGACCATCATTCCGCAGATCGCAGGGGGCTGAGGCATGGACGCCGCCGGATATGCGACGCTGAACCGCCAGTCGGGCCTGATGCGCGAGATGGGCGTTGTGGCGAACAACATCGCCAACGCCTCGACGACTGGCTTCCGGCGCGAGGGTGTGGTCTTTTCCGAATTCGTGGCGGCTCTGGATCAGGACCCATCGCTGTCGATGGCCCATGCGAGCGGCCGGCATGTGGACCTGTCGCAGTCGACCGTCAGCCAGACAGGGGGCCAGTTCGACTTTGCCATCCAGGGCGAGGGCTTCTTCCTGGTGGAAACGCCCCAGGGCCAGCGGCTGACCAGGGCGGGGAGCTTCACGCCATCGGCTGAGGGAGAGCTGGTGACGCCGGATGGCTACCGTCTTCTTGATGCGGGTGGCGCGCCGATCTTCGTGCCGCCAGATGCAAAGGGCATAGCGATGGCCTCGGACGGTACGCTGTCGGCGGGTGGCCAGCCCATAGCGCGGGTGGGGCTTTGGCAACCGGCGGACCCGCTGTCCCTGCGCCATCAGGCGGGCACGATGTTCTCGGCCGGAGAGATGGAACCGGCAGAAGGGGCGACCGTCCTGCAAGGGATGCTGGAGGACAGCAACGTCGAACCCGTGTCCGAGATTGCCCGGATGATCGAGGTCCAGCGCGCCTACGAGCTGGGACAGAAATTCCTGGATGCCGAGGACGAACGTGTCCGCGGCGTGATCCAGGCGCTTGGTCGATAGGAGGCCGCGATGAAGGCTTTGCAGATCGCCGCGACGGGGATGTCGGCGCAGCAGATGAAGGTTGACGTTGTCTCGAACAACCTCGCGAACATGTCCACCACGGGCTACAATCCCCGCCGCGCGGACTTTGCCGACCTGACCTACCAGCAGATGGCGCGTCCGGGCAGCGTCTCGGCGGCGGATGGTTCGATGTTGCCGACCGGGGTGCAGATCGGCCTTGGGGTGCGCCCTGCATCCGTCTCGGTGGTGATCGGCCAGGGGACGCTGGACCCGACGGGCGGCGATCTGGACGTTGCGATCGACGGCAACGGCTATATCGAGGTGCAGATGCCCTCGGGTCAGATCGGCTACACCCGCGATGGCGCGCTGAAGCGGTCGGCGGAAGGGCTGATCGTGACCTCGGACGGCTATCCGGTGGTGCCTGGGATCACCATTCCGGCGGATGCGCGCGGTTTGACCATCTCTCCCTCAGGTGAGGTCTGGGCCGATTTCGCCGACCGGGTCGACCCCGAACTGATCGGCCAGCTGACGCTTTCAAGCTTCCCGAACGAGAAGGGGCTGGAGGCGATCGGATCGAACCTGTTCCTCGAAAGCCCAGCCTCGGGGGCTGCCTTCTCGGGCACCCCCGGGCAGGAGGGGCTGGGGACGCTGCGGCACGGCTACCTGGAATCAAGCTCGGTCGATGCCGTGCGCGAGGTGACCGAGCTGATCAAGGCGCAGCGCGGCTACGAACTCAATGCCAAGGTAATCACGGCCGCCGACCAGATGCTGGCCGCCACGACGCACGTGCGCTGATGTTGCGGGTGTTTCTCCTGCTGGCCCTTGCGGCCCCGGCGACGGCGGAAAGTCTGGTCGCGACGCGGACGATCCGGGCCAAGACCCTGATCGCGCCCGAAGACCTCACCCTGGTCAGCGCCGAGCTTCCCGGTGCTCTGGACGATCCCTCGCAGGCCGTGGGGCTGGAGGCGCGGGTATCGATCTATGCCGGAAAGCCGGTCCGGTCGGGGGACCTTGGCCCTCCGACCCTGGTCGAGCGCAACCAGCTGGTCAGCCTTGTCTACATGTCAGGCGGGCTTGCGATCTCGACCGAGGGGCGGGCGCTGGCGCGCGGGTCAGAGGGCGACGAGATCCGGGTGATGAACCTCGGTTCGCGCAACACTGTCATGGGTCGCATCGGCCCGGACGGATCAGTCTATGTCGGATGGAATGGGTAAGATTATGATGCGGTCCTGCATGATTTTTACAGTGGCGCTGGCCGGTTGCGGCAAGCTGGAGCAGGTCGGGCGCGCCCCCGAATTCTCGGGGCTCGAGGGAACGGACCAGCACTATGCGATGTACGCGTCCTCGATGCCCGAGGACCTGCCGCCGGCAACGGTGTCGGATGGCTCGTCATTGTGGACGGGTGGGACGCAGTCATTGTTCGGCGACCGGCGCGCTGCACAGCGTGGGGATATCCTGACCGTGGTGATCGAGATCGACGACAGCGCCTCGATCTCGAATGCGACGGACCGCAGTCGCAGTGGCGCGCAGAGCGGCGGCATACCCGACCTTCTCGGCATCCCGCAGCGGCTGAACGAGAACCTGCCGGAGGGGGCCAGCATGGGAGATGCGTTCGACATGGACTCGTCCACGACTTTCAATGGCCAGGGCTCGGTGTCCCGGAAGGAAATGCTGACGCTGCGCATCGCGGCGACGGTGATCGAAGAGCTTCCCAACGGTGTCCTCAAGATCGAGGGCCAGCAGGAGGTGCGGGTGAACTTCGAAATGCGCGAGCTGATCGTCACTGGCTATGTCCGGCCCACCGACATCTCCCGGCAGAACGAGATCACCTATGACAAGATCGCGGGTGTGCGGATCGCCTATGGCGGGCGGGGGCAGATCACCGACATGCAGCAGCCGTCTTACGGCCAGCAGGTCGCCGATATCGTGATGCCGTTCTGATCATGCTGGGAAAACTGCTTCCCATCCTTCTTGCCCTGGTTGGCCTCGGTGGCGGCGTCGGCGCGGGCTTTTTGCTCCGGCCCCCCGCGACGCCCGAGGAGCACGCCGCCGAGGCGAGCGAGGCTGCGCAGGGCGGGCATGAAGATGCCGCGACTCAAGAGACAGACGCTGAGCACAACGAAGGTGCGCCGGAATATGTCAAGATGAACAACCAGTTCGTGGTACCGGTGGTCGAAGAGGGGCGGGTGGCCGCCCTCGTGGTCCTGTCACTGTCGCTGGAAGTCGATCCCGGGAGCACGGAAGCGGTCTACCTGCGCGAGCCCAAGCTGCGCGACGCTTTCCTGCAGGTGCTGTTCGACCACGCCAACATTGGCGGCTTCTCGGGGTCGTTCACCGACGGGACGAACCTCATCGCCCTGCGCACCAGCCTGAAGGAGGCCGCGGCACAGGTGATGGGGCTGGTCGTCACCGATGTGCTGATCACCGACATCGCCCGCCAGGACAGCTGAGCATCAGCGCCGTTCCTTCAGCCGTGTTGCAAGCCCCTGCAAGGCCTGCACGCGGCCAAGGGCCGTCTGTGCATTGCCGCGCGCCTCCATCCAGTCTGCCGTCTGCCGGGCGATCACCAGGTTCAATTCGGCCCTGCGCTGGTCGGCCCAGCGGTCGTAGGACAGCGCCACCTTCCCGGCCGTGACCGGCTCCAGATCCGTCGGAGGGGAGGGCTGGTTCAGCGCGGCAATCTGCATCTGGCTCCGCTCCAGCTCGGATGCCGCGCCACGCAGGCGGCCGAGGCGGTGATCAAGCACAAGCTGGGCCAGCTCTGCCAGGCGGGCCATGTCGGAGGCCTTTGTCATCTCTGGCGCGCCTTCCGGCGCATGGTTTCGGCAAAGCGGATCGCTGCGGCCACGGCGCGATACTGTTCGATGCGGATCTCGTGTCCGATATCGACGGTCGCATGGATCGCGCGCGCCGTGGGTGGGTCGCTGTGGATCGGCACGCCATGTTCGGTCGCCCGTTCGCGGATATTGCGGGCAATCTCGTCCACGCCCTTGGCCACGCAGATCGGCGCGCCGCCCTTTGCCCGATCCCACCTCAGCGCCACGGCATAGTGGGTCGGGTTCACCACCACCACATTCGCCGTGGCGACGTCGGACAGCATCTGGTTTGTCGCAACCTCCTGCGCGCGCTGGCGACGGGCGGCCTTCAGGTGCGGATCGCCCTCGCTCTCCTTGTATTCGTCCATCATTTCCTTGCGCGACATCCGCAGCCGCTGTTTGTGCTGTAAGATCTGCCAAAGGTAATCCACCCCCCCAAGGGCCAGCTGGATGAGGAAGACGATCGCCAGGAAATGCAGGGTCATCCGGGCCATCATCGTGCCCGACATGGCGGGGGTGAGGTAGAGGCTGGCCAGGATCTCCTCCAGCCGTGCAGCAAGGAAGTAATAGAGGATCAGCGCCACAAGGCAGAGCTTCACCGCACTTTTGGCGAACTCGACCAGCCCCTCGACGCCGAACTTGTGGGCCGCCGTCGAAAGGGGCGAGATCCTCGAAAGCTTGGGCGCAAGCTTGCCGGGTGCGATGACAAAGCCCCGGGTGGCCACCAGAAGCGCCAGCACCAGGACGGGTCCAAGCAGAAGCAGCGCCAGCGGGGGTCCGGCGACGGCCAGGAGGATCCCCGCAACCGGGCCCCCGCCGCCCGCAGTCACCAGCGCAGACAGCCTGTCGGCCTGGTCGATCAGTACCATCCCTGCGCTGCCCGACCGCTCTACCGCCCAGCCGCCGAAGCTGAAGAGCGCCAGCAGGAAGCCGCCCGTCGCCACGGCGGTCTGCAGGTCGGTGGATTTCGGAACGTCGCCGTCTTGTCGGGCCTTGTCCAGCTTCTGCTGCGAGGCCTCGTGTTCCTTGTCGGCTTCGTCTTCCTGCCCGCTCATGGTGCCACGGCGAAGGGTTGCGCGAGATGGGAGGTGAAGGCGTCAAGCCAGACGGCAAGCATCACCGGTGTGGCAACAGCCAACAGCGCCAGCCCACCCAGGGTCAGTGCGGGGGCTCCGACCATTGACACCATAAGCGTCGGCATGGCGCGGTTGATCGCCCCAAGGGCGAGGTTGTAGATCAGCGAGGCGATGACGAAGGGTGCCGCAAGCGAGAAGGCAAGGCTGAAGGTGCGCCCGATCAGGGCAAGTCCCCAGTCGGCCGCGGCGGTTGCAGAGTGGTGGACGCCAGCCGGCAGGACCTCATAGGAGGTCAGGACAAGTTCGGCAGCCCGAACGTGCAGCCCGGCAGCCATCGCCAGCGCGATCCCCGCGATGATCAGCAGGTTGCCGATCGCCGGCTGCGGTTCGGGTGCGACGCTGGAGAAGAGCTGCGACAGCGTCGTCGCCTGGGCGATCATCGCGGCCGCCGTCTGCAGAGCCGCGATGAAGAGCCGCATGCCGACGCCAAGGATCAGCCCGGCGATGGCCTCTCCGCCCAGGGCAAGGAACGAGGGTGGAGTGTCCGAGGCACTGATCCGTTCGGCCAGCAGCGGGGCGACCACCAGGGTCAGGCCGACGACCAGGGCAAGCTTTATCCGTTGCGGCACCGCCGGGTCGCCGAAGCCCGGCATCAGCGCCACCATCGCCCCAATCCGGACAAAGGCCAGCGCCGTTGCCCAGGCCACGCTTTCCGCCAGGCCGAGCAGAGCAGAGAGATCGGCGACAAGCTGGTTCATGCCGGGACCTGGCCGATGAGGGCAGGCCGGGCGTCGGTTCCGATTTCCTCGTAGGACAGGACGGGCATGTGCAACCCCTTTGCGTGAACGACCGTCCGCAGGAACCGGCGCCGCCCGACCGAGGTGACGAGGGCGGGGTAGACCCCGCTTTCTGCGGCGCGGTTCGCCCGTTCGGTCAGGCCGTTCGCAAGCCTGGCGAAGATGTCCGGCGGCAGGGCGACGTCACGCTGTCCACGGTCACCGTCGATCTGGTAGGTGGAGAAGGTCCGCTCCCAGTCCGGCGCGAGCTGGATCAGCGGGACCGAGCCGTCGGGCCGTTTGAGTTCGGCCACGATCTGGAAACCCAGGCGCTGCCGCACGTGTTCGCAGATCGCCTCGGGAGTGCCGAACTGCCGCGCTTCAGCCACCGACTCCAATATAAGCGGCAGGTTGCGGATCGACACCCGTTCATCCAGCAACAGCCGCAGCACCGCATGCAACAGATCGATCGGCACCTTGTCGGGGATCAACTCGTCAAGAAGCCGCCGGTTCGCCTCGGCCCGGATCGGATCGGAAAGCTTTACGAACTCGTCAAGCAGGCGGCGCAATCCCCGCAGGGTCAGGAGCCGCGCGAGGTTCGACTTGAGGACTTCAAGAAGATGCGTTGCCAGCACCTCTGTCGGCGAGACCACAGTCAGCCCGGAGAGGGCCGCATCTTCCTGATGGTCCGGGTGGATCCAGCGGGCCGGGGCACCATAGACCGGCTCGCGCGCGTCAAGCCCGTCGGGCGCGGGCACGCCATCGTTGAGCAGGACCAGCACCCGATCGGGATAGAGACGGTCCGAAACCCGCTCGACCCCCTGAAGCCGGATCCGGTATTGCCCCGGGGGCAATGAGATCTCATCCGTCAAGCGGACTTCAGGAAGGATGAAGCCATAGGCCGTCGCCACATGGTTGCGCATGTTGGCGATGCGGCTGTCCAGACCGGTTGCCGGGTCTAGCACCATCGACACCAGGTTCGGTGAGAATTCTATGTGGATGTCGTCGAAATCGAGCACATCGCCAATCGACCGTGGCTTTGGCGCTTCCAATGTGGGGGGTGGTGCAGTCTCGGGCTGCGAGGCGCGGCGTGACTGGTAGAAGGCCATCGCCCCCAGCGCCAACGCCGAAAGCATGAAAGGCAGAAACGGCATCCCGGGCACCAACGCAAACAGCGCCATCAAGGCCGCCACCGTACCAAGCGCGCCGGGATAGCGGCCCAGCTGGGCAAAGAACGACACATCCGCCGCGCCCTTCTGGCTGCCCTTCGCCAGAAGAAGCGCCGCCGCGACCGAGATGATGACGGCGGGGATCTGGCTCACCAGCCCGTCGCCCACAGTCAGGATGGTATAGGTCTCGAAGGCGGTCGCCGCGTCGAGACCGTGCACGAAGATGCCGACGATCAGGCCGACGACGATGTTCAGCATCGTGATCAGCAGGCCCGCAATCGCGTCGCCCTTCACGAATTTCGAGGCGCCATCGAGCGAGCCGAAGAAGTTCGTCTCCGCCAGCTCCTGCTCGCGCCGTCGCTTTGCCTCGTCGTGGTCGATTGCGCCTGCGGAGAGGTCGGCGTCAATGGCAAGCTGGCGGCCGGGCATCCCGTCCAGGGCAAAGCGCGCCCCGACTTCGGCCATCCGCCCGGCACCCTTGGTGATCACGATAAAGTTCACGATCAGCAGGACGACGAAGATGACCAGACCCAGGATCAGGTTGCCGCCCATGATGAACTGGGCGAACCCTTCGATCACGTGGCCTGCGGCATCGGTACCGGTATGGCCCTGCCCGATGATGAGCTTTGTCGACGAAACGTTCAGCGACAGGCGCAAAAGCAGCGACGCAAGAAGGATGGTCGGGAAGGCCGAGAAATCGAGCGGGCGGTCGATGAAGAGCGTCACCGTCAGCATCAGGATGGCCAGCGCAAAGGAGATCGCCAGTCCGATGTCCAGCATCCAGGGCGGGACCGGCAGGACCATCATGACGATCACTGCCATGAGACCGATGGCCAGAAGGATGGTCGGACGGAAGACCGCGGCGGAAAATCCCTTGATCATCTCACGGAGCCCCGATCAGGCGACGTCCGCCGGGACCATCGGGGACGAGCGAGCCGTTGGAACCCGAGGCACCGGCCATCAAGAGGGGGAACCGGTTCTCGCGTTCGGGCAGATCGGCGCTGGGATTGTCGACCCTGGGGGCGTCGCCTTCCACCCCGGCATAGACGGCCTCGAACTTGGCCTGGTAGGCGGCGGCGAACTCCGGCGTTCCCGAATGATAGGCCGCTGCGGCCAGTGCCCAATCCCCGGTCTGACTGAAATGCTGGGCCAGGAATTCCGCCGCATAGGTTGCGTTCTGGGTGGGGTCGAGCATGTCGCCAAGCGAGGCGAACCCCTCGGCATGCCAGCGATAATTCAGCTGGAAGCAGCCAAGGTCGACATTGGTGGCCCCTTGTGCAAACGCTGCGGCGGCTTCCTCCTCGGCCTGGGCGGCAGTGTCGAACCAGCGGCCGTCACCACCGAAGTTCACGGTCCACGGCCAGGGGGAGCCCTTGCGACCCGTCTCGACCAGGGTGATGGCGCGAAGGACCGCATAGGGCACGCCTGTCTGCGCTGCTGCCCTCGATGCGGCCTGCAGACAGAGACTGGAGGGGTCTTCACGCCCCTGGACCAGGGCGGCCGACAGAAGCATGGCCAGGGCTGCCGTGGCGGGCACCAGAAGGATCGATGGTCTGCGGGGCATTCTACGCTCCACCCCACGCGTTCTGTCGGGGGTTGCGGGTCAGACTAACGGGCGAATCTTTCCGGCAGGTTACCGGCCTCAGTCGCTGGCGGGGGGTGGGACGTCGGTCAGAAGTGTCTCGATTGCGTCGCGGGCGGCCAGGCTGGCTTCAAGCGTGCGGTCGCCGCGGGCCAGCAGTCCGGCTGTCCCAGCGTCCGGGAGCGACTGCACCAGATCAGCCGCCGCCTGCCAGGGCGCCGCAGTTTCGGGATCGAGGCCGGACAAGTCTCCGTCCCAAATCCCGACACGGGCTGCCGTTGCGCCATCGCCTGCTCTGGAAAGTGCCCTCTGCGCCGCTTGCAGATCGCCAAGCCGCAGCAGGGCCTTGGCGCGAAGCTCTTCGGCTTCCGGCCCCTGAGCGCCATCAAGGTGGGCAAGCGCGGCCCGCGCATCTCCTCGGGCGAGTTGTGCCCTTGCGGCGGTCAAGCGCAGATCGATGGGGTCGGCCGCTGTTACCGGACCCAACCAGACAAGGGCCGCATCCGGGAAGCCCAGCCCAAGCAGGCGATCCGCTATCGCCTTGGCCACTTCGGCCACGACCTCGGGCCGGGGGGCGTCGGAGGGAAGGACGGCTTGGCGCAGGAAGTCGTCGTCGTCCGCACGGGCGCCGACAACCCACCACAGATCCGACAGCATGGAAGGTGACAGATCGGCCTCGAAGGCAAACTCGATCTGGTTGGACAGGGCCAGCGCCAGCACGACGGCACGCTCGACCTCGTCGCTGTCACCGGTTTCCCCGCGGATCGCGAGCAGGGCTTCGGCGACCCAAGGGTCCAAAGGTTGCAGCTTCAGGAAGTGGGTTTCCACCAGCGCAATCAGGTTTTCCGGCCGGTCCCCGTCAAGCGCCACAGCCGTTTCCGCGTGGAGAAGCGCGGCATCGGTGTCTCTGGCGTGCAGGCTGGTCTTGGCATCAAGAAGCGCCACGCTTCCCTGGTCGACATCCGGTGACCGCTCCAACGCGTCGCGGATGATCCGGGCCGCCTCGGCATCCTGGCGCGCGAGAAACTTTTCGGCCAGGGCGGGCCCGAGATGTCGCCGCACATGTGCCGGAAGTGCCTGGAAGGACTGCAGAATGGCGTCGCGGTTCACGCCCGGACCAGGAGGAAGCCGGTCATGCGCCAGAGCGGCCCACAGGGCCGCCGGTCCGTCGCAGTCCAACATCCTGGCGAATGGTGTCTGCGGATCTGTCTCGCCGTCGACCAGATGCGCCATGGACCGATAGAGCGGTGCGGCCTTGTCCGTTGCACCGTCCCCCAGCATCCGAAGGTGCTGCCGCGCCTCGGCACCGAACCCAAGGTACAGAAGCTGCCGCACCGACCGGAGAACCCCGCCTGCGTCCGGCCTGTCGAATTCGCCGTAAAGGCCGGACCGGGCTGCGACCAGAAGGTCACGCGGCAATTGGTCCTCCCCCCAGGTGGAAAGGTCGACAAGGTCGGGGGCCGCGCAGGATGGCGGAACGGCCTCGTCGGCAATCAGGGCGCCGGGGGTGGTCACCGTGACGCCCGGGTCGGGTCCTATCCTGATGTGAGACCAGGGAAGCTCGGCATGGTCGGTCGCTGGCATATCTGGCCACTTGCCGGGCAGTTCCATGTCCACCAACCCGTCCGTTGCCCCCTTTGCGATTTCTTCCAGCAGTTCATCCCGAAGCGGTTCCAGGGACACGCTTCCCGTATCCAGCGGCAGCGGTAGCGCGGATACGGTCGAAGGCTGGGTCGCCCGGTCGGCGAGCCAGTTGTAGGCCGGCTGGCCCGCTGCCTCCCGTGGCGCAGCCACTGCCGTTGGAAAGGCCGCCTCGAACGCCGAGCCTTCCGGTGCGGGGCCGGCCTTGATGTCAAGGACAACGATCCCTGGGCCATATTCGAAGGGAAAGACATGGCAATCGCAGGCAAGGGCGATCATCAGGTTCCCGCTGGCCGGATCGATCGACAGATCGTCCAGACGGGTCCGCGGTATCCTTTGCCAGACTGCCGTGATATCGTAGGCGGGCTGCGCCGCACCCTTGGCAGAGAAGACATAGCCCGCCTCGGACCGGCCGACCGACCACTCCGCGCCATCGGGCAACTCGATCACCAGGCGGGTGAAGTCGCCATGTTCGCCCGACAGGACCCGTGCGGACTGGGCCTGTGCAGGAAGGCATAGTGCCAGCAGGAAAAGCAGAGCCCGGATCATGCGGCATCCTGCTTGAGGTTGCGCATCGCCTCCTCAAGATCGCTGAAGCCGGGACGGAGGTGGTGCGGCGTGTTCTGGCGCCCGACCTCGATGCAGATGTTGGCCGGGTGGCGATGCAGATTGGCTACCAGCACCTCGCGGATCAGCTGGTAGAAGTGGATGTCCTCTTCGACCACCGTCTTCACCCGCGCCGCGAAGGGACCCATGAGGCCGTAAGCAAGGAAGACGCCCAGGAACGTCCCCACAAGCGCGCCGCCGATCATCTTGCCCAGGACTTCCGGCGGCTGGTCGATGGACCCCATCGTCTTGATCACGCCCAGAACGGCCGCGACGATCCCCAGGGCGGGAAGGCCATCGGCCATCGTCTGCAGCGCATGGCTGGAGTGCATCGCATGGTTCAGCGTCGCCTCCATCCTTTTGTCCAGGACCTCTTCGACCTGGTGGGGATCGTCGTAGTTCATCGAGGCGGCGCGCAGGGTGTCGCAGATGATGTCCATCGCCTCGTGGTCGTGCTGGATCCGGGGATACTTGCCGAAGATGGCCGAGCTGCCGGGCGATTCGATGTGTTCCTCCAGCGCCACCGGATTGGCGCGCGCAAGGCGGATCAGTTCGAACAGCAGACAGAGGAGGTCGCGATAGTCGGCTGTCTTCCACTTCGGCCCCTTGAAGACCTTGCCCACGTCTTTCAGCGTATGCTTCACCGCCGCAATATCGTTCGAGATCAGGAACGCCCCCACGGCGGCGCCGCCGATCATGATCATCTCGAATGGCAGGGCCTTTAGGATGATCCCCATCTTGCCGCCGGCAAGGACATAGCCGCCGAAGACCATGATGAGGATGACGGCGATGCCGACGAAGCCGAGCATGTTGATGTCCTGTGTCGTTCAGTTGCGGGAAGTATGGCGGGCGGGGGTTAACAGTCTCTGACCGCCATCACTCCGTCGGGGCTGAGGTGTTGCGGCCGGCGACGATAACGCTGACGCCATAGGCCGCCTCGGACGACATGCCTGACAGGATCGCGGCGGCGGCGTCCGGGGGCATCCGGCCAAGGAAGCCGGCGGCGAACTCGGGTGCCATCGTCTCGAACAAGGCCGACGCATCCTTTGGCTTCATCGCCTGGTAGACGGCCGTCAGTTTCTGCAAGTCCTCCTCGGCAGCCCCATCGGCCAGCGCGAGCGTCGCCTTCAGCTCTTTCTCGACGGCCTTCATCTCCTCCATCCGCTTGGAGATCGCCGCCTCTGCCAGTGCAAGGGCCGCAAGACGATCCTTCAGGGCGGCTTCCTGTGCGGCAACCCGGTCTTCGCGCAAGGTCAGCGCTTCGGCCAGTGAACTGGGCATTTCGCAGGTTTCGGAGGTGGCCTCGACAGGTGGCGCTTCCTCTTTGGACTTGGCCAGTGCCGCACCAATGCCCGAGCCAAGCCGTAGGGCCCCGGACGAGGCGAAGAGCATGGCCACGATGAAAAGCGCGCCGTGGCCCGCGCGGCGGCGTCGGCTCATTCCGCGGCCTCCAGCTCATCGCGCGGGGCGCGGCGCCGGACGAAGCGCAGGCGACGATCCTCCTCTGGCGGCTCTTCGACCGCCGGACGCACCGGCGGTGCCTTCGGGTCAGGCAGGTCGTGCAGCGAGGCCACCAGCAGTTCCAGCTTCCGCGCCACCGCCTCGCCCCGTGCTGTCAGGGCCTCCAGGCTTTCGGCCGAACCGTTGGCCGCCCCCCGCGCCTTTTCCAGCGCGACGGTCATGTCGTCCACCTGCGCCGACAGGACGGCGATGGCGCCACCCATGCCCGTTTCCAGCGTGGTGAACCTCTTCAGCCGGGTCGAGAGCACGTAGCAATAGATTGCGGCCCCGAAAGAGCCCGCCATCAGAAGCATATCGGCGATCAGGTCCATGGCTCACGTCCTAGTTCAAAACGAATTCTGTGATCAGCAGGTCGCGCACCCGGCCTTCGCCCGTCACGACCTGAATCCGGCGCAGCATCTGTGCCCGCAGCCGCGCCATCGCATGCGGATCCTCGATGGAGGCAGTGTCGATGGCCCGCAGGTAGCTGTTGATCACATCAAGAATGCGGGGCGTCAGGGTAGCCACGTCCCCTGCCGCCGCGCTCACGACCTCAAGCTGCGCAGTGAAGCGCAGATGCTCGCTGCCCGAATCAGATCCAAGGGAGATGACGATGGTTTCCAGCGGAACGAAGGCGATGCCGGTCAGGGGGCCGGGAGCATGCTCTTCTTCGGTTTTCTCTGTCCCGCCGCCCAGGATCAGTCCTGAAAACGTGGCGTAAAAGCCCCCGCCACCCAGCAGAAGGGCCAGGATCAGTCCGATCAGCAAAGGCTTCTTCGACCGCCTCTTCGGGGGCTCTTCCAGTGCGGCTTCTGCCAATGCCATGTTCACGCTCCGTTTCTCGGGACAAGGTGACCATAAGCCCAAGGTCACTAACCGATTGTTAAGCCCGACCGGTGAAAGCTGGGCTCACGGCAGAACCGCCGGACCCGGAGAATCGCCTTGCAGAACGTGATCGACATCTGGACCAAGCTGGACCTGCGCCGCCGCATCATCATCGTGGGGGCAACGGTTGCCATGTTCGCGGCGGTCCTTGCCCTTAGCCGGATGGCCGGAAAGCCCGAAATGGGCCTGCTTTATGCCGGGTTGGAGCCTGGAACGGCGGGCGAGGTCGTTGCCGCCCTTGATCAGCGCGGCGTGACCTACGAGATCCAGGGCGACTCGATTCTGGTCGATGTCGGACAGCGCGACGCCCTGCGGATGGCGCTGGCGTCCGAGGGGTTGCCTGCTACGGGCGGCGGGGGCTATGAGCTTCTTGATTCGCTGTCGGGCTTCGGCACAACCTCGCAGATGTTCGACGCCGCCTACTGGCGTGCGAAGGAAGGCGAGATTGCCCGGACGCTTCTGTCGATGCCCGAGGTGAGGGCCGCCCGCGTCCACATCGCCAGCGCCCCGACCCGTGCGTTCCAGCCCGAATCGCAAGCAACGGCTTCAGTGACGCTGACCACGGTCTCGGGCAGCCTCAGCGAGGCGCAGGCCCGGGCGATCCGGCATCTGGTGGCCAGCGCGGTGGCGGGGATGGTGCCGGATTCGGTGCAGATCATCGACACGGTCGCCGGCCTGATCGGCGGGCAGGAAAGCGAAGGCATCGAGACTGGCGATGCGGCCGACCGTGCCGCAGCGATCAAGGGCAATGTGGAACGGCTGCTTGCAGCTCGGGTGGGGGCGGGCAAGGCGGTGGTCGAGGTCTCCATCGACCTTGTCTCGGAACGCGAAGCCATCACCGAGCGCAAATTCGACCCGCAGGGCCGCGTTGCCATCTCGTCCGAGACGGAAGAGCGCAGCGGATCAAGCACCGAGCCCGGCGGCGAAGTGACTGTCGCCTCGAACCTTCCCGAAGGCGACGCCGAGGCCGGTGGCCAGGGACGCAGCCAGAATTCGGAAACGCGTGAGCGGGTGAATTACGAGGTTTCCGAGACCCAGCGCGAGATACTGCGCAATCCCGGAGCCGTGCGGCGGATGACGGTGGCAGTGATGGTCGACGGCGTGGCCACGGTCGCGGAGGATGGTACGCGGTCGTGGACACCCCGGTCCGAGGAGGAACTGGCGACCCTGCGGGAACTGGTGGCCTCTGCCGTGGGGCTGGACGAGTCCCGGGGGGATGTGCTGACCCTGAAATCGCTGGAGTTCCAAGCGCTGCCCTTGCCCGAGGGGACGGAAGCGACAGCCAGTCTTTTGCCACCGCTTGCGCAGATCGACGTGATGTCGATGATCCAGACGGCAGTCCTTGCGCTGGTGGCACTGGTCCTGGGCCTTTTCGTGATCCGTCCGGTCCTTGCGTCGGCCAACCGTGCTGCCCTGCCCGCGCCAGAGTCCCAGTTGGCCCTGCCGCCTGCGACGGTCCCCGGGTCCATTGCCCTGAACGGCGAAGTCGACGACGGCCTTGATTACAGCGCCTTTGGCGGCGGTCGCAGCAGCCATCTCGAAGGTGAGGCACCGGAGGAGGACCCTGCCGCCCGCCTCCGCCGATTGATCGAGGAGCGCCAGACCGAATCGATCGAGATCCTGCGCGGCTGGATGGAACGTGAAGAGGAGCACGCCTGATGTCGTCCCTGCGTCTTGAGGTCTTCGATACGGCGCAAGCGGCCGATGGCTCGATGCAGGCTCTGGTCGAGGCGACTGCGGTCGAAGAGGCAAAGGTCACCTCGTTCGAACAGGGGTATTCGGCCGGCTGGGATGATGCCGTGGCCGCACAGCAGGGCGATCAGGGCCGCATCCGCGCCGACCTTGCGCGGAACCTGCAGAGCCTTTCCTTCACCTTTCAGGATGCCCGCGGCCATGTCCTGCAGGCGATCAGGCCGCTCATCCTGGAGATGGTGAACCGCCTTCTTCCCCAGATCGCCCGCGAGGCGCTGGCCCCGACGGTGCTGGAGGCCGTGATGCCGATGGCCGAGGAGCTGGCGGATGCCCCGCTGGTCCTGGTCCTGAACCCCGCCGTACGGGGCCAGATCGAAGATGTGCTGACCAAGGCGACGGGCCTGCCGCTGGTCATCGAGGAAGAGCCCACGATGCCGGACGGACAGGTCTACATCCGTTTCGGCGCTTCGGAGACCAAGGTCGACCTTGGCCAGGTCACCACCGACATCGCGATTGCAGTCCGCGCCTTTTTCAACCTCAACACCTGAGGATACCCAATGGAAGACCTTGCCGACACCAACCCGTTTTCCCAGGTCCCGATCGAGGTCACGATCTCGGTCGGCCGCGCGCGCCCATTGGTGCGCGACCTTCTTCGGCTGTCGAAGGACGCGGTCCTGCAGCTAGACCGCCGGGTCGATGACCCGGTGGAGCTTTACGTCGGTGATCGCCTGATCGCGCGGGGCGAGCTGACGGAGTTGGAAGGGGAAAACGCCGGACAGCTTGCGGTTCGGCTGACCGAGGTCGCAAACCTGCGGGGCGGGCTTTGAGGCTTGCCGTCGGCCTATCGCTCGCGCTGGTCCTGCTGACCGGCCCCGCGCTGGCGCAGCAGATGACGCTGGACTTCGGCGGCGAGGGGCAGTCGCTTTCGCTGCGGTCGGTGCAGCTGTTGCTGCTTATCACGGTCCTGTCGATCGTGCCGGGGCTGGCGGTGATGGTCACCTGCTTTCCGTTCATTGTGACGGTCCTGTCCATCCTCCGCCAGGCATTGGGTCTGCAGCAGGCGCCGCCGAACATGCTGATCATCAGCCTGGCGCTATTCCTGACCTGGTACGTGATGGACCCCGTCTTTACCGAAGCCTGGGTCAAGGGGATCGAACCGATGACCAACGGCCAGCTTGAGGTGGGGCCGGGACTGCAGGCGGCGATCGCGCCGTTCCGGGTCTTCATGGCGGCGCGGGTCGATCCCGAGACGCTGCAGACGCTGCAGGACCTTCGGTCGACGGCGCCGATCTCCGCGCCCGAAGCCCCGCTGTCCCTGCTGGTGCCGTCGTTCCTGCTGTCCGAAATCCAGCGGGCCTTCGAGATCGGCTTCATGATCTTTCTGCCCTTCCTGATCATCGACCTCGTGGTGGCGGCGATCCTGATGTCGATGGGGATGATGATGGTTCCGCCAGCCATCGTTTCCCTGCCCTTCAAGCTGGTGTTCTTCGTGGTGGCCGACGGCTGGGCGCTGATCTCGGGGGCGCTGGTCAGGAGTTACGTCTGACCGCACCACAAAAGGGTGCCCACGCGTGGACACTTTCCGAGGGACAAGGAAATCAAGGGCTTGTCCGCGGACATTCAGGATCCGTACACCATGTTCCCATCGGCCGCACAAACGGGCGGTGGGCGGATCGCCCACCCTACACCCGCCACCGAAACCGGCAGTCAGTCCAGGACCCGGCCGCTTTCGATCCACCAGAAGGGATGCGCGACGCGCAGGGTGTCGGCGGCACGCCGGGCGGCGTCCGGACTGGCGTAGAGACCGAAATGGGTCCCGCCCGAGCCGGACATCCGGGCCAGAAGGCAGTCTGGTGTCGCCTCGAGCGCGGCCTGCACGTCGGTCAGGATCGGGGCAACCTCACGCGCCGGGGCGACCAGATCGTTGCGGCTGTGAGAGCGGAGCCATGCCGCAAAGACCCCGGCGCTGGCAAGAACCCCATGAGGCAGTTCGGGCAGGGGCGGGTTGTCGCGCGACGTCAGGGCGGCAAAGACCTGCGGCGTCGGCACCGGCAGGCGGGGGTTCACCAGCACACAGGCCAGGGGAGGGAGCGACGGGAGCGGGCGGACATGTTCCCCGATGCCCGTCATCCGGGCCGGGCGGCCGGCAAGACAAACCGGAACATCCGCCCCCAGCGTCAGGACCTCGTCGATCCCAGGCAGCGGCAGCTTCTTGAGATGCGCCAGCGCCCGCAGGGCAGCAGCCGCGTCGGCCGAGCCGCCACCGATGCCCGAGGCCACCGGCAGCCGCTTGTCGAGGACCAACGCCGCGTCCTCGACCCCCATCAGCCGGGCGGCGCGCAGGACCAGATTGTCGGCCTCGGCCTGCAGGCCCTTGCCTTCCGGCCCTGCCACCACCAGTGAAAGCCCATGCGCCGGGGACGCGAACACACGGTCGGCCACATCGGCAAACACGACGAGGCTGTCGAGAAGATGGTAGCCGTCAAGCCGACGGCCGGTTACGTGCAGGCAAAGGTTGATCTTGGCGGGCGCGGCTTCGACGACCGCCTCAGTTGTCATTCTCGGCCGCCTTGACCGGTGCCGCAGAGGCCGATTCCTCGGCCATAACAGCATCCAGTCCGACTTCCAGCTTGCGGAGGATGCGCGTCTTGTCCTTCTCGGTCGGCTCGAACGACAGGGCCCGGCGCCATTGGAAACGGGCCTCGAGCTTGCGGTCGTTCATCCAGTAGACGTCTCCCAGATGGTCGGTGACGATGGGATCGACGGGTTCCAGCAGCGACGCCTTCTCCATCGGCTCCAACGCATCGGCATAGCGGCCAAGCTTGAAATAGGCCCAGGCGAGACTGTCGATGATGTAGCCCTGCTCGGGGTCACCGGCGACGGCCTTCTGGATCATGCCCAGGGCTTCGTCCAGTTTCTCGCCGCGATCCACCAGGCCGTAACCCAGATAGTTCAGCACCTGCGGCTGGGTCGGGTTCAGCTCCAGCGCCTTGCGGAAATCGGCCTCGGCCGGGGCCCAGTCCTTCGACTGTTCGTGGCAGATGCCCCGGTAGAAATAGAGCACCCAATCCTCGGCCTTGGCCGCCACGGCAAGATCGATGGCCGCCGTGTAGGCCACTTCGGCCTCGTCGAAGCGTTCCTCGCCGCGCAGAAGGTCGCCCAGGGCGAAGTGCACCCGCTGGATGTCGCCATTGCTGCGCGCCAACGCCTGCAGCGCCTCGATCGCGGCATCGGCGCGACCCTGCGACTTCAATGCCCCGGCGCGCCCGATTTCGGCGGTGACAAAGGCGGGATCTTCGGGCGGGAAGGCGGCATAGGCATCGGCGGCAAGCTGGTGCTGGCCCAACTCCTCGAGGACGTCGGCGGTCAGAAGAAGTGCGTCCGTATGATCGGGCCGCAGGTACCCCGCGATACGGAGATGCAGCAGGGTGTAGACCGGGTCCGCCTCGCCGTTCAGCGCGGTCGAGATCGAGAAGAACACCTCGGCAATGCCATCGCGGGCTGTGCCGATGGTGTCAAAGGGAATGGGTTCGCCCGCCTGAAGCCGCTTGCGCAGCGCATCGACCATGGGATCCGGGGCCTTGCCGAAAGAGCGGTCGAGCAGGGCCAGCGCTTCGGGGTTGCGCTCCAGCTGGCTGAGGATCTGGGCGTGGGCAAAGACGCCCCGGCGCATCACGTAGATCGGTCCTGCGGCGCGGCCGGACAGGATTTCATCGGCGCCCTCGAAGTCGCCGACCGAAGCGAGGGCCAGCGCCTTGTGATAGTAGCCGAAGGCTTCAAAACCCTTCTGCTTGGTCACGGCGTCGAAGGCCTCGAGCGCCTCGGACATCTTGCCTTCCCCGACTTTGGCCCAGGCGGCGACCAGGGCGTTGGTAAGCTGGCCGACGTCGCGACCGGCCTCACCCGCGGCAACGATCGCGGCATAGTCCTCGCGCTTGGCCTCGTCGGCGAGAAGCGCCATTTCGGCAAGCTGGCTGGGTTCGCCTTCGATCCCCTTGCGCAGCTTGGCGGCCTCGGTCGCGGGGCCGAAAGCGCCGATCCCGATTTCGGCCAGGATCGCGCCGTCCAGCAGTTGCGGATTGCCGGAATCGGCGATGATCGCCTTGGCGTACCAGCTGGCGGCGGACGTGAAGTCGTTTTCGGATTCGGCGACGCGGGCCGCAAGATAAGCGCCGCTGTCGACCTGTTCGTCCGCCCATAGCGGGGCAACCATCGCAGCGGCCAGGAGAAGGGCGGTCAGGGTGCGGGACATGATCGGGCGCATCGGCCTCTCCTCTTGGGTCTTCGGGAACCTAGCCCGATGACGGGCCACGTGCAATGCAGCGGGGCCCGACCTTGCGACCGGGCCCCGGGGATCGGGACAAGCTTTCGTGAGGCCCGTCACATGTTGGGATAGTTCGGCCCGCCACCGCCCATCGGAGTGGTCCAGACGATGTTCTGCGACGGGTCCTTGATGTCGCAGGTCTTGCAGTGGACGCAGTTCTGGAAATTGATCCGGAAGGTGGCGTCTGCGCCCTCGCCCAGCACTTCGTAGACGCCGGCCGGGCAATAGCGCTGCGCAGGTTCGGCGTATTTCGGCAGGTTGACGGCGATGGGGACCGACGGGTCCTTCAGGACAAGGTGGGCGGGTTGCGCCTCGTCGTGGTTGGTGAAGGAGAAGGCCACGTTGGTCAGCCGGTCGAACGAGAGCTTGCCGTCGGGCTTGGGGTAGTCGATCGGCTTGAAGTCCTTGGCGAGGCCCGTGGCGGCCGCGTCGGATTTGCCGTGGCGGATGGTGCCGAAGGCGGTCAGGCCGATGGTGTTCAGCCACATGTCCACGCCGCCGCCCATCAGGCTGGCGACGAGGCCGTACTTGGACCACAGCGGCTTGACGTTGCGGACCTTCTTCAGGTCGCGGCCGATGGCGCCGGTGCGGACTTCGGCCTCATAGGCGGTCAGTTCGTCGCTTTGGCGGCCCGCAGTGATGGCGGCATGCGCGGCCTCGGCGGCGGCTTTGCCGGACAGCATGGCGTTGTGGTTGCCCTTGATGCGGGGGACGTTCACAAGGCCTGCAGAACAGCCGAGGAGCGCTACGCCCGGCGCGACCATCTTCGGGATCGACTGCCAGCCGCCT
>JAIXSA010000080.1 GCA_027484915.1 Paracoccaceae bacterium | reverse complement strand
TCCCGCGCCAGCGTTGCGGCATCCACTGCCCCCGTCTCGCGCAGGATGAAGGCGCGGCCACCTTCACCCAGGGTATCCCAGTCCAGCGCGCGCTCGCTCAGAAGTCGCGCCGCGGCATGAAGCCGCCACAAGAGCCTGTAGGCAGACGTAAGTGCCTGCGCGTCCGAATCCGGCAGTTCGCGGCCCGCCCCCGCCGCAATCTGGCGTTCGACGCTGCGCGCGGGACTTCCCGACAGGAGTGCGGTGGTCTGGGCGGCCAGTTCGATGTCCATGATCCGACCGGGGCCGTTCTTCGCATCCCATTCGCCTTGCGCGGGTTTCGCCGAGCCCAGGCGCGCACGCATCTCGGCCACGTCGGGCCTGACGCGCTCGCCCTGCCCCTTGCGGGCCAGAAGTTCCCGGCGGAAGGCCTCGACCTCTCCGGCAAGGTGCGGCTCGCCCGCCAGCACCCTTGCGCGGGTCAGCGCCAGGTGTTCCCAGGTCCAGGCCTCGGTCTCCTGATAGGTGGTGAAGCTGTGCAGGCTGGTCGCCACGGGGCCCGCCCGACCCGAGGGGCGAAGCCGCATGTCGACCTCGTAAAGCCGGCCTTCGGGCATCTGGGCGGTCAGGGCGGTGACAAGGGCCTGCGTCAAGCGCGCATAGTAGGGCCGCGTCGCCAGGGGACGGGGGCCGTCGGACCCCTCTACCCCCTGGTCATCGTAGATCACGATCAGGTCAAGGTCCGAGCCTGCGTTCAACCGGGCCGCCCCCATCGAGCCCATGCCGATCACCACTGCCCCGCGTCCCGGGGGCGAGCCATGCTTGCGAGCGAAATCGGTGGTGACTTCGGACCAGATGACCTGGACCACGGCTTCGGCCAGATCGGCGTATTGCTTGCCCGCCTCGAACCCGTCGATCAGCCCGCGCAGGTGGTGGACACCCACCCGGAAGTGCCATTCCTTCATCCAGCGCCGGGCCATGTCGAGGCGGCCCTCGTAGTCCGGGGCGGGGGCAAGGCGGGACTGCAGTTCCCCCCGCAAGGCCGCTGTTCCGGGCCAGTCACCCCAGAAGCTTCCACCGATCACCCCGTCCAGGACGCTGGCATTCCGTGCAAGGTATTGCGCAAGGGCCGGGGCTGAACCGGCGATGTCGATGATCAGGTCGATGAGGGTCGGGTTCGCCTCGAACAGCGCGAAAAGCTGCACACCGGCCGGAAGCTTCGCAAGAAAGCCGTCAAGGGCGGCCAACGCCTCATCGGGGTTCGCGGCGCGGGCGAGGCCTTTCAGGAACCGGGGGCGCAGGCGGCGGAAGATGGCCTGCGCGCGGTCAGAGCGGAAGGCGGGATAGTTCTCCCAGCCCTTGGTGATCTCGCGCGCGGTGTCGGAAAGCTCTGGGGCGTCCTCGACCTCGCTGGGAGAAAAGAAGCCTTCGGTCAGCCGGTCGGTGCGGTTGAGGCGGTCCAGGAGGTCGCGGCGGAACTCAGCCTCGGTCTGTCCGCAGAAGGCAGCGATGCGGGCGACACCATCGCGGGTCGTGGGCATGGAGTGGGTCTGGGCATCGTTCACCATCTGCAGCCGGTGTTCGACCTCTCGGTGCGCGCGGTAGAGCGTGGTCAGCTCCTCGGCAACTTCAGGCGGGACCCAGCCTTTCGCCGCTAGGGCCGCCAGCCCACCCACAGTGGTCCGGTCCCGAAGCGAGGGGTCGCGGCCCCCGGCGATCAGTTGGCGGGTCTGGGTGAAGAACTCGATCTCGCGGATGCCGCCCGCCCCCAGTTTCATGTTGTGGCCTTCCACCGTGATCGGCCCGTGCAGGCCCCGGTGGTCGCGGATGCGCAGGCGCATGTCATGCGCGTCCTGGATCGCCACGAAATCGAGGTGCTTGCGCCAGACGAAGGGGGTGAGGGTCTTGAGGAACCGCTCGCCTGCTGCCAAGTCGCCGCCGCAGGGGCGGGCCTTGATGTAGGCGGCGCGTTCCCAGGTCCGGCCCTCGGCCTCGTAATAGGCTTCTGCGGCGGCCATCGACAGGCAAACCGGCGTGACGCTTGCATCAGGGCGCAGCCGCAGGTCGGACCGGAAGACGTAGCCATCGGTCGCGTCCGACAGGATCGCGGTCATCCGGCGGGTGACCTTGATGAAGCTCGCCCGCGCCTCCTGCTCCTCACCCGGATAGCGGGTCTCGTCGAAGAGGCAGATCAGGTCGATGTCCGAGGAATAATTGAGCTCGCCCGCCCCCATCTTGCCCATCGCCAGTGCCACCATTCCGCCCGCGGTTGCCGCATCGTCGGGCGTGGCACCGGGAAGCTTCCCGCGGCGGATCTCCTCGGCCACCAGGGCCGTCAGGGACAGGTGCACGGCGGTGTCGGCCAGCCGGGTCAAGGCGCCGGTGACCTGTTCCAGTGGCCAGACGCCGCCAAGGTCGCACAGCGCCGCCAGAAGCGCCACGCGCCGCTTGGCTTCGCGCAGAGCCAGGGGAAGCGCTTCGGCGGGCAGGCCAGCGGCGGCAGAGAGAGTGGCGTCGAGGGCAGTTTCAGGGGCCTCCACGGCCACGCGCAGCCAGTCGGCCTCGCGCAGTATCAGGCCGCGCAGATAGGGGCTGCAGGCAGCCGTGTCCGCCAGAAGGTCCATCACCTCGGGCGCAAAGCCGGAAAGGTCGGCGCGCAGGTCGGCGGCGGCAGCGGGGTCGACGGGAATGGGCGTGCGGGTGATGCGGTCGGCTAGGGTCATGGGCGGACCTTGCGGCGGGTGGGCGGAGGGGTCAACTGTTGACCGGCTTGCCCCGGCCCGTTTAGCTGCGGCGAAACGGAGGATCGGATGTCGAAATCGCTGGTACGGGTGGCGGCGGCCTTGCGGGCGGCGGGGCTGGACAGTGTTCCCGTCGAGGCAAAGGGCGAGATCCGCACCGCCGAGGCAGCGGCGGCCGATGCAGGCGTCGCGGTCGACCAGATCGTGAAGTCGATCCTGTTCCAGGGCAGCAGCGGGCTTTTCCTGTTCCTGACCGCCGGTGGCAATCGCGTGGACCTTGGGAAAGCGGCGGCGCTGGCGGGCGAGGCCTTGTCCCGCGCGGACGTCGAGGTGGTGCGCTCGGTCACCGGCTTTGCCATCGGCGGCGTGGCCCCCTTGGGGCATCTGACGCCCTCCCCCACCTTTGCTGACCCCAGACTTCTGGATTTTTCCGAGGTCTGGGCTGCAGCGGGCACGCCCCGCCACATGTTCCGCGCTGCCCCGCAAGATCTTGTCCGCGCCACCGGCGCGACCGTGGCGGACTTCACGGGATAGGCGGAAAAAAGCCTGCCCGCCGACTATGTAAGAAATCTTCACATGGCATCTTGCGGACGTGCCAGACTGGGTCCATCTTCCCTCATGTGAACGACATTCACATCACTTGGAGACCCGCCGATGTACACCACCACCGACACCGCCCGGCCTGGCGGGATCTTCTACCCGCTGCGCCGCGCCGAGGCCTGGCTAGACGCCCGCGGCAAATGGGCCTGGATCGCCATACTGGTCCTGGCCTTCATCTTTGTCTGGCCCGTGGGGCTTGCCCTTCTGGCCTACATGATCTGGGGAAAACAGATGTTCGCACGCTCCTGCGGCCACCGCCGCAACCACGACCATGGCCATTCGTGGGGCCGCCACGCGATGCGCGCGGGTCAGCCCACCGGCAACCGTGCCTTCGACGACTACAAGGCCCAGGCGCTGCGCCGTCTGGAAGAAGAGCAGGAGGCGTTCGAGGCTTTCCTGCAGCGCCTGCGGACCTCGAAGGACAAGACCGAGTTCGACAGCTTCATGGACGAACGCGCCAAGGCGACCGCTGCCCAGGACACGGTCGACGTGAAGCCCGAAACGGGGGCACGGCCGGGCGAATACTGACCGCCTGACGGCATGCCCCCTGGCCCGCCCGTGTCCCCGCACGGGCGGGCCTTTCTTTTCCGCACGGTGGCGCTTGGCGGATGCGTTTTCGCTTGCTAGGCTCTGCGGCAGTTTGACCCTGACCCGAACCCGATGCGCCATTCGCTTCCCCTGACGCCCCAGTTCTACGTGACGGCGCCGCAGCCCTGCCCCTACCTGCCGGGGCGGATGGAGCGGAAGCTGTTCACCGCGCTGCAGGGGGAACATGCGCAGAAGCTGAATGACACGCTGTCCAAGCAGGGCTTCCGCCGCAGCCAGAACGTGCTGTACCGCCCATCCTGTGCTGAATGCTCGGCCTGTCTTTCTGCCCGGATCCGGGTCGCGGATTTCGTTCCTTCGCGGACACAGAAGCGGGTGATGCGGAAGGCCGCGGCCCTGCGTCGCAACGCGACCAGCCCCTGGGCCACGGAAGACCAGTTCACCCTTTTCCGCCGCTATCTGGACCATCGCCATGCCGACGGGGGCATGGCCGACATGGACATCTTCGAATTCGCCGCGATGATCGAAGAATCGCCGATCAAGTCCCGCGTGATCGAATACACCCGCCCCGGAAATGAGGGCGAGCGGGGCCGCCCCCTCTCCGCCGTCTGCCTGACCGATGTCTTCGACGACGGGTTGTCGATGGTCTACAGCTTCTATGACCCCGACCTGACGGACATGAGCCTGGGGACCTATGTCATCCTTGACCACATCGCCATCGCGCGCGAGGCGGGCTTGCCTTATGTCTACCTCGGCTACTGGGTGCCTGGCAGCCGCAAGATGGGCTACAAGGCGGGCTTTTCGGCTTTGGAGATCTACAAGGGCGGCGAATGGGTCCCGATGGGCGACCCGTCCGACCATGCCGCCGACCTGCATCCACTGTCCGTCGATCCCATCGCCGAGCAGGTGGCCAGGATCAGCCTGCCCGACACCCGGCTGTGAGGTCCCGCATCTCTGCCCTGGCGCTGGTGGTGCCGGATTATGACGAGGCGATTGCGTTCTATGTCGGCAGGCTTGGCTTCCGCCTGGTCGAGGATATCGACCAGGGCCGCAAGCGCTGGGTGACGGTCGAGCCGCCGGGTGGCGGCGTGCGGCTGGTGCTTGCGCGGGCCGAAGGTGCGGCGCAGCGCGCGGCCATCGGCAATCAGGCGGGGGGCCGGGTGTTCCTGTTCCTGTCGACCGACGACTTCGCCCGCGACCATTCCGCGATGCTGGCCGCCGGGGTCACGTTCGAAGAGGAGCCGCGCCACGAACCCTACGGCAGCGTCGCCGTCTGGCGTGACCCGTTCGGCAACCGCTGGGACCTGATCGGGCCGCCTGCAGGGTAAGCGGGCGGAGTTATCAAAAAAACTCCGGTCCGATGTCCGGGCAGAAATCGGCTACCCGCGCTGGCTGAGGACGATGCCGACCGTCATCACCGCCAGCCCCAGCAGCCGCGTCGCACTGACCGGGCGGGCGGCAAGTCCCATGAGCCCCGTCGCGTCGATCACGGTCGAACTGACGATCTGGCCCAGAAGCACGAACAGGATCGCGTTCCCCAAGCCGAAGCGCGGCGCGACGAAGGTGATCGACAGCAGGTAGAAGACCATCAGCCCGCCCGCAAGGAACAGGACCGGCGGCTGGCCCGGCGCTTTTGCCAGCGCCGCCCCCTGCCCCGTCACCACCATCACGGCCAACGCCGTCGCGAAGGCCACCGCGAACATGATCGCCCCTGCCGCCACCGGCGAGCCGAGCTTTTGCCCAAGGGCCGCGTTCAGCGCGGCGAGGAGAGGCACGCCCATCCCCGCCGCGAACATCAGCGCCGCATGGCGGACGCCCTCACCCACGGGCCTTGACCTGCGCCCGGTATGCCTCGACCGGCAGGCCACCGATGCCCCAGTCCTCCACCGCGACCTCGTCGATCACCACGAAGGTCGTGGCAGGGCTCTTGTCCAGGACGCGCTGCAAGAGGTCTGTGACCCCGGCGATCAGCTCGGCCTTCTGGGCTGGCGTGGCACCCTCTCGGGTGATCTTGATGTTGACGTAGGGCATTCACGCCTCCTCTTCATAATGGAACACCTTGGACATCACCTGCCAGCGCCCGTCCAGATGGATAAGCGTCAGAAAGTCGGTGAAATGGCGCGCCCCCAGGACGCAGCGCACGACCGCGCGGGCGGTGACAGGGCCCGCGAAGTCGATGGACAGGATCTCGTCCCGCCGCGCTTCGCCCTTCGACGCGGGCGAGACGCGGGCATCGACCACGGGAAAGTATTCGCCCATGTCACGGTAAAGCAGTGTACCATCCGTGACGCAGACATACTGCGCCTTCGGGTGGAAGACCCGCGCCAGGCGCCGGGTGTCGCTGTGGTAAAGCCCATCGAAATAGGTGGCGAGTACCCCCGCCACCCCTGCGAAATCCGGCGCGCTCATGCGGCAAGCCCTTCGGCCTTGAGGACCTTCTGCACCGACGCGCGCGCGGCGACGCGGGCCATGAAAGCCGACAGGTTGGGCCAGCGCGCCAAGGCGATTCCGGTGAAGTTGGCCCAGTTGGCGACGACGAAGGCATAGGCATCGGCGATGGTGAAGGCCTCGCCCGTCAGATGTGCTCGGCCATCGGCAAGCCGCGTCTCCAGCCAGTCAAGCTTGCCCGCCACCGCCTGCCGGGCTGCCTCTTTCTGCGCGTCGTTGGAGGCCGGAGTGAACAGCGGCCCGAAGGCGATGTGCAGTTCCGTGCCAGTGAAGTTCAGCACCTCGTTCACCCGGGCGCGCGCCATCGTGCCCCCTTCAGGCGCAAGGTCGAGGTTGGCGGACCTGTCGCCCAGATACTGCAGGATCGCCGGTCCCTCGGTCAGGACCTCGCCCTCGACCACCAGTGCCGGAACCTTGCCCTTCGGATTGATCTCACGGTAGTTCGCGCCACTGGCCGTCTCTCCGTTGGCAGTGTCCACCAGTTCCACGGCATAGTCCCCGCCGATCTCGGCCAGGATGATGTGTGACGCCATCGAGCAGGCTCCGGGCTTGATGTAAAGCTTCATCCGTTCCTCCTTGGTTGTTCGGATGGCCAATGGCTAGCCGATCAAGTCACCTTTGGTAACGGGGTAACTTGCGGTAACGCTTGGAATGAAGTATCTCGCCGGTAACCACGCCCGAGGCCCGCGATGACGCTGAAACGCCGCAAGAACCGCACGCCGCATCCGATGTGTCCCTTGTCGGACTGCATGGCCTTCATCGGCGGGGCCTGGACCCCGAACATCATCTGGTACCTCTCCTCGGGTCCGCGGCGGTTCTCGGAACTGCGAGCGGACATCCCGCTTGTCTCGGCCAAGGTGCTGACCCAGCGCCTGCGCGAACTGGAGGAGCGGGGCATCCTGTCGCGCGCCGTGCTGGATACCTCGCCGCCTTCGGTCGAATATGCGCTGACCGACCTGGGGCTGGAATTCATGCCGGTGATCCAGGCCATCGCCGAGGTCGGCCAGCGGCTGAAGGACAAGGCGGCAGCGGCTGCCTGACGCAAAACGCAGAAGGGCCGCACCTTGCGGCACGGCCCCCTTTGGGTCTGGATGTCGGTCCGATCAGCCGCGCGGGCGGTTGCGGATCATGAAGGTGTCGAAGGTGTATTCCGCCACCTGGTTCCACAGGTTCGCTTCGTTGCGATAGGCCTGCTGGCTTTCGAAGATCGACTTGAAGTCCGCATTCTCGGCCGAGATCGTGGCGTAAAGCTTGTTCGCCTCTTCGAAGGCCTTGGTCATCACGTCCTCGGGGTACGGACGCAGCTGCGCCCCGCCCGCGATCAGGTTGCGTAGGGCGGCCGGGTTGCGGAAGTCATACTTCGCCAGCATGGTCGAGTTGGCCTGCGCGCAGCCCGCCTTGACGATTGCCTGGTAGGCCGGCGGAAGTTCATTCCACTTCGCAAGGTTGATCATGAAGTGCAGCATCGCGCCGCCTTCCCAGAAGCCGGGGTAGTAGTAGTAGGGCGCGACCTTGTTCAGGCCCAGCTTCTCGTCGTCATAGGGCCCGACCCATTCCGCCGCGTCGATGGTGCCACGTTCAAGCGCCGGATAGATCTCGCCACCGGGGATCTGCTGCGGGACGACGCCAAGCGCCTCCATCACCTTGCCGCCCATGCCGCCGATGCGCATCTTCACGCCCGCCATGTCGGCAAGCGAGTTGATCTCCTTGCGCCACCAGCCGCCCATCTGGCAGCCGGTGTTGCCGCCGGGGAAGCCGATCAGGTTCTGCTTGGCATAGAAGGCGTTCATCTGGTCGATGCCGCCGCCGTCGTAGTTCCACGCGTTCAGGCCGCGGACGTTCAGGCCGAACGGCACCGCCGTCCCCAGCGCGAAGGTCGCGTCCTTGCCCCAGTAATAGTACGAAGCGGTATGCGTCATCTCGACGGTGCCCGAACCGACCGAGTCAGCGGCCTCGGGCATCGGCACGATCTCGCCCGCCGGGAAGGGCTGGATCTGGAAGTTGCCGTCAGTCATCTCGCTGACGTACTTGGCGAAATCTTCGGCGGCGCCGTAGATCGTGTCCAGCGCCTTCGGGAAGCCCGAGGTCAGGCGCCAGCTCACCTTGGGCGCGGTCTGCGCGATGGCCGGTGCGGCCAGTCCGGCGGCAACCCCGCCAAGCGTGGCGGTCGTCAGGAAATTCCGTCTTTTCATGTAGTCCTCCCTTTGGATTGGTGTCTAGGCAAGGTCAGTCGCCTGTCGCCGAAAGTCAGGGCGTCAGGTCAAGGTCCAGCGCCGGGGGCGCAAGGTCAGGCATTGGCAGCGCGTCAAGCTGCTGGTTCACCGTGGCGTCGTCCAGAAGAACCTCTTCAGTGATGAAACCGTCGACGATGCCGGGGAAAGTGATGATCAGCGCCACCAGGATCAGCTGCAAGATGATCCAGGGGATCGACCCAAGGTAAATGTCCCTGCTCTTGATCTCGGGTGGGGCGATCCCCCGCAGGTAGAACAGCGCAAAACCGAAAGGCGGATGCATGAAAGCCGTCTGCATGTTCACGCACAAAAGCACCCCCAGCCAGACGAGGTCGATATCCAACGCCAACGCCGTCGGGATCAGCAGCGGCACGACGATGAAGACGATCTCGAAGAAGTCGAGGAAGAAGGCGATGAAGAAGATGAAGATGTTGACGAAGATCAGGAACCCGATCCGCCCGCCGGGGATGTGCGACAAGAGGTGCTCGATCCACTTCCCGCCGTTCACGCCCTGGAAGACCAGGCTGAAGACCGTGGCACCGACCAGGATGAAAATCACCATCGCAGTGATGCGCATGGTCTGATCCGAGGCTTCCCACAGCATCTTGTTGGAATAGCGCCCATGCGCCACGGCCAAGAGGACCGAGCCAACCGAGCCCATCGCCCCGGCTTCAGTCGGGGTGGCAAGCCCCATGAAGATCGTGCCCAGGACCAGGAAGATCAGCACCAGCGACGGCACCATGCCCCAGGCAAGCTTCGCCGCAAGCTCCCGGCCGCGCAGGGTACGGGCCTCCAGCGGAAGTGCGGGCACCTTCTTCGGCCGGAAGATAGAAACCAGCAGGATGAAGCCCGCGAAAAGCAGGATCTGCGCGATCGACGGCCCGATGGCGCCCAGATACATGTCGCCCACCGGCACACCCAGCTGGAAGGCCAGCACGATCAGCACAAGGCTTGGCGGAATGACCTGCGTGATCGTCCCCGAGGCCGCGATGACCCCGGTGCCGATCCGCATGTCATAGCCATATTTCATCATGATCGGGATCGAGATCATCCCGATGGCGATCACGCTCGCGGCCACCGTCCCGGTGATCGCCCCCAGGATCGCGCCGACGAAGATCACCGCATAGGCCAGGCCGCCCGGCACGGGTCCGAAAAGCTGGCCGAAGCCCTCCATCAGGTCCTCGGCCAGGCCCGATTTCTCCAGCACCACGCCCATGAAAGTGAAGAACGGGATCGCCAGCAGCAAGTCATTCGACATGATCCCGAAGACCCGGCTTGGCAGGGCCTGCAGAAACTCGATCCCGAAGTAGCCCACCTCGATGGCGATGAAGCCGAAGGACAGGCCCAGAGCCGCCAGCGAGAAGGCCACCGGGAACCCCAGCAGCAGAAAGACGATCAGGCCGGCGAACATCGTCGGCGCGAGAAGGCCGTATTCAAGCATCAGGCGGTTACCTTCTCACTGGACGGGCTTTTCGTAGGACAGGTCGAGCGCGATGTGCCCGCGCAATGCGGCCACACGGCGGATGAACTCGGCGAGGCCCTGCAGCGTCAGAAGGGTGAAGCCGATCGGCAGCAGGAACTTGGCCGGCCAGACCGGCAGACCGCCCGCATTGGCTGAAATCTCGCCGGCGCGGGCGCTGGCCCAAGCCCAGGGCCAGGCCATTTCCAGCATGATGAACATGACCGGGAAGAAGAAGAAGACATAGCCGAAGATGTCGACCCACAGCTTCTTGCGGGCCCCGAGCGCGCCGTAGATCAGGTCGACGCGCACGTGTTCGTTCAGCTTCAGCACATAGGCCGCGCCCAGAAGGAAGGTCGCCGCGAACATCTGCCACTGGATTTCCAGAAAGGCATTCGACGACAGGTCGAAAAGATAGCGGGACAGCGCATTGCCGGCACTAATAGCGCAGGCAGCCGCCACGACTGCGGCGGCCAAGATACCGAAAAACCGGCTCAACCGGTCGATATTGGCGGCCAGCGACAAAAGTCGGTCCAAGCCTCCCCCCCTATGTGCATGTGACCGTCTGTCGCGGTCTGTCAAAAGAGAGTAGAGACGAAGGACACCAATTCAACCCCTGGCACCGAGATTCTGTGTGCGGCACGGGAAAGACGCCGATGTTCAGTTATGTCTCGCTTGGCACCTGCGATCTTGCGCGCGCCCTTCGGTTCTACGACGCCGTGCTGGCCCCATTGGGCCATCAGCGGCTGGAGGACTACGACCCCGAGGATCGCTCGGCCGCCTGGGGTCTGGACGATCCCGGCCCGCATCTGTGGGTGACCCAGCCCTTCGACGGGCAGCCCGCGACGCCGGGCAATGGGACGATGGTCAGCTTTCTTGCGCCAAGCCGGGCGGCGGTCGATGCCTTCCACGCCGCGGCGCTGGCGAATGGCGGCACCGACGAGGGCGCGCCGGGCCTGCGCCCGCACTACGGCGCGCAATTCTACGCGGGCTACATCCGCGACCCTGACGGCAATAAGCTGAACGCAGTCTGCTATGCGCCCGGCGAATAGGTGCGCGTCTTCCGTGCGGCAATACCTCTTGCCTCGCGGGCGCGCCACAGCGGATTCACGTCCCCACCCCGCACACTTTCGATAATCGTTGCGAAAGTTGCGCGGCACGGCATCTCTTCGCAACAATAGTTCAAAAATACCGGCTTGATGCGACATTTTCGTATTGCAAATCCCGTTGACGCCCGGCATATCCCCGCCTAAGTTCCGACCGAACGTGAAGGGGATGCGCCAGTGGCCAGACTTCTTGTCATCGTAGGAAGGACGCGCATGGGCCGGTGACGGTTGACCATAGTGGTTCCCATGCGCCCCCGAAGGAAACTCCGGGGGCTTTTTGTTGCGCGAAGGAGAGACGAAATGTCGAAGCAGATGACCGGTGCGAAGATGGTGGTCCAGGCCCTGAAGGACCAGGGTGTCGAGGTCGTCTTCGGCTATCCCGGCGGCGCAGTGCTTCCGATCTACGACGAGCTTTTCCTGCAGAACGACATCCGCCACATCCTGGTGCGCCACGAACAGGGCGCGGTCCACATGGCCGAAGGCTATGCGCGCAGCACGGGCAAGCCCGGCGTGGCGCTGGTGACCTCGGGCCCCGGGGCCACGAACGCGGTGACCGGCCTTACCGACGCACTGATGGACTCGATCCCAATCGTGGTCCTCACCGGGCAGGTCCCGACCTTCATGATCGGCACCGACGGCTTTCAAGAGGCTGACACGGTGGGCATCACCCGGCCCTGCACCAAGATGAACTGGCTGGTGAAGGACACGGCCAAACTGTCCGACACCATCCACCAGGCCTTCCACGTGGCAACCCACGGCCGCCCCGGCCCGGTGCTGATCGACATCCCCAAGGACGTGCAGTTCGCCACCGCCGACTATGTCCCAGCAGAAAAGGCGAAGATCAGCCACTACCAGCCCCGCACCGAAGGGGACCGCGACCAGATCGCCCGCCTTGTCGAGCTGATCGAAAGCGCCGAGCGGCCAGTCTTCTACACGGGCGGCGGTGTCATCAACTCTGGCCCCCGCGCCAGCCAGCTTTTGCGCGAACTGGTGGCCGAGACGAACTTCCCCATCACCTCGACTCTGATGGGCCTCGGCTCTTACCCGGCCAGCGGCAAGAACTGGATCGGCATGCTGGGGATGCACGGCCTTTATGAGGCGAACCTGGCGATGCACGGCTGCGACGTGATGATCAACATTGGCGCGCGCTTCGATGACCGGATCACCGGGCGGATCAAGGACTTCTCCCCCCGCTCTAAGAAGGCCCACATCGACATCGACCCCTCCTCGATCAACAAGGTCATCCGGGTGGACGTGCCGATCGTCGGCGACGTGACGAAGGTGCTGGAAGAGGTCCTGCGCCAGTGGCGCGCGCGCGGGTCGAAGACCGACCAGCGTGGCCTTTCGCAGTGGTGGAAGCAGATCGACGAATGGCGCGCGGTGAAGTGCCTTGCCTACAAGAACTCCACCACCACGATCAAACCACAATACGCGCTGGAGCGGCTGGAGGCCCTGACCAAGGGCATGGACCGCTACATCTGCACCGAGGTTGGTCAGCACCAGATGTGGGCCGCGCAGTTCCTGGGGTTCGAGGACCCGAACCGCTGGATGACCTCTGGTGGCCTTGGCACGATGGGCTATGGCCTGCCCGCATCCATCGGCGTGCAGATCGCCCACCCCGACGCGTTGGTCATCAACGTCGCGGGCGAGGCGTCCTGGCTGATGAACATGCAGGAAATGGGCACCGCGATGCAGTTCCGCGCGCCGGTGAAGCAGTTCATCCTGAACAACGAACGTCTCGGCATGGTCCGCCAGTGGCAGGAGCTGCTGCACGGCGAGCGGTATTCCTCGTCGTGGAGCGAAAGCCTGCCGGACTTCGTCAAGCTGGCCGAGGCCTTCGGCTGCAAGGGCATCAAGTGCGACGATCCCAAGGACCTCGACGACGCAATCATGGAAATGATCCGCTACGATGGTCCGGTGATCTTCGACTGCCTCGTCGAGAAGCATGAAAACTGCTTCCCGATGATCCCCTCGGGCAAGCCGCACAACGAGATGCTGCTCTCTGCCGACGCCGAGGCGTTCCGGTCGGGCGCGGTGCTTGTGTGACGCATCCGGTCCCCGGTCAGCTCCGGGGGCCGACCACACCGCCACAGGCAGACAGTCGATGAGTATCACCGCCGAGGCCAGCCCCAGATCACGCGACGTCTCGCTGGACGTCGCGAAGGGCGTGGGCATCGTGCTTGTCGTCATTGGCCATGCCTGGCGCGGGCTGGACACGGCCGGGATGATCGGTAACGCGTGGCTGTTCCACCTTGTCGACCGGCTGATCTACAACTTCCACATGCCGCTGTTCTTCCTGCTGTCTGGCATGACCTTCCAAGCTTGGGCGCTGCGTCGGCCGGTGGGCGAAGCGGCCTTAAGTCGTGTCACGCGCCTTCTCTGGCCACTGGTCCTGTGGACCTATCTCTTCACCGCCGCGCGCCTTGCGGCCGGGGATGCGGCGAACACCCAGGTTGCGGGGCTGGAAAGCCTGTTCTTCCTTCCCCTGCCCCCGCGCGACCATTTCTGGTTCCTCTGGGCCCTGTTCCTGCAGCACCTCGCCGTGCTTGCCCTGATCCGCTTCGTCACCGGCCCGCTGTCCGCCCCGGTCTGGGCCGGGCTGGCGGTGCTGGCGCTACTGACCTCCAGCTTCGCCCCCGTCGGCCTGAATGCCTGGACATTCGGCGCCGCGACCTACGCCGGGGCCTTTCTTGCCGGCCTCGCCCTTGGCCAGACGCACTGGACGCCACAGGGCCCGACCGCATTCATCCTGGCCGCCGCCGTCTTCGTCGGCCTGCAGGCGCTCAGCTTCTGGATCCCGCAAAGCCTGATCACGGTGCAACTCCTGGGGATTGCCCTGTCGCTCTGTGCCCTTGCGATGATCCAGGTCCTGTCCCGTGGCACCCCCAAGGGGATGCTGCGCCTGCTTGCCACGCTTGGCGTCTATTCGATGGGCATCTACCTCGCCCACACAATCTTTTCCGCCGGTACCCGCGCCATTCTTGCCCGGGTCACCCCCGACCTCACCGCCCACATGATCCTCGGCACGCTGGCCGGGATCATCGGCCCCCTGATCCTTTACGCCGTCATCCGCCGGGTCGGTCGTCCGTCCTGGATCGGCTTCTGACGCCGTACCCCACAGAAGAAGGTAGGACCCATGTCCGCACTGAACATCAAGAAGGGCTCGACCAGCCATTCCGCCTATGACCTCCGCTCCGCCAACAGCGAGGTCGAGGCCAGCCACACCCTTGCCGTGATCGTCGAGAACGAACCCGGCGTGCTGGCCCGCGTCATCGGCTTGTTCTCGGGCCGGGGCTACAACATCGACAGCCTGACCGTGGCCGAGGTGGACCACACCGGCCACCGCAGCCGCATCACCATCGTCACCCGCGGCACCCCCGCCGTGATCGACCAGATCGAGGCGCAGCTGAAGCGCATGGTTCCGGTGCACGAGGTCCAGGACCTGACCGCAGAAGGGCCGTCCGTCCAGCGCGAACTCGCCTTGGTCAAGGTCAAGGGCAAGGGTGACCACCGGATCGAGGCGCTGCGCCTGGCCGAAATCTTCCGCGCCAATGTGGTGGACAGCACGCTGGAAAGCTTCGTCTTCGAGATGACCGGCACACCCGAAAAGATCGACGCCTTCGCCGACCTGATGCGGCCCCTGGGCCTGGTCGAGATCGCCCGCACCGGCGTCGCGGGGCTGAAGCGCGGCGCCTAGTGCGTTCAACGTCGGTCGACAGAACCGGTATCGACTTTGACCAGCGTCAGCTGTTCCGCGCCGGGTAAAGGTAGTCGCGCGTCATGGGAACCGTGACGCGCGCCTTGGCCAGTTGCAGCTGGTGGATCACCAGATGCCCCTCGGCAAAGCCCATTTCGGCCGACTGCAGATAGTAGCGCCACATCCGGATGAAGCGGTCGTCATGCATCTGCCGGACCCGGTCGATGTTCGCGTCGAACCGCTTCAGCCATTCCTGCAAGGTCCGTTCATAGTGCCCGCGCCAGACCTCGAGGTCCGACAGGATCATCCCGGTCTTCTCGACTGCCCGCAACGCCTGGCTGATCGGCGGGCAATAGGCACCGGGGAAGATGTACTTGTCGAACCAGGGCGAGATGGTGTCGGGTGGCGACCAGCGCCCGATGTAGTGGATCAGTGCGACCCCGTCCTTGGGCATCAGGTCCGCGACCTTCTGGAAATAGGTGCGCAGATGCGGCAGCCCCACATGCTCCATCATGCCGACGGACACCACGCGGTCGTAGGTCTCGGTGACCGTGCGATAGTCCTGCAGGCGGAACGCGACCTGTCCCTCCAGCCCCGCCTCCCGCGCCCGACGCTGCGCCTCGGCCAGTTGCACTTCGGACAGGGTGATCCCCGTCACCTCTACCCCGTGGTCGCGCGCCAGCGTCAGGGCCAGCGTCCCGAAGCCGCAGCCGATGTCCAGGACCCGCATCCCCGGCCGCAACAGAAGCTTGCCGCCGATATGCGCCATCTTGGCGGCCTGCGCCTCCTCCAGCGTCATGTCGGGGCGGCGGAAATAGGCGCAGGTGTACTGCTTCGTCGCGCCCAGGAAGAGGTCGTAAAGCTCGGGCGAGATGTCGTAGTGATGCGCCACGTTCTTCCGCGCGACGCCGATATGGTTCCAGATCGCCCAGGATTTCGCCTGCTTCCACAGCGATGCCACCTGCGCAAGCGGCCAAGGTGCCTTTCGTCCGCGCGCATTGCGCAGCGCAAAGGCCAGGAAGCCGCGTACATCGTCGTTCCGGATGGTAAGACGGCCGCCCGTATAGGCCTCGCCCATCGCAAGGTCGGGCTGCCGCAGGACCTTCCGCGGCAGGTCCGGATCATGCAGCGTGACGCCAACGTCTGGTGCACCGCCCGGGCCGAAAATCTGGGTGGAGCCGTCAGCGAAGGTCAACTCCAGCCGCCCGGTCCGCACCCCTGCCGGCAGCAGGGTCGTCAAAGCCTGGTTCCACATCGCCGCTACCCCCCGGTTGCCGAACCCAAGGGATCAAACGCAACTGGTGCAGAGCGGTTCCTAACGCCCGCCAAATTTTGCGGGGCGTTTTCCAAGGAAGGCTGCGACACCTTCGCGGAAATTCTCGCTGGCCCCGCACTGACCCTGGAGCCGGGCTTCCGTCGCAAGCTGGGCGTCCAGGCTCTGGTCGAACGCCCCCCGCAGCGCCTCTTTCAGCGCGGCATAGGCGCCGGTCGGCCCCGCCGAAAGCTTGGCAGCCCGGGCCGCGACCACCTCGCCAAAGCGGTCATCTGGAACCGCCTCCCAGATCATGCCCCAGGCCTCGGCCTGCCGCGCGGTGACGGGTTCGGCCAGCAAGGCCGCACCCATCGCGCGCTGCAGGCCGACCCGGCGCGGCAGGAAACTGGTGCCGCCCGCGTCGGGGATCAGTCCGATCCGGGTGAATGCCTGGACGAAGACCGCGCTCTCGCAGGCGATCACCAGGTCGCAGGCCAGCGCGAGGTTCGCCCCCGCCCCCACAGCCGCGCCGTTCACCGCCGCGATGACCGGGACCGGGGCTTCGGTGATGGCCCGGATCATCGGCACGTATTCGTCGTTCAGGATCGCTTCGAAACCGGCGGCCTCCAGCCCCTTGGCGTCGGTCAGATCCTGACCCGAGCAGAACCCGCGCCCTGCCCCGGTCAGCACGATCACCCGCGCGCCGTGGCCGTCCTGCAAGGCTGCAAGCAGCTCTGCCCGCATATCCCGGTTCAGGGCGTTCATCACCTCGGGCCGGTTCAGCGTGATGCGATGCACGCCGCCCTCGACCTCGACCGTCACAAGATCCGCCATGCCAACCTCCCGCTTTGCGCCAGACTAGCGGCGGGCGCCGGAAGTCCAAGTCGAACGCAGCGTCACCCGGCAGGCGCCTAGGGGACCGGCTCGCTACTCCTTGAGGATCTCCTTCAGCCGGGTCTCCTCCTCGGCCGACAGGGCCACATCGGGCACCACCCTCCGCCGCCCGGCCGTCAGCGCCACGCCGACGCCAGCCAGAAGCAGCGCCGGACCTGCCAGCCACAGGACAAGATTCACCCCCTCGGCCGGCGGGTTGAACAGGACGCCCTCGCCATAGCGCGCGACGATGTAGTCCACGACCTCGGCATCGCTATCGCCCGCCACCAGTCTTTCACGGATGATCAGCCGCAGGTCCCGGCTGATCGGAGCATTGCTGTCGTCGATGGTCTCACCCTGGCAGACCGGGCAGCGGATATCGCGGCTGATGTCGCGGGCGCGCGCCTCCAGCACGGGGTCATCCAGCATCTCGTCCGGTTGCACGGCCCAGGCCGGACTTACCGCCAGCAACAGGGCAAGGGCGTAGCGTGGGCAATCTGCCCACCGCCGTTTCAGAAACCCGATCATTCAGCAGGCACCCCGGCCGGCACGCGACGCGCGCCCGCCGCCACCCGGTAGCGCCGGTCAGACAGGCTCAGCAGCCCGCCAAGCGCCATCACGATGCAGCCGCCCCAGAGCCAGTTGGCGAAGGGCTCGATGTAGCTGCGGACAGCCCAACCGCCGCTGGTCTGCCGGTCGCCCAGCACGAGGTAGATGTCACGCAAGAAGCCATAATCGATCGCAGCCTCGGTCGTCGGCATCTGAGCTACCGGGTAGAAGCGCTTCTCGGGGTTCAAGACCGCCACCACCGCACCGCCCCGCGTCACCGTCATCCAGCCCATGGTCGAGGTATAGTTCGGCCCCTGGACCTCTTCGACCTTGTCGAGCCTGACCTCGTAGCGGCCCAGCGGGAAGGTCTCCCCCTCCTGCACCACCCGGATGTCCTCGATCTTCCACGACATCATGGCCGAGACGGCAAAGATCGTGACGCCAAGGCCGAAATGCGCCGTGGCCTTTCCCCAGTCGGCCCGCGGCAACCGGCCAAGCCGCGCCAGTCGCGCCCCGACCCCCTCGCGCCCCGTCCGCGCCCAGATATCCAACAGCGCGCCAAACGCCACCCAGGCCCCCAGCATCAGGCCGACCGGCCCCAGCGCCGTCCGCCCCGTCTGCATCGCGAAGGCCAACGCCCCCAGGGCCAACGCCAGAACCAGCGCCGGGATCAGTCCCCGCAAGGACCGCCCGATGTCGCCCCGCTTCCAGGCCAGCATCGCCCCCGGCGGCAGGATCAGCGCCAGGCCGACCATGAAGGGCGAGAAGGCCGCGTTGAAGAAGGGTTCGCCCACCGAAAGGTCGCGTCCCAGCAACATTGTCCCGACCAGAGGCCATATTGTCCCGATAAAGACAACAAACGCCGCCACCGTGAGCAGGATGTTGTTCGCCACCAGCGCGCTTTCCCGGCTGACCAGGCTGAACACCCCCCGCGCCTCCATCGTGCCGGCGCGCGCCGCGAACAGGACCAGCGCGCCCCCGGTGAAGAAGCCCAGGATCATCAGGATGAACACCCCCCGCTCGGGATCGTTGGCGAATGCGTGGACGGATGTGATGACCCCCGACCGCACGATGAAGGTGCCGATCAGGCTGAACCCGAAGGCCATGATCGCCAGCAGGATCGTCCAGGCCTTCAGGCTTTCGCGCTTCTCCACCACGATCGACGAGTGCAGCAGCGCCGCTGCCAGAAGCCACGGCATGAAGCTTGCATTCTCCACCGGGTCCCAGAACCAGAACCCGCCCCAGCCCAGCTCGTAGTAGGCCCACCAGGACCCCAGCGCGATGCCGATGGTCAGGAACACCCAGGCCGCCAGCGTCCAGGGCCGCACCCAGCGCCCCCAGGCGGCATCGACCCGACCCTCGATCAGCGCGGCCACGGCGAAACTGAACGCCATGCTCAGGCCGACATAGCCGAGGTAGAGGAACGGCGGATGAAACGCCAACCCAGGGTCCTGTAGCAACGGATTCAGGTCCTGCCCGTCCAAGGGCGGCACGGCCAGCCGCCAGAACGGGTTCGAGGTGAGCAACAGGAACAGCAGGAACGCCACC
>JAIXSA010000042.1 GCA_027484915.1 Paracoccaceae bacterium | reverse complement strand
CCGGGTGCCGCAGCGGGAACTGGAAGGCCGCATCGACCAGCCGGACGCCATGCGCCTGGCATACCGCTTGCAACCGCGCCGCCTTGGTCATCACCCAGTCAGGAGCCGGGGCATAGTTCCAGTGCGCACCCGGCTTCGGTCCGGTCGCCAGGATGCCCGAGTTGTAGGGGCCGCCGATCACGATCCCGACGCCGCGCTCCACGCACAGCGGCAAGAGTTGCTCCTGCGCCTCCTGCTCCAGAAGCGTATAGCGGCCCGCAAGCAAGAAGATGTCGAAATCACAACGCTCCAGCAGCCAAAGGCAGGGCTGCACCTCGTTGATCCCGCCACCGAAGGCCCGGATCACCCCCTGCTCGCGCAATGCCAGCAGCGCGCGGTAGCTGCCCGCCACGAACTCTTCCAGCCGCGCCTGCATCGCGGACTCGCTGCCGTGGGTGAAAACGTCCAGGTCATGCGCATAAAGGATGTCGATCCGGTCCACCCCCAGCCGTTCCAGCGAGAACTCCACGCTGCGCATCGTGCCGTCGTAGCTGTAGTCGAAGACCTCTTTCCGCGCGGGCACGTCGACCCATTTGCCGAACCCGTCACGCTGGTCTGGCGGGACCGCACGCAGAAGCCGCCCAACCTTCGACGACAACACGTAGCTGTCCCTTGGCTTGTCGCGCAGAAGCCGGTTCAACCGGGTCTCGGACAGGCCCAGTCCGTACAATGGTGCGGTGTCGAAATAGCGCACGCCCCCATCCCATGCGGCGGTCAGGACCGCATGCGCCTCATCGTCCGAAATGGCCTTGAACAGGTTGCCGATGGGCGCGGACCCGAAGCCCAGCTCGGTAAAGGTGAGCCCCCCGTTCCCCAGCCGATCCCAGTGTCTTGTCGTGAGCATCTGCGTCCTCCGAAGTCGCTGACATGCTAGTATGATCCCGCTTCCCATTCCAACGTCTTTCGCGCTAGCGTGCCAACGGTGGGAGGATCACATGTCGCGTTTCAAAGCTGTTTTCGGGGACAAGAAGCCGGTCATCGCTATGGTTCATCTGGGCGCCTCACCCGGCGCTCCCCTCTATGATGTCGACCGGGGGGTGGAAGGTATTCTTGCCGGTGCCCGCGCTGATCTGCGCGCGCTGCAGGCCGCAGGCTTCGACGCCGTGATGTTCGGCAACGAAAACGACCGACCCTATGAGCTGAAGGTCGACACGGCCACTTCTGCGACGATGGCCTATGTGATCGGTCGCCTGCGCGATGAGATCACGGTTCCCTTCGGCGTCAACGTGCTCTGGGACCCGATGTCCAGCTTCGCCGTCGCCGCCGCCACCGGGGCCGCCTTCGTCCGCGAGATCTTCACCGGCACTTATGCCTCTGACATGGGCGTCTGGGCTCCCGACGCCGGGGCCGCCGTCCGCTATGCCCAGCGCCTTGGGGCAGGGAACGTCGCGCGGCTTTACAACGTCTCGGCCGAGTTCGCCGACAGCCTGGACCGCCGCCCCCTGCCCGACCGTGCGCGGTCGGCGGTCTTTTCCTCGATCCCCGATGCTGTGCTGGTGTCCGGCGCGATCACGGGTGAGGCCGCGCGGATGGAGGATCTGGAGGGTGTGAAGCGCGTCCTGCCCAACACGCCCGTCTTGGCCAACACCGGCGTCAAGCACGCCACCATCGCCGATGTCCTCGCCGTGGCCGACGGTTGCATCGTCGGCTCGGCCCTGAAGCAGGGCGGCGACACCTGGGCCGCCGTCGACCCCGACCGCGCCGCCGACTTCATGGCCCGCGCCCGTGCTGCCCGGGGCGGGAAATGACGCTGCCTTCTGTCGCTGACCTGACGGTCGAACTGATGCTGATCCCCGGCCTTGCCGGGTATGAGACCCGCGTCGCCGCCGCCATCGCCGGGCATCTCGACCGCCTCGGCCTGCCGCACCACTCCGACCGCCTGGGCAACCTTGCCTGCACGATCCCCGGCGACCCGACCCTGCCGCCCGTGATGGTCTTCACCCACATGGACCAGCTCGGCTTCATCGTCCGCAAGATCGAAGCCTCGGGCCTCATCCGCCTCGAACGCCTCGGCGGCGTCCCCGAACGCGCGCTGCCCGCGCAGGCCGTCCTCCTTTGCACCGATCAGGGCGATCTCCCCGCCCTCATCGCCAATAAAAGCCACCACGCCACGACGCCCGAGGAGAAATACAAGGTCCTCCCCTACCCCGACCTCTACGTCGACGCGGGCTTCACCTCCAAAGCCGAAGCCGAAGCCGCAGGCGTCCGCATCGGCACCCCCGTCACCTACCTCCCCCGCGCCCTCACACTCGCCAACGGTCGCATTGCCGGCACTTCGGTCGACGACCGCGCCGGATGCGCCGCCCTTCTGAAACTCGCCGAGGCGCGGGCGCACAAGCCCGGCCCCACGCTCCACCTCGTCTGGTCGGTGCAAGAGGAATACAACCTCCGCGGCGTCCTGCCCGCCGCCACCGCCCTGCAACCGGCCATCGCGCTGCAGATCGACCTCCTCCTCGCCTGCGACATTCCCGACATGACTGCCCGAGGCGACGTCACCCTCGGCGGCGGCCCCGGCATCTCGCTCTACTCCTTCCACGGCCGCGGCACCCTGAACGGCGTGATCCCCCACCCCGCCCTTGTTAGCCTGTTCGAACAGGCCGCCAGCACGGCAAACCTCCCCCTCCAGCGCTCGGCCCACACGGGCGCGCTCACCGACCTTTCCTACATCCAGTTCATGGGCCCCGACGGGGTCGCCTGCCTCGATGTCGGCTTCCCGATGCGCTACTCCCACTCCGCCCTCGAAGTGGTGGACCCCAAGGACCTCGACGGCCTCGTCACCCTTCTCGACACTGCCCTTTCCGCCATCACCCCCGACCTCAAGCTCACCCGATGACCCACACTCTCGGCCCCCGCACACTGGGAATCGACATCGGCACCTTCGAATCCAAAGGCGTCCTCGTCGACGCTGAAGGAAAGATCACCGCCCAGGCCAGCCGCCCGCACAAGATGATCGTCCCCCGCGCCGGATGGGCCGAACACCGGGCGGACGAGGACTGGTGGGGCGACTTCGTCCACATCACCAAGGCGCTTCTCCAGCAGTCCGGCCTCGACCCCAAGGAAATCAAGGCCGTCGCGACCAGCGCCATAGGCCCCTGCATGCTGCCCGTGGACAGCGCGGGAAAACCCCTGATGAACGGCGTCCTTTACGGCGTCGACACCCGCGCGACCGACCAGATCGTCGCCCTCAACACCCGGATCGGCGAGGCCACGATCCACGAACGCTGCGGCAATGCGCTCACCTCGCAATCCGTCGGGCCAAAGATCCTGTGGCTCAAGGAAACCCACCCCGACCTCTACGCGCGGACGGCCAAGGTCCTGACCTCCACCAGCTACCTCACCTGGAAGCTGACCGGCGAATACGTCATCGACCACTACACCGCCGCGAACTTCTCGCCCCTCTATGACGTCGCCACGCAAGACTGGACCACCGACCTCGCCCCCGAAATCATCCCGCTTTCCAAACTCCCCCGCCTCATGTGGTCCACCGAAATCGCCGGCCACATCACCGCCGCAGCCGCGCAGGAAACCGGCCTGGCCCAAGGCACCCCCGTCACCTGCGGCACCATCGACGCGGCGGCCGAGGCGGTCTCCGTCGGCGTCCAGCACCCCGGCGAGATGATGCTGATGTATGGCTCCACCATCTTCATCATCCAGGTCACAGGCACACCCGTCCGCGACCCGCGCCTCTGGTACGCTCCCTGGCTCTTCCCCGGCACCCATGCCTCGATGGCAGGCCTTGCGACCTCCGGCACGCTGACCCACTGGTTCCGCGACCAGCTGGCCCGCGACACCGACTTCGCGGCCCTCGTCACCGAAGCCACCCAAAGCCCCAAAGGCGCCAAGGGCCTCCTCTGCCTCCCCTACTTCTCCGGTGAGCGCACCCCGATCCACGACCCCCACGCGCGCGGCACCTTCTTCGGCCTGAACCTCACCCACACCCGCGCCGACCTGTTCCGCGCCGTCTGCGAAGGCATCGCCGCAGGCACCGCGCATGTGCTGGAAACCTATGCCGAAGTCGGAGCCTCCCCCGCCCGCGTCCTCGCGGTCGGCGGCGGCACGAAGAACCAACTCTGGCTCCAGGCGACCTCCGATTTCGGCCAAGTCCCGCAGCACGTCTGCGAAAAGACCATCGGAGCGAGCTATGGCGACGCCTTCCTTGCCGCCTGCGCCATCGGGGCGGCACAGCCGCAGGACATCCTGGCCTGGAACCCGAACGCCACGACCGTCCAGCCCGAACAGGTCCTCGCCTACGCGACCCAATACCCGCTCTGGAAGCGGCTCTACACCCAGACCAAAGACCTGATGCAGGCCTTGCCGTGACCGACTTCGCCCGCCTCCGCCCGCACCAGCTGCAAGCGGCCATCGCGGCGAACACGCCCGTCGTCCTGCCGATCGGGGTCATGGAGTACCACGGCCAGCACCTCCCCGCCGGAGTGGACCTGCTGGCCGTCACCGAAACCCTCGACCGCCTCGGTGATCAGATCATCACCCTCCCGCCCTTCGCCTATGGCGCGGCTAGCCATGCCGTCGCTGGGCCAGAGGGGACCGGGACGCTACACATCGAAGCGAATGCGATCCTGCCGATGGCCGAAGGGCTGTTCACCGCGCTTCTGAAGGCTGGCTTCCGCAACATCCGCGGCGTGATCCACCACCAGACCGAGGGCTTCGATCAGGGCATGCCAACCGACCTCGCGTTCCGCCTGGCGGGCCGCAACGCGATCATGCGGTTCCTCGAGGCCACGCGCGGCCCCGGCTGGTGGGGCAACCGGGGGATGCAGGACTACTACGCCCGCCAGGCCGAAGGGGCCGACCCGTTCAACTGGATCCGCATCCATTCGTTGTTCCCCAAGGGCGCGGCCTATCCCTTCGACCATGCCGGGAAGGGCGAGACCGCGTTGATGCAGGCGCTGGCGCCCGAAACGGTGGACATGGCCCGCGCCGGGGACGGCGATCACTGGTATACCGGAGATGCTAAAGAGGGGTCACCCGCGATGGGCGAGGCTGGCGTACAGATCGCCCTGACCCATCTGCGGCAGGTCCTGGGTCTGACCTGAAACCCCGCTCGTCGGTCGACTTCGTCCCTCCTCGCTGACCTTCCGACGAGAAGCCGAAGGCGCACGAGGAGGCGTCCGCTCACACTTCGGGCAAATCCACGACGCCCTTCTTCAGGATGAAGCAGCCATAGGGGCCGGAGTCGCTCGTCCGAATGATCGCAAAGGCCCGCTTGGCGGCAGCGTAGAAATCGAACCGCTCCAGCGCCTGAATGGTCACCGGACGCCCCTCGGCCCGGTCGACCACCGCTTGCATCCGGGCAAAGATCGGCACCTGCCCGTCCGGATTGTCCACCACCTGCATCCGGCTGACGGGCCCAGGGACGAAAGTGTCCAGCGGCATCAGAGACAGGATTGCCTTTGCCGCCGTCGGGATGTCGCAGCCCGCCATGTCGATCAGCCGACCGTAGGTCGTCTCGGCCGCGATGGTCGCCGCCGGGTGGTTGACATCACAGATCACCAGATCGTCGCCATGCCCCATCAGCATCAGGACATGCACCACCTCGGCGGACAGTCTCTGGTCGATCCCTTTCAGCATGTTTGCACAGGCCGGCAGATCGTTACCAAATCATGAATGCCCACAGACAACCCCTTGATTTCATTGACGCCGAAAAACTGCCCACGCGTGGGCACTACTTCACCGCCCCCGCCGCCATCCCCTTGATGATGAACCGCTCCAGCACCACCCCGATCACGATCAGCGGCAGGATCGCGGCGAAGCTCAGCGCCGCCATCGACCACCAGTTGATCCCCTGACTTCCGGTCTGGCTCGCCACCATCACCGGCAGCGTGTTCGCGTGGGTCGAAGTCAGGAGCGCCGCGAAGAAATACTCGTTCCAGGTCAGGACAAGGCTCAGGATGAAGGCCGCCACCATCCCCGGCAACGCGATCGGCACGATGATCGTGAGGAACGCGCCCCAGATCGACAGCCCGTCCACCAGTGCCGCTTCTTCCAACTCGGTCGGGATCGTCTCGAACTGGTCCTTCATGATCCAGATGACGATAGGCAGCACCGAGAGCGTGTAGAGGAGGATCAAGCCGATCCGCGTGTCCAAGAGCGCCAGTTCCTTGTAGAGAACCAGGAACGGCAAGGCGAGCACAACGGGCGGCAGGATCAGCTGTGACAGGAAGAAGAACAGGATGTCGTCATTCTTCATCCAGGCCCATTTGTAGCGGAACCGCGACAACCCATAGGCCGCCATCGCCCCCAGAACCACGGCCAGCGTCGAGGACACCAGCGCCACAATGGCCGAGTTGCCGAACCGCTTCAGGAACTCGGCCCGGACGGTACTTTCCTGTTGCAGGGTCTGGGGCGACATGCCGATGGATTCCCAGCCCTTCCACTTCGGCGCGTAGAACACCGACTTGGCCCAGTCGCCCTCGGGCGTCCAGGATTGCGGGAAGGGAACCATCTGGCCCTGCATCACGTTCGGTGCCATCTTGAAGCTGGTCGTCGCAGTCCAGTAGATCGGGAAGAGGCAGATCACGGCCCAGAAGACGAGAACGCCGTAGATGGCGGTACGGCTGGCCCACCACTTCATGCGGAAGCCGCGGTCGGTGTCGCTGTCGCGGAAAATCTGGACGGGGGTGTCGGTCATCTTTCCCTCACGTCCGGGGCTTCGTCAGGCGGTTGGCAAACTTCATAAGCACGGTCATCGCGATGACGATCAACACCAGGTAGACCATTGCCAGCATCGTGCCATAGCCGACGTTCGACCGTTCCCGATATTCGCGGAAGATGAAGCTGGTGACGGTATCCGTCGCCCCTCCCGGCCCGCCGGAGGTGACGGTGATGACGATATCGGCAAGCTTCAGCTTGAAGATGATGCGGATCAGGATCGCGGTGACGGACACGGGCAGCATCAGCGGGAAGGTGATCTCCCAAAAGCTTTTCCAGCCGGTCGCGCCGTCGACCTTGCTGGCCTCTTGCAGCTCTTTCGGGATCGCCTGCAGACCGGCCAGCAGCATGATCATCATGAAAGGGATGAAGGTCCAGGCGTCCAGCACCATGATGGTGAGCTTGGCCATCCAGGGGGATTCGAAGAAGCTCGGGTTCTCGATCCCCAGGCTGCGGGCAAGGCGCGCGAGGGGGCCGAAGCGCGGCTCCAGCATCGACTTGCCGATCATCCAGCTGACGGCCACGGGGGACAGCATCAGCGGCATCAGGAAGGCGACGCGCCAGAACTTCCTCGCGCGGATCTGGCCGGCGAGGATCAGCGCAAGCCCGAAGGCGATGGCGTATTCCGCGATGATCGCCAGGACGTAGATCACCATGTTGCCAAGCGCGTTCCAGTAGAACGGGTCGTGCCACATCTGGACCAGGTTCGCGACGCCATTGAACTGGCGGCCGTCAAGGCTGGAGAGGTTCCAGCTTGAGAAGGCGATGATCAACCCGAACAGAAGCGGGAAGACGGTCAGCGAGATCACGAACAGCGCGGCCGGCAGCACGAAAAGCGTTCGCTTGCCCTGCTCGCCCCGGGTGATGACCTGCGCCCAGCAGAGTGCGGTCGCCCAGAGACAGTAGGCATAGAGCGTCGGCCGCCAGCTGGCGAAGCCGAAATCCTGCCATCCCATGACCTGTGCCGTCTGTGCGGCGGCGACCAGCAAAAGCACGGCGGCCGCGCCCCATACCAAGGTCTTGCCAAACCGGGCCCGGCCCGGGGTGATGTCGTCCGAGGTGACGACGTGCAGCTGATCGCTTCCACTCATGACTGACATGTTAGCTGGGGGTCATGACGGTTGGAAGGAAATTCTGGCCCCGCCAGGCCGAGAATCAGCCGGCTTCAAGGGGGTCGGCTTTTGTGGGGTGTCAATAACGCAGTGTCAGGCAAAGCGCCGAAGGTTTGCAGCAGAAATCGATGCCGTGAGGTTGAGACTTTATCGCACATGTTCGCAAAATCATTTATAATCAATTGTATGTAAAATCCGATGCCACGCCGCATCACCAAAGTGTAAGTTTTGCGTTACAATTGAAAATGTCCCAAGAAAGTGACAGATTGCGAACTAGAACCGGCTGCCCGGTCTTCTTGGGTCGGTGGTTCGGACGGGATCAGGTTGTCACCCCGTTCCAGTAAGACAGTGACGACAAGGGCACGGAGGAACATCTTATGTCTAACGATCCTGACAAGGTCTGGCCGACAGGCCTGACGCTTCGGGAAGCTGAAGAAGTCCACAGCTATCTGATCGACGGAACGCGGGTCTTCGGGGTGATCGCCCTGATCGCCCACGTACTCGTGGCCGTCTCGACCCCGTGGCTTGGGTGAGGAGCGCAGCATGAACAACGCGAAAATGTGGCTTGTCGTCAAGCCGACCGTCGGCGTTCCGCTGTTCCTCACGGCCGTGGCCGTCGGGTCTTTCGCCGTCCATGTCGCTGTTCTGAGCAACACGTCCTGGGTTGCGGATTTCCTGTCGGGCAAACCGCTGGGAACCGGGGCCATGGCAGCCGCCGAGATGGTGCCAGAGCAGACGGCGAAGGTCGCCTACATTCCAGGTGGCTCCCACGAGGTTCTGGTCACCATGCCGGACGGCACCACGGCCCACGCCGTGCTGACGATGCCGGAAGACATGGCCTCGTTGAACTGACCAAAGCCCATGCGGGGCCATGCTTCGCGTGGGAAACAGATGGGCATGAGGTTCTTCTGTCCTCCGGCAGGGGAACCTCATCCCTGACTTCACCGACCCAATCTCGTGCCGAGTCAATCGAAGGGTGCGCCCGCGATGTCCAAGTACAAGCGCTTTGCCCTTGGCAAACTGGCGGCAATCGGGCCGCAATGGTTGCCCTTCGCGGATGTCGCGTCGGCTGAAGTTCCGCTGTCGCGCCTGCTGCGGCTGTCCCTGTTCCAGATGACGGTCGGCATGGCGCTGGTGCTGATGGTCGGCACGCTGAACCGGGTGATAATCGTCGAGCTGAAGGTCCCGGCGACGCTGGTCGCGGTGATGCTGGCGCTTCCCCTGCTGTTCGCGCCGTTCCGGGCGCTTATCGGATTCAAGTCCGATACCTTCCGCTCGGTCCTGGGGCTGCGGCGGCTTCCGTATATCTTCAAGGGAACGATGTACCAGTTTGGCGGCTTTGCCATCATGCCCTTCGCGCTTCTGGTGCTGTCGGGCTATGGCGAGGCGGTGAATGCCCCGCGCTGGATCGGTCTGGGTGCAGCGGCGCTGGCCTTCCTTCTGGTCGGGGCCGGGGTGCATATCGTGCAGACGGTCGGGCTGGCGCTGGCGACGGATCTGGTCCCCGAAGAAGACCAGCCCAAGGTCGTCGGCCTGATGTACGTGATGCTTCTGGTCGGCATGATCCTCAGCGCCTTCGCCTATGGCGCTTTGTTGGAGACATATTCTCCCGGTCGGCTGATCCAGGTGATCCAGGGCTCGGCCGTGGTGACCATCGTCCTGAACGGCCTTGCCATGTGGAAGCAGGAGGCCCGCAACCGCGCACGGGCACAGGCTCCGCAGCCGGTGGTGCGGTTCGCCGACGCCTGGGCTCGGCTGGCGGCGCGTCGGGGGATGATGCGGCTTCTGGCGGTGATCGCGCTGGGGACGGCGGGGTTCGGGATGGCCGATGTGCTGCTGGAACCCTATGGCGGTCAGGTCCTGCAGATGTCGGTGTCGCAGACGACACGCCTGACGGTGATCCTTGCCTTGGGCAGTCTGGTCGGCTTTGGCCTCGCCTCGCGCTGGCTGGGGCGGGGTGGGCAGCCGATGCTGGTGGCCGCTGTCGGTGCCGCCGTGGGGGTGCCCGCGTTTCTTCTGGTGCTGGCCTCGGCCGTGATGGGGTCAGTCGCGCTGCTGATCGGTGCGACACTCATGGCCGGGTTCGGAGCGGGGCTTTTCGGCCACGGCACGCTGACGGCGACCATGCGCAGCGCGCCGAGGGATCAGATCGGCCTGTCGCTGGGGGCCTGGGGCGCGGTGCAGACAACGGCCGCAGGTGTCGCCATCGCCATTGCCGGCGTGATCCGCGACGCGATGTTGCTTGCGCCCGGGGCCGCTGCCAACGGCGCCGGGCCCTATGTGCCGGTCTTCGCGTTGGAGGCGGCGCTTCTGGCACTGGCGCTGGTCGTCGCCTGGCCCCTGTGGCACGGTCGACTCGACAGCCGCCAGGACGACGCTAGCTTGAACAAAAGACCTACCGCCGGGGGGCCGGAGACTTTGGTCACGCCAAAGGCATGACGGACGGCGAACGCATTTGCGGCCATTCAACAACGGGTGAGACATGACGACGATCATCACAAGACTGTATCCCGACCTGGCCACGGCCAAGGGGGTTGTCGCGGCGCTGGAGGCAAACGGCCACGCGGCGTCGACCATCAGCATCATCACGAAGGCAGCCGGGTCTGCCGAAGACCACATGCACGCAGCCCGGGTGCCGCGTGACTCGGCTGCGGCCTACGCGCCCGGCATCGACAAGGGGGCCGCTCTGGTCGTTGTCCAGGCGCCGTTCGCGCCGATCGGGACCGCGCGCGACGCGATCAAGGTGGTGAACCGCACCCCAGCGATCGACGTCGGGCTGGCGGATGAGGACGTCTACATCCGCGAGGAGCCGAAGGTCGAAATCTCGGGCAAGGTCCAGCAGGGGACGGTCTTCTACATGTCCAATCCGCATCGGCGGCACGGTCATGGACATGTGCTGGGATCGAACCCGATCCTGCCGTCGAAAGAGCGGACCTCGGCGATCCGGGGCGGGGCCTACATGTCCAGGATGTTCTGGCCGATGAAGCTGGTGTCGACGAACCGGCAGGCCAGCTCGGCCATTTCGGGCGGGATGCTGTTCTCCAGGCTGTTCGGGATCCCGCTGCTGATCAAGGATCTGCCATCGCGCGAGCTGGTTCCGACCAAGATCTGAGGCCGGTCTGCCAACCGAAAACGGCGCGCGGGTCCCCGCGCGCCGTTTCTGTTTGCAGTCGGTCGGGTGCAGGTCCTTCGACCCGCACCCGTCCCAGCATCACATTCCCAGCGACGCCTTGTAGAGCTTGATCTGGTTCTCCCGGCCGATTTGGTCGGTGATCTTTTCCCAAGCGGCAGCGATGGCATCCGCGGTTTCCTGAGCGCTGGCGTACTGCCCGGCAAAGCCCTTGGCCAGTTCGTCCTCGGCGACCGAGTAGTACTGGAAGATGCCCGGAATACGCGGTTCGATCGCGGCGTTCGGGTGGTTGTAGCTGTCGGCGTTCGACCCGAGGTAGTCCTCGATGAAGGCCCGGTCATAGCCCGCAGCTTCCCATTCGTCGTACTGGAAGTGCGAGTTGCGATAGGGCTGGAAGCCCGACGGATAGGCCGCAGTCCAGAGCGACAGGTCCTTGCCGCCCAGGTGCGCCGCCGCCGACCAGGCCGCCTTGCGCTTCTTCTCGTCGCCCGACACGCGCGAGGTGACGTAGATGCCCCAGCCGATATAGGCCATCAGCGGCGCTTCGTTCGCGGTCTCTTCCCAGGCACCAGCGGCCGAGTTGTAGCGGCGGGTCGAGCCGGGGTTGATCCCGAAGCCCACCACGTCACCCACGACCGAGGTGTCCGAGGTGCGCGCGTTGGACCCGACGTCACCCCACCACATCAGCATCGAGCCGGTCCCGGCAAGGAACTGGCTGAAGGCCGTGGTGCCGGGGTCGGCGTTGATCTGGTCGGCCGGATAGGCGTTGGCGGCGATCAGGTCCATCACGTCCTGGAAGGCCTGGACCCAGCCCGGGTTGTTGACGCGGGGCTTCATGGTGTCCGGGTCGAACAGCCAAGCGCGGTCGTCGGGATGCTTGACATAAGCTGCAGCGCGGTTCGCGACGAAGTAGAAGCCGAAGCCGCCCCAGCCCTTCAGCGGGTCAAGGTAGCCATAGGCCGGAAGCCCGGTCAGCGGGTCGGTCTGACCAATCAGCGCTTTCGACACGGCGTTCACGTCCTGCCAGGTCTTCGGCACTTCTGCCCCGCCGATTCCGCCTTCGCCGAAATAGTCCTTCCGGTAGCTGAAGGTGTGGCAGTCGCCGTCGATGGTGATCCGGTAGGACTTGCCCTCCCAGGTGCCGACCGGCGGCTGCAGGTAGCCCACGAGGTCGTCGGCTTCGATCTGGGTCTTCACCCAGTCGGGCATCTCGTCGAGCAGGCCCTTCGACGCGGTGTCGCCTTCGAACGGCGCGCCCATCTCGATGATGTCGAAGTCGACGGTGCCGGTGGCGATCGACTGCTGCAGGCGGCTGTTGTAGTCGGCCTGCGCCAGGTCGATCCAGTTGATCTTGGCGCCGGTATAGGCCTCCCACGGCTTGAGGAAGCCGCGGAACAGGAAGTTGTGCAGGTTCTGGTTGTTCAGGCCCAGGAACGTGAGTTCGACGCCCGCGAATTCACCCTCGGCCACGCTGGCCTTGGTCGCGGCCAGGCACATCTCGCCGACCTTCTGCCAATCGGCATCGGTCGGGCTGCCCATGCCCACGCCCGGAATCTTCAGGATTTCGGCGCGGACGTTGTCCTGCGCGCTGGCCATCCGGGCCGTCATCGGCATCGCGGCCATCGCGCTCAGCGCCGTGGCCCCCTGCAGCATCCGGCGACGGCTCATCCGCGCGCTGGACAACATTTCGTAAAGTTCGACCTTCAAGATAGCTCCTCCCTTGGAACATGCCCGCGATCGGTTGGTCCGGCGCGGCTGGTGTCGGTTTATCGTTGATGCAGCAACGGCCTGCCTGCGGCCCGATCCTCGGGCGACGCGGCCGGTGAGTGAATCGGGTCTCCCTCCCCCGCTTCGGCAGCTTGGCCGTCGTTAGCTTCGCGCGGCGGCAAGGGCCTGTCAAGATTCTAACATGTTAGTATGGTCAGCGGATGGACAGACCCCGGCGCGCTGGTTTACCACTTGGATAGGGATACCAGGGAGACGGGCACTTGGCCGAGGTGACGATCCGCGCGTTGCGCAAGACTTATGGCGGCTTGCAGGTCATCCACGGCCTTGACCTCGACATTCCGGACGGGGCCTTCGTGGTGCTGGTCGGGCCGTCCGGCTGCGGGAAGTCCACGCTACTTCGCATGATCGCGGGGCTGGAAGAGGTGACCGACGGCGACATCCTGATCGGCGAGCGGCGGGTGAACAACCTGCCCCCGTCGGAACGCGACATCGCGATGGTCTTCCAGAACTATGCGCTTTATCCGCACAAGACGGTGGCCGCGAACATGGGCTTTGCCCTGAAGATGCGCGGGATGGACAAGGACGCGGTCCGGGCGAAGGTCGAACGCGCGGGCGAGATTCTGGGGCTGACCCCCTACCTTGACCGCTATCCCCGCGCCCTGTCCGGCGGCCAGCGCCAGCGGGTGGCCATGGGCCGCGCCATCGTCCGCGACCCGCAGGTGTTCCTGTTCGACGAACCCCTGTCGAACCTGGACGCCAAGCTGCGGGTCCAGATGCGGACCGAGATCAAAGAGCTGCACCAGCGGCTGAAGACCACCACGGTCTATGTCACCCACGACCAGATCGAGGCGATGACGATGGCCGACAGGATCGTCGTCATGCAGGGCGGCCGGATCGAGCAGGTCGGTGCTCCGCTTGACCTTTATGACCGCCCGGCGAACACCTTCGTCGCGGCCTTCATCGGCAGCCCGTCGATGAACCTTCTTGACGGCAAGGTCGCCAATGGGCGGGTCGAAGTGGCGGGGGCGTCGCTGCCGCTGCCCCCCGGCGTCCAGGCGTCCGAGGGACAGGCTGTGGTCTACGGCATCCGCCCGGAGCACCTGGCCGAGGCCAAGGAGGGACTGACCGGGACGGTCGCCGTGGTAGAGCCGACGGGATCGGAAACCCATGTGGTCGTCCGACTTCAGGGCCGCGAGATGACGGCGGTGTTTCGCAACCGCGTGGCCTTCGGGCCGGGGGCCACGATCACTCTGGCGCCCGACGCCGCGGTGGCGCATCTATTCGACAAGGCGACCGGCAAGCGCATCTAGACCGGCCCGCCAGAGGGAGGACACATGCTTAAGGGTATCGACAACCGGCTGAACGCCGAAGTGCTGGCTTGCTTGCGCGCCATGGGACACGGGGACGTGCTGATTGTCGCCGACACCAACTTTCCGTCGGATTCGGTCGCGCGCGCCACGGTGACAGGCAAGCTTCTGCGGATGGAGAACCTGACCTGCGCCGAGGCAGTGAACGCGATCCTGTCGGTGCTGCCTTTGGACACTTTCGTCGACGACTTCGCCGGCCGGATGGAGGTCGTGGGCGACCCGACCACCCTGCCCCCGGTCCAGGTCGAGGTTCAGGCCGAAATCGACCGTGCCGAGGGCCGTCCACGCCCGATGATCGGCATCGAACGCTTCGCCTTCTACGACATGGCGCGGCAATCCTATGCGGTGATCCAGACCGGCGAGCGTCGCTTCTACGGCTGCTTCATGTTCCGCAAGGGCGTGATCCCTCTGGAGGCGTGACATGAAACCCATCGTGATCCTGGGCATCTTCGTTGCCGACACCGCCTATCGCGCCGATCGCCAGCCCAAGATGGGCGAGACCATCCTTGGCACTTCCTTCGTGCTGGGGCCGGGCGGAAAGGGCTCGAACCAGTCCGTCGCGGCGGCGATGGCTGGGGGGAAAGTCCACTTCATCACCCGGCTGGGTGCCGATGCCTTCGCCGACATCGCGCAGGCGACCTGGGCACGGGCGGGCGTGGTGCCCGAGGTGAAGGTGGACCACGACAGCTATACCGGTGCGGCCTATATCTTCATCGAGAATGCGACCGGCAACAACGCGATCATCGTGGCCCCCGGCGCGGCGGGTCGGGTGTCCGTCGAGGATGTCGAGGCGAAGGCCGACCTCATCAGCTCCGCCTCGATCTTCGTGACGCAGCTGGAACAGCCGATCCCCGCCGCGCTGCGCGCCCTGCAGATCGCGCGGGCGGCGGGCGTCACCACGATCCTGAACCCAGCCCCGGCGGCGACCCTGTCAGACGAAATGCTGGCGCTGTGCGACTATGTGACGCCAAACGAATCCGAGGCAGAGGCGCTGACCGGCCTGCCCGTGACCTCGGTCGATGAGGCGAAGGCGGCGGCGGCGGCGCTACTGGCCAAAGGTGTGGGCGCGGTTGTGATCACACTTGGCGACAAGGGCGCACTGTTCCACGACGGCGCGCGCACGGTGCATGTGCCGGTGATCTCGGCCGGTCCCGTGGTCGAGACGACAGGCGCGGGCGATGCCTTCAACGGTGGCTTTGCCGTGGCATTGTCCGAAGGGCGCGACGTGATCGAGGCGGTCCGCTTCGGCTGCGCGACGGCAGGGATCTCGGTCACCCGCCCCGGCACCGCGCCTGCCATGCCTAGCCGGGCCGAAATCGACGCGCTTCTGGCGCGCTGATCGGCGGGCGGCAGGTCGAAGCCGTCTTTTGGAGCCAGGCAAAGCCGCGCCTGGACGACCCGCGCGTATTGAAGGCGCCATGCAGCGCAACAACCAAAGTTTCTCTGCCAACACCCTTGTGATGTAGCGCAAAGGGGATCCTTTGGTCATGGTGGTAGGCGAGCAGGGCACACTGTACTGCTGCAAGGAATGTTCCCCGGACAACGCCCGACCCGCAAGGACTTGCCATGACGCTGAACGCACCGCTTTCGCCGCTTGCCCTGACCCCGCTTCGGACCAAACTTTCCCTTGATGGCATGTGGGAGTTCCGGCACGAAAGCCAGCCGGACTGGCAGAAAGCGCGCGTCCCCGGCCACTGGCAGGCGCAGTTTCCCGAATTGGCCGTCGCGTTCGGCCAGGCGACCTATGCCCGCGACATCGTCATTCCCGCCGATTGGGAAGGCCGCGAGGTTGCGATCTGTTTCGGTGCAGTCAGCGACACGGCCGTGGTCCGTCTGGACGGGCATAAGATCGCCCGGCATGAGGGCGGCTATCTCCCGTTTGACGTCGTGATCCCCGCCGACCTGATCCGTGCCACGAACCGGCTGGAGGTTGAATGCGACCTGCCCGACGGCCATCGTCGGGACGGCAGCGATTTCGCCGAGATCCCGCACGGCAAACAAAGCTGGTATGGGCCGCAGGCCGGCATCTGGCAGTCGGTCCGGTTGGAAGCGCGCGCCCACACCCATATCCAAAGCCTGCGGCTGGACCCGCACTGGCCCGACGGGCGGCTGGACATCGACCTTGTGCTTTCGACGGATTGCCACGGCAGCGTCCGGCTGGAAATCACCGACCCTTCCGGAAAGCTCACCCATGCGGCGACGCTGTCGGTCGAAACTGCGCGGCTGAGCCACCATCTGACGCTGGCCGACATCCAGCCTTGGTCGCCCGACACGCCCGCGCTCTACACGCTGCGCGCCATCCTGTCGTTGGCAGGCGAAGACGCGGATGAGTGCCGCGAGACGTTCGGCTTCCGCAAGATCGAGGCGCGGGACGGCAGCATCTGGCTGAACGGCCAGCCACTCTTCCTGCGGGGCGCCTTGGATCAGGACTACTACCCCGACGGCTTCGGCGCTCCACCCTCGGTCGAGCTGCTGGAGGATCAGGCCCGCAAGGCCAAGGCGATGGGCCTGAACTGTCTGAGATGCCACATCAAGGTGCCTGACCCGCGCTACTATGAGGTGGCCGACAGGCTGGGCCTGATGATCTGGACGGAAATTCCGAACATCGAAACCTTCTCCTCCACGTCGGCTGCGCGCCTGCGCAAGACGATGGCAGGCATCCTAGCCCGGGACCGCAACCATCCGTCCATCGTGATCTGGACCCTGATCAACGAAGACTGGGGCACCCGGTTGCGCGAAGTGGCCGATCAGCGGCAGTGGCTGTCGGACATGGTTGACTGGCTCAAGGCGGAAGACCCGCTGCGGCTGGTCGTCGACAACTCGGCCTGTTTCCCGAACTGGCACGTCAAGACGGACATCAACGATTTCCACTATTACCGCACCGCGACCGACCGGCGCGAGGAATGGGACGCGCTGAACGCGGAATTCGCGGCCAATGCCGACTGGACCTTCGGCACCGGCGAGGGGATCACGCGCACAGGGACGGAGCCGCTGATCCTGTCGGAATTTGGCGTCTGGGGCCTGCCGCAGCCCGACCTGTTGCGCAAGGACGGGAAGGACCCTTGGTGGATGGCCTACGGCGCGACCTGGGCCGAAGGTGCGGCTCTGCCGCAAGGCATCGAGGCGCGCTTCCGCGAGTTGGGGCTGGCGCAAGTGTTCGGCAGCTTCACAGGCTTCATCTCCGATGTGCAGTGGCACCAGTGGATGAACCTGAAGCACGAGATCGAGGCGATGCGCCGCCATCCCACCATTGCGGGCTATGTGATCACCGAGTTCACTGACGTTCACTGGGAGGGCAACGGCCTGCTGGACATGCAGCGGAACCCCCGCGTCTTTGCGTCCGCGATGCCCATGGTCAACGCCGATATCATCATCTCTCCGGGCCTTGCACGCCACGCCGCGCGGGCGGGCGACGCGGTGACGTTCGACCTGAAGGTGGCAACCGGCGCGGCCAGCATCCCGGAAGGGACGGCGCTGACCTGGTCTTTCGGCAGGGACAGCGGGACGGTCCGGGTCCCTGCAACAGGGCCGATGGCAGTTGCGGCCGTGCCGGTGACCGGGGCCACCGAAGCGGGCTTCGCCGCAGGTCTCGTCAAGGCAAGCTTCACGCTGACCGCCCCGGACGGCACAGTGCTGACGCAGAACGACGAAACTGTCTCGGTCTACGCACGGCGCGAGGTTGCACCGATTTACGTGGCCACCGACGACGACACCCTTGCGGACCGGCTGGCGGCTTTGGGTCACGTCGTGACGGGAGCGAAAGAGGCGCAGGTCTTCGTCACCCACGGCCTGAACGCCGCGCGGGTCGAGGAGATTCACGCCGGGGCACGTATCCTGCAACTACTCGCCAAGGATCCTGGCCGGCTGCGCGACGACCTCGCGCCGCGAGACGGGCCGATGTCGATGCAGATCGAGGACGGTCAGGGTGGGTTCAGCTCTGGCGCTTACTTCAGCTTCCCCGGCTACCAGCTTGTCGACCGTCACCGCAGCATCTGGCGCGGCGACTGGGTTGGAAACTTCAGCTGGCTTCGGCGCGACGGCGTGTTCTCGCACCTGCCGGGAGGGCCGATGTTCGACCTGTCGTTCACGAGCGTTGTGCCGCACCAATTGATGACAGGTTTCCGTCCTTGGGAGTTCCAGGGTCGCGTCCACTCCGGTGTGGTCGTTGGCTGGGTCCACAAACCCGGTGCCTTCATCATCGAAAAGCGTCTGGGGCGGGGCAAACTGGTCGCGACGACGTTCCGGCTGAACACGGACTCCCCCGGCAGCGACCCTGTCGCAACCGCGCTCTATGACGGACTATTGGCTCTTGCACTGCGGGACTAAAGGGGGTGTCGAAAGGGTGGGTTTGGAACTGCCGAGGCGTCTGCTCGGCAAGCAGACTTCGCCGGGTCGGCCCCCTCCGGTTGAGGGGGGTGTCTTTGTACTAGACGGCCTGGCCCGAAGAGACCCGGAGTTGGTGGGTAAGGTTCTAGAACGCGGCAATGTCCCTTGCTGCAAAATAAACAGCCTTACAGGAGGGAGGCTTATGCGTTTGATATGCTGCGATAGTACTGCCTTTGTGGAGATGATTTGACTGTCGACGTATAGGTCGACGCTTCGGGTTATGGTCTGCAGGGACGGTGGGTGCAGTTTGGCCGCGTAGGCCGTAAGGACGCCGAGGATCAGGGTTG
>JAIXSA010000147.1 GCA_027484915.1 Paracoccaceae bacterium | reverse complement strand
GGGATGAAGCTGGACAAGACGACCGACGCCGAGATCCGCAAACGGGTCGAAGCGGCAGCCAAGCTCCTCCAGATCGACCACCTTCTGGACCGCCTGCCAAAGCAGCTCTCCGGCGGCCAGCGCCAGCGCGTCGCCATCGGCCGCGCCATCGTCCGCGACCCGCGGGTGTTCCTGTTCGACGAACCGCTGTCGAACCTCGACGCCGCCCTGCGCGTCCAGACACGGCTGGAAATCGCGAAACTCCACCACTCCATGTCCAACGTCACGATGATCTACGTGACCCACGACCAGGTGGAGGCGATGACGCTGGCCGACCGCATCGCCGTCCTTCGTGACGGCAAGCTGGAACAGGCGGGCACCCCGGCCGAGCTTTATGAGCATCCGAACTCGCTTTTCGTGGCAGGGTTCATCGGCAGCCCGAAGATGAACTTCCTGACCGGAAAATTCGCCGAGGCGGAAGGCTGCACCACCCTTGGCGCGCGGTCCGAACATATCAACGTCGTCGAGAACGGCCCGTGGTCGGGCGAGGTCCTCCACGTCGAGGACCTGGGCTCCGACCACTTCCTGTTTGTCGAGATCGGCAGCGATGAGCCCGTCATCGTCCGCCGCCCCGGCAAAGCCGACATCGCGGTGGGCGCGAAGGTGTCGCTCGCCCCGCAGCCCAGCCACCTCTACCGCTTCGACGCCGACGGCAAGCCCGTCCGCTGACCCAAGACCCGCGCGCCCGGGGGCCGGGAAAGGCCCGGCGCGCATGCAATTGAAGGAGATTTCCCATGACCATACGAGTCACCGTTTGGGGCGAGAACGTCCACGAGCAGAAGAACAAGGTGGTGGCCGAGGTTTACCCTAAGACCATGCACGGCACGATTGCTGAGTTCCTGAACAAGGAAGACGGGATCACCGCCACCACCGTCACCCTGCAGGACAAAGAGCACGGCATGACCGAAGCCAAGCTCAAGGAAACCGACGTGCTGATCTGGTGGGGCCACGCCGCCCATGGCGATGTCGATGACAAGATCGTCGAACGCGTGGCCGAGGCCGTCTGGTCCGGCATGGGCGTGATCTTCCTGCACTCCGCCCATTTCTCCAAACCCTTCAAACGCCTGATGGGCGCGCCCTGCAACCTGAGCTGGCGTGAGGCCGGGGAACGGGAACGCCTCTGGGTCACCTCGCGCCAACACCCCATCGCGCGCGGCATCCCCGACCATTTCGAGATCGAATACGAAGAGATGTACGGCGAGCCCTTCGGCGTGCCGGAACCCCTGGAAACCGTCTTCGTCAGCTGGTTCCAGGGCGGTGAAGTGTTCCGGTCGGGCCTGACCTACCGGCGCGGTGCGGGGAACATCTTCTACTTCCGCCCGGGGCATGAGACCTACCCGACCTACCACCAGCCGATGGTGCAGAAGGTCATAACCAACGGCGTCCGCTGGGCCTTCAACCCCGAGGCACGTCTGGCCAAGCCTACCGACGCCCCGAACACCCCCATCGGCAAGACTCTGGAGCCGCTGGAAGAACGCGGCCCGCGCCTCCACCACGATGGCGAGGAAGGATACCGCTGATGCAACCCGTCCGCATCCTGATCCTGGGCACCGGCGGCATGGCGCGAAACCATGCCGAGGCCTTTGCAGCGATCCCCGGCGTCACCCTGGTCGCCGGGATCGACACCCGCGCCGAACAGCTCGCCGCATTTCAGAAGGCGCACAACATCCCACACGGCTTTGCCTCCGTCCAGGATGCCATCGCCTGGGGTGAGTTCGACGCGGTGACCAACGTCACCCCCGACGCAGCGCACTATCCGACCACCCTGCCCTTCCTGCAGGCCGGGAAGCACGTCCTCTGCGAAAAGCCGCTCGCCACCAACGCCAGGGACGCCGAGGAGATGACCGCCGCCGCCGCACAGGCGGGGGTCGTCAACATGGTGAACCTCTCCTACCGCAACGTCCCGGCGCTGCAGCAGGCCGCCCAGATGGTGCGGGACGGGGCCATCGGCACGATCCGGCATTTCGAGGCCTCCTACCTGCAAAGCTGGCTGACTCAGCCCGCCTGGGGCCATTGGGACAAGGAGCCGCAATGGCTCTGGCGTCTCTCGACGAAGCACGGGTCCAAGGGCGTGCTGGGGGACGTCGGCATCCATATCCTGGACTTCGCCACCTTCATCGCCGGGATGGATGCGACGCAGGTGTCCTGCCTGTTGCAGACCTTCGACAAGGCACCCGGCGGGCAGATTGGTGAGTATGTTTTGGACGCCAACGACAGCGCCACGATGCAGGTGCGGCTGGCGAATGGCGCGCTTGGCACTGTCGCGGCAACCCGCTTCGCCACGGGACACCTCAACGACCTGCGGCTGCGGCTTTACGGCCAGACCGGGGGGCTTGAGGTGCGCTTCGAGAAGGCCGTCAGCGCGCTGCGCGCCTGTCTTGGCGACAACGTGCAGACCGGCACCTGGGTCGACGTCGACTGTCCGGCGGTCCCCACGATCTACCAGCGCTTCATCGCCGCGATCCGCGGTGAAGGCGTGGCCGACCCCGACTTCGCCCGCGGCGCGGCGCTGCAACGCCTCTTGGACCGCGCGGTGGACTCGGCGGATCAGGACGGCAGACTGCTGGCGGTGTAACCGACCCTTCGAACCGGAGTTTTCGAAAACTCCGGTTCGGAGCCTTCAAAGGCTCCGGTGCGATCTCTTCGAAGAAATCGCCCCCTAACCGCCGATCAGCGCCTGGACCCGGGCGGTGAAATCCTCGCCCCGCTTCTCGAAGTTCGGATACTGGTCGAAACTCGCCGCCGCCGGGGCCAGAAGAACGACCTCCCCGGCCTGCGCCTCTTCGGCAGCGCGGGACACCGCACGCTCCATCGTCTCGCAGATTTCATGCGGCGTCTCGCCGATCTGCAGAGCGAAGTCACGGGCGGAATGGCCGATGAAGTAGGCCTTCACCACCGAGCCCAGCACGGGCTTCAGCGCCGCGATCCCGCCCTCTTTCCCCAGGCCACCGGCGATCCAGCGGATCTTCGGGAAGGCCTGCAGGGCCTTGGCCGCCGAATCCACGTTTGTCGCCTTCGAGTCATTCACGAACCGCACGCCGGCGCGTTCGCCCACCAGCTGACTGCGGTGCGGCAGCCCGGCAAAGGAATGCAGCGCACCCTCGATCAGCTTCGGGGCAACCCCCAGCGTGCGGCAGGCCGCATAGGCCGCGCAGGCGTTCTGGTGGTTGTGCGCGCCGGGCAGGCCCTTGACCTCGCGCAGGTCGATGCTGGCGACCTGCCGCCCCTTCCGCCATTCGGCCAGGAACCCCTTGCGGGCGAAGACCGACCAGCCGAAATCGTCCAACTTCTGCGTGGCCGATATGCGGATCACCCGGTCGTCCTGCGGCCCCTGCGCCAGCACACCGGCCAGGAAGCGGCCCTCGACCTCATCCACCCCGATCACCGCGCGATCCGGTCCGCCCATCGTGAAAAGCCGCGCCTTGGCGGCGAAATATCCACCCATCCCGCCATGCCGGTCCAGATGGTCGGGCGACAGGTTGGTGAACACCGCGACGTCAGGCGTCAGCGCGCGGGCAAGCTCGGTCTGGTAGGAGGACAGCTCCAGCACCACCACCTCGCCATCCTGCGGCGGGTCGATGGACAGGACGCCCTTGCCGATGTTCCCGGCCATCTGCGTGGGCTTACCAGCAGCCTCCAGGATATGGTGGATCAGCGCCGTCGTCGTCGACTTGCCGTTCGACCCGGTCACCGCCACGACTTTGGGCGGCGTCTCCATTTCGGCCCATTCGTCCCCCGCCGCACTTTGGAAGAAGAGCCCGATGTCGTTGTCGACCGGAATGCCAAGCTCCAGCGCCCGCGCGATGATCGGGTTCGGCGCGGGGTAAAGATGCGGGATGCCGGGGCTGGTGACCAGGCAGGCCACCCCCTCAAGCGCCGCGTGACGCGTAAGGTCGGTCAGCGTGAACCCCTCGCCCTCGGCCTTGGCGCGCGCTTCGGGGCTGTCGTCCCAGAGAAGCGGCTCTGCCCCGCCTTCGGTCAGGGCCGCTGCCGTCGCCAGGCCCGACCGGCCCAGCCCCAGCACCGCCACCTTCTGCCCGTTGTAGCCCTTGACCGGGATCATGCGCCTGCCCTCCGTCTTCCGCGACAGGGATAGGCGAGGATCACGCAAAGGGAAAGAGCACCCGCTTCCGCTTGGCGCGACACCTGCTAGTCTTCCGGCAAATGAAGGAGCCCGCAGTGCAGACCATGCCGGTCTTCCCCCAGGCCGAAACCCGCTTCGGCCGGATGTTCACCCTGCAGGGCGATACGGTGATCGGCCGATCGCTGCGGCTTTACGGCGAATTTGCCGGGGATGAGGTCGACAGCATCCTCGCCCTGACCCGGCCAGGGGACCATGTGCTGGACCTTGGCGCGAACATCGGCTTTCACACGCTCGCGCTGGCCCACAAGGTGGGACTTGCGGGCCGCGTGACGTCGGTCGAGCCGCAGCGCTACTGCTTCCAGCTTCTCTGCGCCAATGTCACGCTGAACCAGCTCGTTCAGGTCCAGTGCCTGCGCGCCGCCGTGGGGGAGGCAGCGGGGACCTGCGCGGTTCCGATCAACGATCCCTCGGCGCATCACAACGCCGGGGCGACCGAGGTTTCGCTGGCGGGTGGCGAGGGCCCTACCGACACGGTGCCGCTGATCACAGTGGACAGCCTGACCCTGACGCGCTGCGACCTGGTCAAGATCGACACCGAGGGGTTCGAGGACCGCGTCGTGCAGGGCGGCCGTGAGACGATCGGCCAATTCCGGCCGGTCCTCTACATCGAAGTCCACGACCGCGAGAAGCTGCAACGCCTGCTGGGCCAGTTGAAGCCGCTCGGCTATGCCCTGTTCCTCCATCACACCCGCTTCTACCGGGCGACAAATCCGCAGGGCGAGGTCGCGCAGATCTTCACCCCCACCGCCGGGGGCAGCGCGCTGATCGCCTTGCCCCCGGGACGGACCCTGCCCGACGGTCTACCGGGAGAGCTACGGTCCCTGGGATAGCAGACGTGGGGTCGGCGGTAATCGCCCACCCTTCCCGTCACCGGACCTTCAGCGTCGCCAGCCCGATCATCGCCAGGATCAGGCTGATGATCCAGAATCGGATCACGATCTGCGGCTCGGCCCAGCCCTTCTTCTCGAAGTGGTGGTGGATCGGGGCCATCAGGAAGATGCGTTTCTTTGTGCGCTTGTAATAGAGCACCTGGATGATCACCGACAGCGCCTCGACCACGAACAAGCCGCCGACGATGGCCAGAACGATCTCGTGCTTGGTGCAGACCGCGATGGCCCCAAGCGCCCCGCCAAGGGCCAGCGACCCGGTGTCGCCCATGAACACCGCAGCCGGGGGGGCGTTGTACCACAGGAAGCCAAGCCCGCCGCCAAAGAGAGCGGCCGCGAAGATCAGCAGTTCCGAGGTGCCGGGGACATAGTGCACGTCAAGATACTGGGTAAAGTCGACCCGGCCCACGGCATAGGCGATGATCCCCAAAGTGCCGCCCGCGATCATCACCGGCATGATGGCAAGGCCGTCAAGCCCGTCGGTCAGGTTCACCGCGTTGGCGGCCCCGACGATCACGATCATGCCGAAGGGAACGAAGAAGATGCCAAGGTTCAGCAGCGCGTCCTTGAAGAAGGGGAAGGCAAGCTGGTTGGTAAGCTCGGGCGGGTGGAACATCGAGGCCGCATAGGCCGCCAGTGCCGCGATCAGCAGGCCAAGGCCCATCCGAACCTTGCCCGACACGCCCTTGGTGTTCTGCTTCGTGACCTTGGCATAGTCGTCGGCAAAGCCGATCAGGCCAAAGGCCAGCGTCACCAGGATCACGATCCAGACGAACGGATTGTCGAGCCGCGCCCAAAGCAGGGTCGAGACCATCAGCGCCGACAGGATCAGAAGGCCCCCCATCGTCGGGGTGCCGGCCTTCGACAGATGCGACTGCGGGCCGTCGTCGCGGATCGGCTGGCCCTTGCCCTGCTTGCGGCGGAGAAGGTCGATCAGCGGGCGTCCGAACAGGAACCCGAACAGCAGCGCGGTCACGAAGGCCCCGCCGGCGCGGACGGTGATGTAGCGGAAGAGGTTGAACACCCCGCCCCCGTCAGAGAACTCGGCAAGCCAGTAAAACATCTATAGCGTCCCTTCTCTCGGCGCTGCGGCCTGACCCATTTTTCGAAGAACGTCAACGACGAGGCTGACCTTGATCCCTTTTGATCCTTTGACCAGAAGGATGTCGCCCGCGTCGATCAGGTTGCGCGCCCGCGGCGCCAGTTCGGCGGCTGTTTCCACCCACTCGCCGCGCTGCTGGCGCGGCAGGGCTGCGTAAAGCGCCTTCATCCGCGGGCCGACGCAGTGGATGACGTTCACCGCCTCCAGCCCCGGATGCCGCGCGATGGCGGCGTGAAGGTCAGCCTCGGTCGGGCCAAGCTCCAGCATGTCGCCCAGAACCGCGATTCGCCGCCCGCCGCCCACGCGACCGATCCCGTCCACGGGCTTGGCCCCGATCAGCACGTCCAGTGCCGCGGCCATCGAGGCGGGGTTGGCGTTGAAGGCGTCGTCGATCAAGTCGAAGAAGGTCTCCTCGACGATGTCGAGCACGATCCGTTCGCGCTGCCCCCGACCGGCAGGAGGCATCCAGCGGCCAAGGTCATGCGCGGCGATCATCGGATCGGCCCCCAGCGCCTCGGCCACTGCCAGCGCGCCAAGCGCGTTCAGGACAAAGTGGCGGCCGGGAGAAGAGACCTTGAAGAGCACCGGCTCGCCCCGGCGGCTGGCCCGGCAGACCGTCGTGTCGTCGGCCACCTGCGCCGAGAGAAGCTGGAAGTCCGCGCCTTGCACGCTGCCGAAGCTGACCGGCCTTGCCCCAACGGCAAGCGCCTTGGCGCGCAGAAGCGCTGCCCATTCGATGTCGGCGTTGAAGACGGCGACGCCACCCGCCGCAAGCCCGTCGAAGATCGAGGCCTTTTCCTTCGCGATCCCCTCGACGCTGGCGAAGGCCTCCAGATGCGCCGGGGCCACGGTCGTGACCATCGCCACGTCCAGCCTCGCCAGCCGCGCAAGGGGGGCGATCTCGCCAGGGTGGTTCATCCCGATCTCGATCACCGCGAAATCGGCGTCCACCGGCATCCGCGCCAGCGTCAGCGGCACGCCCCAGTGGTTGTTGTAGGACGCTTCCGCCGCATGGGTCCTGCCCTGCCCGGAAAGGATCGCGCGCAGCATCTCTTTGGTCGAGGTCTTGCCCACCGACCCCGTCACGCCCACCACCCACGCCTTGGTTCGCGCCCGGGCAAAAGCGCCAAGGTCCGCCAGCGCCTGCAACACATCCGGCACGACCAGAAGCGGGGCATCCTGCGTCACACCCTCGGGCACGCGGCTGACCAGCGCCGCCGCCGCGCCCTTGGCCAAGGCCTGCGCGACGAAGTCGTGCCCGTCGCGCACATCCTTCAGCGCGACGAACAGGTCCCCCGGCTGGATCGTCCGCGTGTCGATGGAGACTCCCGAGGCCGCCCAGGCCTTCGTCACCCGCCCGCCCGTCGCCTTTGCCGCATCGTCCGAGGTCCACAACATCAGATCACCCCATCCAGCGCAGCAACGGCGACCGACGCCTGCTCTACATCGTCAAAGGGATAGACGTCCGTCCCGATCACCTGACCGCTTTCGTGCCCCTTGCCCGCGATCAGCAGCGCATCGCCCGGCAAAAGCGCGTCCACCGCGCGCAGGATCGCCTCGGCCCGGTCGCCAACTTCGTTCGCCTCGGGGCAGGCCGCCAGGATCGCCGCGCGGATCGAGGCGGGGTCCTCGGTCCTCGGGTTGTCGTCGGTGACGTAAAGGACATCGGCATTTCTGCGCGCGGCCTCGCCCATCAGGGGCCGCTTCGTCCGGTCACGGTCGCCGCCCGCGCCGAACACGACGATGATCCGGCCCATGACATGCGGGCGCAAGGCGCGCAAAGCGGTTTCGATGGCGTCGGGCGTATGAGCGTAGTCGACATAGACCGCCGCCCCGTTTCTGCGGGTCGCGGCCAGCTGCATCCGGCCCCGCACCCCCGTCAGACGCGGCAGGACACCCAGCACCGCCTCGGGCGCGCCCCCTGCCGCTATGGCCAAACCGGCGGACACCGCGACGTTCTCGGCCTGGAAGGCCCCGATCAGTCCAAGCCGCGTCTGGAAGGCCCGGCCCTGCCACAGATAGCGCACCTCCTGCCCGGTCGCGTCGGGCCGCGTGGCGGCGATCTGCAGGTCCGCCCCCTGCCCCTTGCCGACGGTCAGCACGCGCAGGCCCCGGTTCAGCGCCAGCTCGGCCATGTCCGACCCGCGCGCACCATCCAGGTTCACCACCGCAACCCCGTCCTCGGGCAGAAGCCGGGTGAAAAGCTGCGCCTTGGCCTCGAAATAGGCCTCCATCGTCTTGTGGTAGTCGAGGTGGTCCTGCGTCAGGTTGGTAAAACCCGCCGCCTTGAGCCGCACCCCGTCCAGCCGCCGTTGGTCGATCCCGTGGGATGACGCCTCCATCGCGGCATGGGTCACGCCCCCTTCGGCGGCTGCGGCCAGCAGCTTCTGCAATGTGACAGGATCGGGCGTCGTATGCCCCGACGGCGCGGTCCAGGCCCCCTCGATCCCCGTGGTGCCGATGTTGATCGCCTCATGACCCAGCGCGGCCCAGATCTGCCGGGTGAAGGTCGCGACCGAGGTCTTTCCGTTGGTGCCGGTGACCGCCACCATGACCTCGGGCTGCGCGCCGAACCACAGGGCCGCCGCACAGGCCAGCGCGGCGCGGGGGTCCTCTGCCACCACCAGGGCCACGTCGCTTTCGGTCAGGCTGTCTGCGGCCAGTCGCGCGCCTTCGGCATCGGTCAGGACAGCCACGGCACCCTGCTCCAAAGCCGAAGCGATGAACCTTGCGCCATGCACCGCCGTGCCCGGCAGGGCCGCAAACAGCATTCCCGCCCGGACGGCACGGCTGTCCGCCGTCACCCCCGACAGCGCCGGATCACGACCGGCCCGGGCCGTAAGCCCAAGGTCGGAAAGCCGTGTCGCACGCGGTGCCATGCCATTCCCCTGTCAGTTGCTGGCGGCAGTTACCGCATCCACGGCGACAGGTTCAAGCTTGGGTCTGAGCCCCATCAGCGGCGCGACGCGACGGATGATCTCGGCCGCGACGGGAACCGCCGTCCAGCCCGCCGTGCGGCGCGTTTCCGACAGCGTGTCATCCTGCGGTTCGTCCAGCGTCACGATCAGCACGTACTGCGGGTTCGACGCAGGGAACATCGCCGCAAAGGTGTTGACGACCTTGTCGTGATAATAGCCCCCGGTCTTCTTCGGTTTGTCCGCAGTCCCCGTCTTGCCCGCAACCTCATAGCCCGGCACCTCACCCAAAGAGGCGGTGCCCTCGGTTACGACCCGCCTCAGCATGGCGACCGAATCGAGCGCGGTCTTCTCGCTCATCACCCGGACGCCGGTCGTCGGGCCACCCTTCTTCAACAGCGTCGGCTTGATCATCACGCCGCCGTTGGCAATTGCAGCGTAGGCCGCGGCAAGGTGCATCGGGCTGGCCGACATGCCGTGACCGTAGGAGGTGGTGATGGTCACGATCTCGGGCCACTTCTTCGGGATAAGGGGCTTGGCCCCCGGGGCCTCGACCAGTTCTACCGGCGTCGGCTCGAAGAAGCCAAGGGACTTCAGGAAGGCCTGCTGCCGCAAAGGCCCGATCATCAGCGCGATATGCGCTGTCCCCACGTTCGAGGATTTCGCGATGACATCGCTGACCGACAGCAAGGGGCCGTAGTTCTTGCCCTCGAACTCCTTGATCTTGTGCTTTCCCCATTGCATCGGGGCGTTGGCGTCCACCATCGTTTCTGGCGTGACAAGGCCCAGCTCCATCGCCTGAGCGACGGCGAAAATCTTGAAGGTCGAGCCAAGCTCGTAAACCCCCTGCACTGCCCGGTTGAACAAGGGGCTGTCGCCGGGTTCGGCATCCTTGTCGACCAGCGGGTTCGGACGGTCGTTCGGATCGAAGGTCGGCAAGGATGCTAGCGCAAGGATTTCGCCCGTCCGCGCGTCCATCAGGATCGCCGCTGCGCCCTTTGCGTTCAGCATGCCCATTCCGGCGGCAAGCACTTCCTCGATGGTCGATTGCAGCGTCAGGTCGATGGACAGCGCCAGCGGCTTGCCGCCCTGCGCGGGGTCGCGCAGCCGGGCATCCAGCGCCTTCTCGATCCCCGCCGTGCCGATCACCTCGGCGGAGTGCACGCCTTCGGCTCCGAAGGACGTCCCGCCAAGCACATGCGCGGCCAGCGTGCCGTTTGGGTACAGCCGCATCTCGCGCGGGCCGAAGAGAAGGCCGGGATCGCCGATCTCGTGCACCTTTTGCATCTGTTCGGGGCTGAGGACTTTCCGGATCCAGACAAAGCTGCGCCCGTCGGTAAAGCGCCGCTCAAGCGCCTTGGCATCCAGCTCGGGGAAAATTTCCGCCAGCTTCTGCGCGGTTCCCTTCGGGTCCACCATGACCTTGGGGTGCGCGTAAAGCGCGTGGGTCGTCATGTTCGTGGCCAGAACGCGGCCATTGCGGTCGGTGATGTCGGCGCGCTGCGCGATGATTTCGGCGCCGGGGGCGCTGGCACGGGGCTCTTGCGGCTCGGTCGCGGCCATCAGGCCCATCCGCGCGCCGATGGCGCCGAAGGCGATGACGAAGCTTGCACACAGGATCATCAGCCGGAACTGCGCCCGGCCCCGCGCCTTTTCACGCATCTCCTCGTGGCGAAGCTTCAGGTTTTCCTTCTCGATCACATCGGGGTTCAGGCCCTCCTGCCGGGCGTGAAGGATGCGGGCCAGGGGACGAAGCGGGGTGCGCATCCTACAATCCCTCCGCGCCGGTGGGATCGGTGACGGTGCCCTGAACATCCTCGGTAAAGCTGATCTCCGGCAGCTTCGGGGCCGGGTAGGCGACCTGCGCGGCGATGCCGAACTGGCTTGGCTCCATCGGCAGAAGGCCCAACCGGTCGAAGTTGACCGTCGCCAGGTCCCGCAGCCGGTCAGGACGGTTCAGGTACGCCCATTCCGCCTTCTGCACGGTCAGCGCCTCATGCAGACCGACGATCTGGCGTTGCAGCGCCTCGACCTCCTTCAGCGCTGCCTGGGTCGCGTAGTTCTCGCGGTAGGCCCAGAAACCCAGGGCGATCAGGGCGAGGAACGACAGGACATAGAGTACGGGGCGCATCTAGCGGCGTCCTTTCTTCTGGATTTCCGGCAGGCCAAGCTCTGCCGGGGCAAGCGTCTTTGCCGGGGCCGCGGTCCGCCGCCCGACCCGCAGCTTGGCTGACCGCGCGCGCGGGTTGCGGGCAACTTCGGCCTCGTCGGGGGCCACGGCCTTGCGGGTGACCATCTCGAACCGCGCGGTGGTATCGGCGCGGGCCGGGGCATAGCGGTTGGCGTTGGACTCCTGCCCCGAAGCCAGCTGGAAGAATCGCTTCACGATCCGGTCCTCCAGGCTGTGGAACGTCACCACCGCCAGCAGCCCGCCCGGCTTCAGCGCGCGTTCGGCGGCATTCAGCCCCTCGGCCAGTTCCTGGAATTCGGTGTTCACCGCGATGCGGATCGCCTGGAAACTGCGCGTCGCGGGGTGGCTTTGCCCCGGCTTCGGACGCGGCAGGCACTTGGCCACGATCTCGGCCAGCTTGGCCGTGGTCTGGATCGGCTCCACCGCCCGCTGCGCCACGATGGCATGGGCGATGCGCCGGGAGGCCCGTTCCTCGCCGTAGTGATACAGGATGTCGGCCAGCACGCCCTCATCCGCCGTGTTCACCAGATCGGCAGCAGAGGGCCCCGACTGGCTCATCCGCATGTCCAGGGGGCCATCCTTCATGAAGGAAAACCCCCGCTCCGCCTGGTCGAGCTGCATCGAGCTGACCCCCAGGTCCAGCACCACGCCGTCCAGAGACTCGCCCGCCAGGTCATCAAGGTCGGAAAACGTCCCCGCCACCAGCCGCACCCGATCGCCATAAGGCGCGGCCCAACCGGCGGCCATCTGGAGCGCCAAGGGATCGCGGTCCACGCCGATCACCCGGTCCACGCCAGCGGCCAATAGCGCGCGCGTGTAGCCGCCCGCGCCCAGCGTGCCATCCAGCCAGACGCCGGAAACCGGCGCGCATTCATCCAGGATCGCCTCGATCAGGACCGGAACATGGGGATCATCGGACGTCTGGCTGTGCAATGGGCGGCCTGGCAGCGGACCCTTCATCGGCTACCCCGTCCGCTTGTGCCGCCCGACCAGGGTCAGCGGGTCGATGTCATCGTCTTCCTCGGCCTCAAGCTCGGCCTCATAGACCTCGCGGCGGTAAAGGCGGAACCGGTTGGTGAAGCCCGCGAAGGCCGCTTCGGCCTCACCCGGCAGATCGCCCGCGAAACCCATCTTCTCTCGCACCCGCTGCGGCAGGACGATCCGGCCATCGCTGTCGATTTCCACCATCACCGACCGGCTGATCAGGTCGCGCTCGGCCCGCACCCGTTCCGGGGAGCCCATGTCCATCGCCTCGATATCCTCGGCCAGCCGGTCCGCGCCCTGCTTGGAATAGCATTCGACGAAATTCCGCGACTTGCCGCCGTACACCATGTACAGCCGCGCGCCGCCCTTTTCGCCCTTCTGGGGATCGTCCGCGTTCAGCACGGCCCGAAAGGCCGCCGGGATCGAGACCCGCGCCTTCCCGTCTACCTTCTGGTAGAACTCGCCTCTGAACGCCTCTGCCATCGCCTGGCCTTTTCAGTTCCACGTCAAGCCCGGGGCGATGGAAATAAAAAGGCGGATCGGGTTGCTGCCACTACCCGATCCGCCGCTGTCCCATCGCTGGGCGTCCAGCTACGCGCGCCACCTGGGGGAGATGTCTGCTCGCTCGCGCGCCGGATCTCTACGTCCGATGAAAGGGGCTGCCTGTATGAAGCTGCCTACGCCTTGTTCGGGGTCTTTTGTCCGCCCCTGACTTTCACGTGCCCATCTCATCGTCGTGAGATGAAGGTGCATGGGATTGCATGGGAAAGCAAGGGAAAAGTTGGGACAAACTGGGCATGATCTTGTGTCAGGGGCCAGCCCAAACCAGCATCTTGTGCCCGGTTCTCCCCGTCCTCCTCAATTAGTAGGTAAGATATCGAAAGATATACCCCATATCTTGTGCCCAGGTCACCAGCGATGACAGTCCCGTGATCTCCCAGGAATTTTCGCGATCAAGCCGTGATCGATATAGGAAAGGTGCCATTCCCAGTGAATCTGCGCGAATCTGGCCGCTGGAAACAGCTTTTGCCCGCCGTTTCCCACGATTTCCCGCGCCTTGTGATTCGAAAGGCGCACCTGCGCCACAGGACAAAGTCCTTCAGCGACCGAAGAGAAGCCGCAGGTATCGCTCCAGATGGTCGAAGGCCGCGCGGGCGGGCGCGGGATCGTTCAGCGCCTTGGCCAGGATGATACCGCCCTGGGTCGCGACCTGGAATTGCTGCGCAAGGCCCTCCGCCGTCACGCCCGGCACCGGGTGCGCCGCAAGGGCCTGTTCAAGATGCGGCAGAACATGGTTGAAGCCGGACCGGATGCTCCGCTCGGCCGCCTCGCGCATCGGGGGCGAGGTGTCGTAGACCTCCTGCACAGTGGTCCCGGCCACGCAGGAAAAGTCGGGCAAGGGCTGGGCAAGCAGCGCGCGGCGCAGGTCAAGGTAGGCGAAGACCCGGTCCAGGGGGTCGTCCGCGACGTTGTAGGAATGGGCGGCGAACATCGCCCCTGTCATCGCGGTCCAGTCGTCGACCAGTGCCACGCCCAGCGCCTCCTTGCTGGCGAAGTGATGGAAGAATGCACCCTTGGTCACCCCTGCCGCCGCGCACAGGTCGTCCACCGACGTTGCGGCAAAGCCCCGCTGACGCACCATGCTGCGCGCGGCCTCGATAAGCCGCGCGCGCGCTTCGCCCCGGGGGACACGGGCTACTGTGGTCACTCTGCACCCAACTTGCTCATGATCCCTTGTCCCAAAGAGCGGGATCGGGTGTCAACACCGCCCAGAGGAGACCATAGGGGTCCTTCACCATGCCCCAGTCATCGCCCCAGGGCTGTTTGCCGTAGGGGACAACCGACGTGCAGCCCGCCGCCACGGCCCGGTCGAACCAGGTCTTCCCGTCGGCCACCACCAGTTGCAGATGGCCCCGCGCCATCGGCGGCCCCTCGGGAGACCCCTCGCCGACGTGGTCGGTCAGCATCAGGGCGCCGCCGTTGATCTCGACCTGAAGGTGCATGTAGTGGCCAGGCTGGCCGGGGGTTTCCATCCGGCCGATGTCCTTTGCGGCAAAGGCCTTCACGTAGAAGTCCGCCGCCTCGCCCGCCTTGCCGGCGAGGCTGAGGTAGGGGATGACCCCCTGCATGATCCGATCTGCCGGGCGATAGCGCCGGTCGTGGGGAATGTCGTTCATCCTTGCCTCCCTTCAGAAGCTGCCGGTGCGCATGGCGCCGGCGGGTTTGTACTTCGATACGATGACGCCGGACGGCGTCGCCTTGCTTTCGATCAATTTCAGCCCGCTGGGGGCGACGCGGTCGGAAAAGATCCGCTTGCCCCGGCCGATCAGGACCGGGAACACCAGCAGAAGCACTTCGTCGGCCAGCCCCTCTGCGATCAGAAGCGGCGTCAGGGTAGAGCTGCCCCAGACGATCAGGTCGGGCCCGCCCGCCGTCTTGGCCTTGGCGATGCCCGCCGCAATGTCCGCACCCAGGCTTTCGACCGGCCCCCAGGCCAGGCTGTCCGGCCGGTGGGTCGCCACGAACTTCCGCGCGCTGTTCAGGCTATCGGCCATCGGGCCCGCCTGCTTTGGCCAGTAACCGGCGAAGATGTCATAGGTCTTGCGGCCAAGGAGGAGGTCGAACCCCTGTCCCTGCTCGGCCACGATTGCGGAACCGACCTCGTCGTCATGCTCGGGAAAGCCCCAGCCGCCGTAGTCGAACCCGTTCTCCCGGTCCTCCTCCGGCCCGCCTGGCGCCTGAATGACGCCGTCAAGCGAGATATGCTCGATTATTCGCACCCGGCGCATCACGCCGCCTCGCGCGCGGCGGCTTCCACGGTGGCGATGTCGATCTTGCCCATCTGCATCACCGCCGCCAGCGCCCGGCCCGCCCGCGCGCGGTCCGGAGCGGTCATCAAATCGTAGACCAACTTCGGCACCACCTGCCAGGACAGCCCGTAGCGGTCCTTCAGCCAGCCGCAGGGCCCGTGATTGCCGCCATCCGAAGCCAGGGCCTCCCACAGCCGGTCGGTTTCCGCCTGGTCCGGCGTCAGGACCGAGACGGACACGCATTCCGACAGCGGGAACATCGGTCCCGCGTCAAGGATCTGGTAGGGCACGCCATTCAGCCGGAAGTCGATCACCTCGAAATGGCTGTCCCCCTCAGGTCCGCCATTGTCGCTGGCGTAAGAGCTTTCGATCCGGCTGTCGGGGATCAGGCTGCAATAGAACTCTGCCGCCTGCCTGCCGCGGCCGTTGAACCAAAGCACGGTACGGATGTCGTGGGTCATGGTCTTCCTCCCTGACGGCGAGCCCTCCACGACTCGCCCTGGCCAGAAGAAGAATACCAACCAGTTGGTATGTAATCAACCCGGAAGCACGCCCCAAGCAAAAACCCGCCTCAAGGGCGGGTTTCGGACGCTGGATTCCAGGTCGGCGCTCAGCCCATCCCGCCCGCGATCAGGCGGTCGGCCAGCGCAAGATACGGCGCGGCCAGCGGGCCATCTGTCGCCGCAATCGGCGTCCCGCTGTCCCCCGCCACCCGCACGTCCAGCGCCAGCGGCAACTCCCCCAGGAACGGCAGGTCCAACTTTGCCGCCTCGGCCGCCACGCCGCCATGCCCGAAGATATGCGCCTCGTGCCCGCAGTTCGGGCAGATGTAGGTCGACATGTTCTCGACCAACCCCAGGACGGGGGTTTTCAGCTTGCCGAACATGTCCAGCGCCTTGCGCGCATCCAGCAGCGCCACGTCCTGCGGGGTGGAGACGACGATGGCCCCGGTCAGCTGCGTCCGCTGGCAGAGCGTCAGCTGCACATCCCCCGTCCCCGGCGGCAGGTCGATGATCAGGACGTCGAGCTTCCCCCAGGCCACCTGCCCCAGAAGCTGCTGAAGCGCCCCCATCAGCATCGGCCCGCGCCAGACTACGGCCTCATCCTCTTTCAGCATCAGGCCGATCGACATCATCGTCACCCCATGCGCGAAGAGTGGCTCGATGGTCTTGCCATCCGGAGACGAAGGCCGCTTAGACACGCCCATCATCTTCGGCTGGCTAGGCCCATAGATATCGGCATCCAGCAGGCCCACGCGCCGCCCCCGCCGCGCCAGTGCCACGGCAAGGTTCGAAGCGACCGTGGATTTCCCCACCCCCCCCTTGCCCGACCCCACGGCAATGATCCGGTCGATCCCCGAGATCTTCTGCGGCCCGCCCTGCTGCGGCGTCGGATGCTGCCCGATCTTCAGCGTCGGCGGTGCCGCCTTCGCCGCCGGGCCATGCGCCGTCATCACCACCTGCACCGAAGTGACCCCCGGCAAGGCGCGCAACTTCGCCTCTGCCTCGGCCTGTGCCGCACCAAGGGCGCGCGCTTCGTCCGGGGTCGCCGCCTCGATCACGAAGCGCACGATGCCCCCGTCGACCGTCAGCGCACGAATCAGGTCGCGGCCCACAAGATCGCCTCCGCCGGGGTGCCCGATCCCTGCCAGGACACCCATCACCTCGTCACGATCCACCGCCATCGTTTCAACTCCGCTGAAGATTTGCACTAAGGTCGTAGCGTTTCAGCGCAAGGGCAAGGTCCGTTGACCATTTGCTCAAATATTCCGCGAAGACATTGGTAAATCATGACATTTCCGTGACCTCAGCCATGCGTATGCTGCATGGCAGCATTGCCGAGACCCGCTATTGTGCATCTGCAGCATGAGGTCCATGTTACCCCTAACAGCGCGACAGAACGTTGCTGACCAAACTGAAGAGGCTTGAGTGACATGGCTTATGTGAACACCAACTCCATCGCCCGCAAGGGTTTCGCTGACCGCCTGGCCTACGTGAAGGACGCCGTCCTGACCGCGATCAACCAGCGCCGCGTCTACAGCCGCACCGTGGCCGAGCTGAATGCCCTGACCGACCGTGAACTGTCCGACCTCGGCATCTCGCGCCTCGGCATTACCGAGATCGCGCACGAGGCGGCCTACGGGAAATAAGTTTCGACCGGGTCCGCCCTCCTCCCAGGACCCGGCGACAGCGGCGATGCCCTCCTCCTCCCGGGCAAAGCCGCACCTTCTTCGGACCTTCGGGTCCAGACCTGATCGGGTGCCTCTCCTCCTCCCTGGCACCTGGTACTGCGGCGGGGCCAACCCTCCTCCCTGGCCCCGCCGCGCAGACCATCCCAAGGCCCGCTCCTCCTCCCAGGGCCAGACGGATCGCGACGGTGTCCTCTCCTCCTCCCTGGACACCGTCGCCCCCATTCCGGGCCGAAACGGCCCAACCCCATCGGGCGCCCACCCTCCTCCCGGGTAGCCTGGTACTGCGGCGGTGCCATCCTCCTCCCGGCACCGCCGTGCAGACCATCCCGCGGCCCCCTCCTCCTCCCGGGGCCCAAGGATCGCGACGGTGTCCTCTCCTCCTCCCTGGACACCGTCGCCCCCATTCCGGGCCGAAACGGCCCAACTCCATCGGGCGCC
>JAIXSA010000035.1 GCA_027484915.1 Paracoccaceae bacterium | reverse complement strand
GATGGGAATGAGGAAGGGCAGCGCCTGCAGATAAGGCGGACGTTTTGGGAGCGGGTGATGGCTGAGATCCTGGAAGGCTTCGGGGGGACGGCGGAGCAGGCGGCCCGTGCGGTGGCGCTGCTGAAGTCGCTGTCGCACGAGGGGCGGTTGCAGATCCTGTGCTGCCTGGTCGAAGGCGAGTTGAACGTCACGCAACTGGCCGAGGCTGTCGGAGCAAGCCCCGTGACCGTATCGCAGCAATTGATGCGGCTGCGGGCCGAGGGGGTCGTGCAGACCCGTCGCGAGGGGAAGAGCGTGATCTACAGCCTGGCGCGGGCCGAAGTCGCGACGGTGGTCTCGGCCTTGAAGGATGCCTTCTGCAAGCGGACCTAGAGGTGGGGCAGGTCGTCCTGCCACCTTGACACAGCCCCGTGCGGTTCTTCTCGGCGGTCCTCCGGTCGGAGATTGCAGGCCGCGTTGCCGGTCGCATGCTGGAACTGGCCTTGGCGTCGGTGCCGATGATCGGCTATGCTGCAACCATGCGCCTTCGGGTCGCGGCCTTGCTGATCAAATGTCAATCCGCAATAGCGCAGCCGATGGTAAATCATCGGATAGCATTTTTTGTCCAAAAGATAGTTTAGCCGTAACGAGAGCGTGTGATCATATGCCGTTGACTGGGCAATCAGTTGACAAGCTATACAAAAGACACGGTTTCGATTTCCACGATGAGGGGTTGGTCATGTGCGCGTTCATGAAGAATATACTGACAGGATTGGTTTTGGCCGCTGGATTTGTCGCAGCCCCTTTGGCTGCCGAGACGCTGCCGCCGCCGACGGGCGAGGTCATTCTGTCCGTCACCGGTGACATCTCGGTCCGCAACGATGGCGACAGCGCGGTCTTCGACATGGATATGCTGCGTGGGATGGGCGAGGTCACCTTTGCCACGACCACGCCCTGGACCGAAGGCGTCCAGGAGTTCACTGGGGTATCCCTGCACACCCTGGCCGAGCGTTTGGGAGTGGCGTCGGGATCGATCAAGGCAACGGCGATCAACGACTATGCCATTGACATCCCGGTCACCGATGCGGTCGAGGGCGGCCCGATCCTGGCCTATCTGCAGAACGGCAAACCGATGTCGGTGCGCTACAACGGGCCATTGTGGCTGGTCTACCCCTATGACCTGAACGAGGCCTACCGGAGCGAGGTCATCTACTCGCGCAGCATCTGGCAGCTTGTCCGGCTGGATGTCGTGGCCGATTGACGGTGGTCGATCCGCAGCAGAACCCGCTTCGCCGACGCCTTCGCGCATTGCCGATGGTCGTCCTGCTGGCGGCCCTGACGGGTATCCTTCTGTGTCTTCTGGCGATCTGGTTCCTGGTGACGAACGTCCAGCGCGAGATCAACGCCTTGGCGGTGGCCAATTCGGACACGACGCAATGGACGCTGGTGCAGTCCGAGGTTGATCTGCTGGCGCTTCTGGTTGCCGTGCAGGATGCAGACCACGCCGCTCGGCCCGATCTGCAGGACGTGCGGCGGCGCTATGACGTGCTGTACAGTCGGGTCAGGCTGATCCAGCAGAGCCAGCAGTTCGTCGATCTGCGCACCAATCCCGAGGTCGCACAGAACGTTGCCACGTTTGATGCGTTTCTGGACCGGTATACGCCCCTGTTCGATGGACCCGACAGCGCGCTGGAAGCGGCGGTGCCCAGCCTTGTGGGCGATCTGACCGGGCTGAGGTCAACCGCCCGCGACTTTTCGTTGCAGGGGATTCGTTTCTACGCCGAGGATTCCGACATCAAGCGCGAAAGAGCGGCGGCGACCTTGGCGAAGATCGGGTATCTCACGCTGGCTCTGGTGCTGGCGCTTCTGGTTGGCGTTGCCATCCTTGTGGCCCTGTACCGGCGCAGCATCCGGTCGGAACGATCCGAGGCAGAGGCGCGCAACCGGCTGCAAGAGGTGATCGCCACCTCTCTGGACGGGATCATCGCCACCGATTCCGAGGGCCGTGTCATCGAGTACAACGGGGCGGCCGAGCGGGTGTTCGGTTACACCAGGGACGAGGCCCTGGGCCGCGACATGGCCGACCTTGTCGTCCCCGACCATTTGCGTGCGGCGCATGTTGCGGGAATGACGCGGTATCGCACGACGCGTGAGCGACGGGTCGTGGGCAAGGGGCTGGTCCGGATGGAGGCGAAGCGAAAGGACGGGGTGGTCTTTCCGGTCGAACTGTCGCTGTCCTCGGCCACGTTCGGGGGCGAGGAGATCCTGGTCTCGTTCCTGCGCGACATCTCGGACCGGGTGGCGTCAGAGCAGGAGCTGATCCTGGCGCGCGACCGGGCGGTGGCGGGCGAGCGGGCCAAGGCCGAGCTGCTGGCGGTGATGAGCCACGAGATGCGGACGCCGCTGAACGGGATCATGGGCTCGATTGAGCTGTTGCAGTCGTCGAAGATGTCTCCGAAGCACAAGACGTTCCTCGCGGCGATGAAGACGTCGGCCGGGCTGCTGCTGCATCACGTGAATGGCGTGCTCAGCATGTCGCGGGCAGAGGCGGGTCAGCTGAATCTGGTCGTCTCGGAGATCGACCCTGCAGTGCTGGTGCAGGAGCTGGTCGAAAGTCAGCGCCATGCCATCGAAGCCAACGGCAATCAGATCCGCAGCGATGCGAGCGCAGCCCCGGCGCGGATGTGGGCGGACGCGTTGCGGTTGCGGCAGGTGATCCTGAACCTGGTCGGCAATGCGAACAAGTTCACCCGCAGTGGAGAGATCCTGGTCGAGTGTGAGAGCATCCCCGACCGCGGGCTGGTGGAGTTCCGGGTCACCGACAGCGGCATCGGGATCGCTGAGGAAAACCTGGAGCGCATCTTCGAGGAGTTCCGGACCCTTGACACCAGCTACAGCCGCCAGGCCGAGGGAACGGGTCTGGGGCTTGCGATCTCGCGTCGGCTGGTCCAGGCGATGGGCGGCGAGATCGGGGTGAACAGTGAGCTTGGGGAGGGGAGCCTCTTCTGGGTGCGCCTGCCGGTCGGCACGCCGGTCCAGCGGGACGCAGCGACGAGGACCGCAGCGGAGGCCGGGTCAGACCACCGCGCTGCGCCGGCGTCGGCGATGCGGTTGCTGCTGGTGGAGGACAATCAGATCAACCGGCTGATCGCACGCGAGATGCTGAAGCGATCCGGGCATCACGTGGTCGAGGCCCATGACGGCCGCGAGGGGGTGCATCTGGCGGGGCAGCAGGTCTTTGATGCGATCCTGATGGACATCAGCATGCCCGAGATGGACGGGGTGGAAGCGACCCGGGTCATCAGGGGGGCGGACGGCCCGAACCGCGCGACACCGATCATCGCGCTGACGGCGCATGCCTTACCCGAGGACAGCCAGCGCTACCTTGCCGCCGGGATCGATGCGGCCCTGGTCAAGCCGTTGAACATCGCGGCCTTGCTGGCGACGCTTGCCAGCGTGCGGGGTGATGCCGGACTGGCTGCCACAAAGACTGCGGTCCCCTTCGCCGAACTGACGGAAAGCCTGGACAGGCAGACGGCGGCGCGTTTGCTGGCGGCTTTCCGGGGAGAGGCGGAGGACCTGGTCCGGCGCAGCGTCTCGGCCAAGTGGGCGGAGCTGCCCGTGGACGTGCGGGCGGATCAGGTGCACAAGGTGGCGGGCTCGGCTGCGGTTCTGGGAGCGTCGGAGCTGCACCAGGTGCTGAAGGGGCTGGAAACGGCCTACCGGCAGGACGATGCCGCAGGGGTGGCCGTGGGGCTGGAGCGGCTGGCGAGGGTCTGGGGCACGACGCGGGGCGCCATCGATGCCTGGCATGCGGAGCGGCAGGGATAGGGAACATCCGGCGGGGTCCTCGGTTGGCCAAGGTGAAAGGACCTTGCCATGCGCCGACCTTCCAGCCGTATCGCGGTGCCGCTTGCCCTCGCAGGGGCGGCGGTCGCGGTCTATTACCTTTCGCAACAGTCCCGCAGCGACCATCCGCCGGACAGTGCCCCCGGCAGGACTGTGCGGCAGAGCGGGTTCGGCGACTACAAGGTCGCGGGCCGGTCGGTGACCATCGCCGCACCCCGGCAAGAGCTGTTCCAGCGCTGGACCGATCCAAGGGCGCTGTCCGGGTTCATGGCCAACGTTCGGTCCACCGAGGAAGGTCCGGACGGAACCTGGCGCTGGATCGTCGCGGGACCCGCAGGCACCGAGGTCAACCTGGTCACCCGCATCGTCGAGGCACGGAATGGAGAATTCCTGGCCTAGCGGTCGGTGGACGGTTCCGAGATCGAGGCCGAGGGCAAGGTCCTCTTCCGTGACGCGCCCGCGGGGCACGGGTCGGTGGACGAGGCGACAATCGCCTATCGGCCACAGGGCGGGACCGTTGGCCACTGGATCGCCAAGGCCTTCCGCGCCGACCCGCGCCTGCAAGGGCGGCACGAATTGAAACGGCTGAAGATGCTGGTCGAGACCGGCGAGATCGCCACCTCGGTCAACCGCCGCGAGGAAAGGACCTGACATGCGCGCCCTGACTTTCCACGGGACCCGTGACGTACGGGTCGAGACCGTTCCCGACCCCGAAATCGTCAATCCGCGCGACGCGATCATCGAGATCACCTCGACCGCGATCTGCGGGTCGGACCTGCACCTTTATGATGTGGTCATCCCAGGGGTTCAGAAGGGCGACATCCGGGGGCACGAGTTCATGGGCCGGGTGGTGGAGACCGGGCCGGGATCGACGCTGCGCAAGGGCGATCGGGTGGTGGTGCCCTTCACCATCTTGTGCGGCGGATGCTTCTTCTGCCAGCTTGGACAGTTTTCGGCCTGCGACAACTCCAACCCCGTGGAGAAGCAGGATGCCTCGGAGGCGGCCTATGGGCACGCGATGGCGGGGCCGTTCGGCTATTCGCACCTGACCGGCGGCTATCCGGGGGGGCAGGCGCAGTACGTGCGGGTGCCGTTTTCCGATGTCGGGCCCATCGTGGTGCCCGACGGCGTGCCGGACGAGCAGGTGCTGTTCCTGTCCGATATCCTGCCGACGGGCTGGATGGCGGCAGAGAACGCCGAGATCCGGCCGGGCGATACGGTGGCGGTCTGGGGATGCGGTCCGGTGGGGCTGTTTGCCGTGCAGTCGGCGATGATCATGGGCGCGGGCCGGGTGATCGCCATTGACCACCATCCGCACCGGCTGGACCTGGCCCGGGGCCTGGGGGCCGAGGTGATCGACCATACCCGGACCCATGTGCTGGAGGCCCTGATGGAGATGTCCGGCGGGATCGGTCCCGATGCGGTGATCGATGCCGTAGGGATCGAGAGCCACGGCTTCGCGCCGGACAACATGCTGGACACGATCAAGCAGAAGCTGCTGTCAGGGGCTGACCGGGGCCACGTGCTGCGGATGGCGCTGATGGCGGTGCGCAAGGGCGGGTGTCGATCCCGGGGGTCTATGGCGGGGTGGTCGACACCTTCCCCATCGGGGCGCTGATGCAGAAGGGGGTGGAGGTGCGGACAGGGCAGACGCATGTCCAGCGCTATGCCCGCGACCTTCCGGGCCGGATCATGGAAGGGCAGATCGACACGACCTTCCTGATCTCGCACCGACTGCCGCTGGAAGAGGCCGCCGAGGGGTACCGCAACTTCCGCGACAACCAGAACGACTGGACGAAAGCCGTGTTGATGCTGCGATGCGGGCTAGTCCGGCGGTCCTTCGCTGAGGTCGGTAAGCGCGGCCATGTCGCACAGAAGCGCATCGCCGTCGCGGCGGATCGCCCCGGCGGCGAGGAGGGCCTGGAAGGCCTGGCTGATCTTCGGGCGCGACGCGCCGAGGATGGCGGAGACGTCGGTCTGGCTGACGCCCAGGGTCACGCGCCGCAGGTTGCCGCGCCCAGTGTCGGGCGTGTGGGCCAGCGTGTGCAGGAGGAAACGCACGAGCCGGGTCTGCAGGTCGTAGAGCGCGATCGTTTCCATCTGGAAGTTCGTGCGGCGCAGGTGGTTGGACAGGTGCCGTGCCATCGCCATGCCGACATCGGGCCGCTGGTGCGCTACCGTTTCGAACCGGGCGCGGTTCAGGACGAGGCAGGCAGTCTCTTCGGCGGCGGTGGCGTCGGCCGAGCGTGGCTCGCCGTCGATGAGGGCCATCTCGCCCAGGATGTCGCCGGGGCCGAGCGTGCGCAGCACGATCTCGCGCCCGCGGGGGCTGGAGAGGACGAGGCGGATGCGGCCACGGAGGATGGCGAACATGTGGTCGCCGGCGTCACCGCGCGAGAAGATCAGCTGTCCTGTGCCCCAGTGCTGCTCGCGCATGCCCTGGGCAAGGTCGGCAAGGCTTTCGGCAGAGAGGGCCGAGAAGATCGGGAAGGTTTGCAGGCGGGAGGTCGGGGCCTGCGGCGCGGCGCCACGCCCGTTACCGTCAGCAAGCGGTCTGCCTGACACAGCCTTGCCCCCCTCTCCCCTCCCAGGCGGATGCTAGGGCCGACATCTCTTTCGGGCAAGTAGCAAGTGTTCCCCAGGGAACAGACGCGGGATGCGGGGGATGGCAGTCTTTTCCCATACGAAGCGGCGACGTGACGCCCAGGAGAAGGACAAGACCATGAGCATGACCCACAGCACCATCGCGCAGATCTTCACCAACCGGCTGGCTTTGGAAGAGTTTCACGACGCGGAAAACTCGGTCGAGCGCGGACGCTGTGCCGAGATGGAAGCCTGGTCCCTGACCCGGCTGGTGATGCGGCTGGTGACTTGGGGCCGCGCCCCGGCGGTGCCGGAAACCCAGATCGAATTGCAGGCCGCGGTGAAGCGTCTGTCCGAGCTGTCCCCGCATCTTCTGATCGACGTCGGCATCGATCCGGCGACGGGCGAGCTTGTGGAAGACGGTGTGTCGCTGGTCGCGCCGCGTCCGATCCGCCACGTCGAACCGGCGCAGGACGTGGTGGCGCCGGTTCCGGTCGTCGAAGTGCGCCGTCCTGCACGGCTGCGGCTCCAGATCCGGGTGCTTCCGGTCGGCGAGACTGCTCCCGTCGCAGCCGGCTGAACCCTAGGTCCGGTCGGTCAGCCTTTCTGCCGTGGCGAGTTCGCCTTGCAGAAGCGCGGTTTCCGCCGAGCGGGGGCGGGACAACCCGGCAAGGAGAAGATAGGCCACGGGGGTGATGTAGAGGGTCACAAGCGTGGCCAGCCCGAGCCCGCCGACGATGACCCAGCCCAGCACCTCGCGCGCTTCGGCCCCCGCGCCCTGGGCCAGCACCAGGGGCACACCCCCAAGGACGGTCGCGATCATCGTCATCATCACGGGACGCAGGCGGACGACCGAGGCCTCCTCGATGGCCTGGCGCACGCTGTTGCCGCGTTCCCGAAGCTGGTCGGCGAATTCCGCGATCAGGATGCCGTTCTTGGCCATGATCCCCACCAGAAGCACCAGCCCGATCTGCGAGTAGACGTTGACGCTGCCCCCCGTCAGCAGAAGCGCGAAGACCGCGCAGGCAAGGCCAAGGGGGACCGTCGCCATCACGATCACGGCAGAGACGAAGCTTTCGAACTGCGCGGCCAGGACGAGGAACACGATGGCCAGCGCGATGCCGAAGGTCACCAGAAGGCCCGAGGAGGTTTCGCCCAGGGTGGCGGCCTCGGCCAGCGGCACAAGGCGCATGGTGTCGGACAGAAGGCCGTCTGAAAGGCTTTGCACCTCGGCCAGGGCGGCACCCAGGGGCATGTCCGGGCTGAGCGAGGCGGTGATCGGGACCGACCGACTTTGCGCCTCGCGCCCGAGTTCGGGTGCCACCGGGCGTTCGGTCAGCGTCGCGAAAGAGGACAGGGGGACAAGCTGTCCGCTGTCCGAGGGCACGAAGGTGCGCTCCAGGTCGCCGGGGTCGTCCACCGGGGTTTCGGTGGAGACGAGGCGGATGTCGTAGCTGTCGTCCTGCAGGAAGATCTTGCCCACGGTGCGGCCATCCAGGACGGCCTGCAGCGCCTCGCCCAACCCGTTGATCCGGACGCCAAGGTCCTGCGCGCGGGCGCGGTCGATTTCCACGAAGAGCTGGGGTTGTGTGGTGTCGTAGCCAAGGCGGACCTGGCCGAAGCTGGGGTCGGCTTCCATTTTCTCGACCAAGGCGCGCGCGACGTCGGCAAGTTCGGCATAGTCATCGCCGAGAAGCGCGAACGACAGGCCTTGGCCCGCGCCGCGGATGCCAAGCGAGTTTGGCTGGATCGCGAAGGCGCGGATGCCGACGATGCCACGCAGGCCGGCGGTGATCTCGTCCGCGATGTCTTGCTGGTTGCGGGTGCGGTCGGCCCAGTCGGCCAGGGTCACCACCATGAATCCCCGGCTGCCCCCGCCGGTCCCGGCGATGGCGAAGACGTTTGCGACCTCGCCCGAGGCGCGCAGGGGGTCAATCAGGGCCTCGATCTCGCGCATCTTGCCGTCAGTGTAGTCCAGCGCCACGCCCTGCGGGGCCGAAACGGAGAGGAGGATCACGGAGCGGTCCTCGGTCGGGGTGAGCTCCTGGCGCAGGGTGGTGAAGGAGGCGAAGCCGAGGGCGGCAAAGAGGAGCGCGACCGCGACGGCGACGAGGGGCGCGTTCAGGCAGCGGCGCAGGGTCCAGGCGTAAGTGGCGGAGAGCCCGTCGCCGACCTGGTCAAGCCAGCCGCGCTTTTCCACATGGGGCCGCAACAGGCGCGCGGCGAGGACGGGGCAAAGGGTCAGTGCCGTGACCGAAGACAGCAGGACGGCGATGGCGAGGGTGAAGCCGAACTCGCGGAAAAGCCCGCCGGTCTGGCCGGGCAGGAAGGAGAGCGGCACGAAGACGGCGGCGAGTGTGACGGTCGTGGCAAGGACGGCGAAGAACACCTGTTCGGCGCCGAGGACGGCGGCCGCGCGGGCGCCCATGCCTTCGGACCGGCGGCGGACGATGTTTTCAAGGACCACGATGGCGTCGTCGACCACGATGCCGGTGGCAAGGACCAGGGCAAGCAAGGTCATGATGTTGATCGAAAAGCCGACCAGCCAGACTGCGGCAAGGGTGCCGATCATCGCCCCGGGGCTCGCGACGACAGGGATCAGCGTGGCGCGCGCGTCGCGCAGGAAAAGGTAGATCACCGCCGTCACGATCAGGACCGACAGGACCAGCGCCAGTTCCACCTCGTGAATCGCGCCCTGGATGAAATCGGCGCTGTCCGAGGTGATGTACATCTGCACATCGTCGGGCAGGAGTGGCTGGAGGTCGGCCACCACCTTGCGCACGGCTTCGGAAATCGCCAGCGAGTTGCCGTTGGCCTGGCGGATGATGCCGAGGCCGATCCCGGTTTCGCCGTTGGCGCGCAGGATCGAGGCGCCGGGTTCCGGGCCAAGGGTGACCTGGGCCACGTCGCCCAGCCGCACGTTGCCGGCGATGGTCAGGGCCTCGATCTCTGCGGCAGTGGCGAGGGCCGCTGTGGTGCGGACCTGCAGGGACTGCCGGTCGGAACTGAGCGTGCCGGCGGGCGACTCTTGCGCGACATTGGACAGAACCGCGCGCAGGTCGGCCACGGTCAAGCCCCGCGCGGCGAGTTGCACGAGGTCGATGTCCACCCGAAAGGCAAGCTCGCGGTCGCCGAATATCTGGAGGTCCGCGACACCGGGGGCGGCGAGGAGGCGGGCCTCGGCCAGGTCGCGGGCCAGCACGGTCAGCTCGTCCGCCGTGCGACTGGACGAGGTGATTGCGATGCGCAGGATCGCGTCGGAATCGGCGTCGGATTTCACCACGCGCGGGGCATCGGCACCGTCGGGGAGCGATCCCGCCAGGCGCGCCACGGCGTCGCGCAAATCTGTGGCGGCGATGTCGAGGTCGACACCCTCCTGGAATTCCACCGTCACCCGGCTGGAGCCGAAGCGCGAGGAGGAAGAGATCGTCTCGACCCCCGGGATGCGGCTGGCTGCCCCTTCGACCACGGCGGTGATCTCGCGGTCGATGGTTTCCGGCGAGGCACCGGAATAGCTGGTCGAGATCGACACGACGGGGCGTTCGACGGCCGGAAGCTCGCGCACGTCGACGCCGAGGAGTGCGGCGAGCCCCGCGATGACGATGAGGGCGTTCAGCACGAAGGCAAGGACGGGCCGACGGACGAAAAGCGCGATACGGTGGGACGGGGCGGGGCCGGCCATCGCGTCAACTCGGCTGCGGGGTGATGGCGACGGCGGCCCCCGGGCGCAGGCTGTTCACCCCTTCGGTGACGACCAAGTCGTCCGGCGCGAAGTCGCCTTCGACCAGGATGAACTCGGCGTCGCGCTGGACGATCCTGACCGGAAGACGGGAGGCCTTGCCCTCGCGCACCACCCAGACGTAGGCCCCGTCCGAGCCCCACTGGATCGAGAGCGGATCAACTGCCGGATAGCTGGCGCCAGTGAAGGCAAGCTCGATCCGGAAGGCCATTCCGGCGCGGAGCCTGTCCTCGGGATTGGTGATACTTGCTTGTACGCGGAGCGTGCGGCTGGTCTCGTCGACGCGGTTGTCGACCGCGGTGATCCGGCCCTCGACCGCGCTGTCGGGAAGGGACACTGCCGCCGCGCGCAGCGTATCGCCTATCCGCAGCAGCGGGGCCAGCCGTTCGGGTACGCGGAAGTCGAGGACCAGGCTCGAGCGGTCCTCGATCCGGGTGACGACGGTCGAGGGGGTGACAAGATCGCCGGGCTGGGCCTCGATCAGGCCGACGAAACCCGGAATCGGGGCGAGAAGCTGGTGGTCGGCCAGGGTCTGTTCGGCGGCCTTGAGGTCGAGCTCGGCGGTGCGCAGGGCAAGCTCGGCCTCTTGGCGCTGCAGCGAGGTCGCGGCGCCGGACTGGGCCAGCTGGTCCAGCCGGTCGACGGTGCGCTGAGCGTCCTGCAGCACAAGCCGGGCGCGGTCGACCGACAATTGTGCGGCAGAGGTGTCGAGGCGGGCGATGAGGGTCCCGGCTTCGACCCGGTCGCCGGGGGCGACAGGCACTTCGACGATCCGGCCGGTCACCGCGAAGGCGAGGTCCGCCGCCTGGGCACCCTGACCCGAGCCGATCACCGACAGGACGTCCTGCAGGGCGCGGGGTTCGACCGGCAGGGCCACAACCGGCACCTCGCCGCCGCGCGCGCCGGGACCGGGTCCGCCGCCCTCGGCCTTGTCGGTCGGGACGAGGCCGGCGTCGGCAAGCGGTGCCAGAAGGCCGATCCGGTCCAGCCAGGGATGTGTTCCGGGGACGAAGCGGGCCGAAACCGGAATGGCCACGGCGCCGAGCACTGCGATGACGACAAGCTGGACGCCGAGCTTCATCCAAGACCTTTCCTGAGCGTCCCGTGCCCATTGGACGGGGCCGGGCTTTCGTCGCTGATCTGCGGGACACGACACTGAAAGGTAGTTAAGTCGCCAAAGATCAAAGCAAAGCCCGCCGCCGTCCGACTGGCGCAGAATTGTGGGGGCAGGGCGCCCCGGCAAGTCACCTTCGGTTGAAGTTGGCGGTCTGGCAGACTGGGAGCGCCAAGCGTCAGATGCTGCCCAGGATGAAATCGGGGATCATTCCCGAGGCTTCGATGAAGGGGCGGACATCGAGGCCGGCGAAGAGACCGTGGTCGGTGACAAGAACGCTGCGGCAGCCCGCCGCCGCCCCGCCAAGCACGTCGGTGTGCAGGGTGTCGCCGACCATGGCGAGACGGTCCGGCGGAAGGCCGGTTCGGGCGATGCCTTCCGCGAAGGCCTCGGGGAAGGGTTTGCCGAACCAGTGTGTCGGCACCGCGACCTGGTCGAGGAGGTCGTGGCCGAAAAGGCCCGGCTCGATCGTCAACCCACCTTCGCGGGGGGCGACGAGATCGGGGTTGGCGATGACCAGCGGACGCGGGCGCTGCGAAAGGGCGTCGATGAGGTCCGACTGCAGGGCAGGGGTCCAGCGCGCGGTGGAAAGGAACAGGACCCCGTCGGCGGTCCGAAGTGCTGCGGGGTCTGCGACTGCGTCCACCAGCCGGGCCGGGATGTCGGCGAAGCTGTCGCCTGCGGCCGAAATTGCGGCCCAGGTGGCTCCCGGGGCTATCGTTTGAAGCTGCGCGACGGCAACATCGCGGGAGGCGACGACCTCGTCTGCGGTGAAGTCGAAGCCGAGGCGGTGGTATTTGGCCAGAAGCTGCGCGCGGGTGTAGCTTGCGGCATTGGTCAGTACAGAAAGCCGCTTGCCCCGCGCGCGCAGGGACTGCAGCCGCTGGACCGCACCGGGAATGGCGGTTTCGCCCACGTTCAGGACCCCGAAGGCATCGAGGAGGAAGCCGTCGACATGGTCAGCCACGGCATCGAGGGAGGGCAGGTGCAGAGATTGCGCCGGGAAGCGCGCCTTGGGCAGGCGGGGGCGGATGGCTTCGTAACGGGCAAAGGCCGAGGGAGCGTCCGAGAGCAGATCCCCCGCCTTGGCTTCGAGCGAGACGTCAGACACTGGTGAACCCGCCTTCGACCATCAGCAGCGCCCCGTTGACCATGCTGGAGGCGTCCGAGGCGAGGTAGAGCGCGGCATCCGCAACCTCCACCGGTTCGGCGAAGCGGCGGGCGGGGGTGGCGTTGCGGAAGGGGTCGCCCTTTTCGGGCTTGCCCCAGACCTCGATGCCCATCGGGG
>JAIXSA010000046.1 GCA_027484915.1 Paracoccaceae bacterium | reverse complement strand
CAGCACTCGAAGCCGTCCGCGCCCTCGGTTCCAGCGTCGTCACCCTGACCGGCGTCGGCAAAAGCACCATCGACGTCACCTCGGAAGGCAACGACATTGTTGTCCAGCTCTCCGAGGCCGAAAAGCAGGCCACCGACCAGCGCACGATCCAGCAGTCGCTGGAAATCATCCGCCGTCGCGTGGACGAGGCCGGGACCCGCGAACCCACCATCCAGCGCCAAGGCGAGGATCGCATCCTGATCCAGGTCCCCGGCATCGGCTCGGCGCAGGAACTGAAGGCCCTCATCGGCCAGACCGCCAAGCTCACCTTCAACGCCGTCGTCAGCCGCACCACCGACGCCGAGGCCAGCCCCGGCCCGCGCAACGCGCTTCTGCCATCTATGGACGAAGAGGGCGTCTACTACATCGTCGAAGAGACCCCCGTCGTCTCGGGCGAGGATCTGGTCGACGCCCAGCCGTCCTTTGACCAGAACGGCCAACCTGCCGTCAGCTTCCGCTTCGACACCACCGGCGCACGCGCCTTTGGCGACTATACCGCCGCCAACATCGGTGCGCCCTTCGCGATCGTCCTGGATGACGAGGTGATCTCGGCCCCGGTGATCCAAAGCCACATTCCGGGCGGTTCTGGAATCATCACCGGCAACTTCAGCGTCGAGGAATCGACCCGCCTCGCCGTCCTGCTGCGCGCCGGTGCCCTTCCTGCCGAGATGACCTTCCTTGAAGAACGGACCATCGGCCCCGAGCTTGGCCAGGACTCGATCGACGCCGGCAAGACCGCCGCCGTGATTGGCGCTATTGCCGTCGCCCTTTACATGATCCTGTCCTACGGGATGTTCGGTGTCTTCGCCAACCTCGCTTTGGCAGTCAACATCGCGCTGATCATGGCAGTCCTCTCGGCTATCGGCGCCACCCTGACTCTGCCCGGCATCGCCGGCATCGTGCTGACGATGGGCATGGCCGTCGACGCCAACGTCCTGATCTTCGAACGCATGCGCGAGGAATTGCGTGCCGGGGCCAATCCGCGCCGCACCATCGCCGAGGGCTTCGACCGCGCTTTCTCAGCCATCATGGACTCGAACGTGACCGGCTTCCTGACAGCAGTCATCATGTACTGGCTCGGCTCCGGTGCCGTGCGCGGCTTCGCCGTGACGCTGGGGCTTGGAATCATCACGTCGATGTTCACGGCTGTCTATGTGACCCGCCTCATCGTCGAGATATACGTCGACTGGAAACGTCCAAAGACGCTTGTGGTCTGACCGGAGGATATGGATATGGCCTGGCGCCTGCGACTGGTTCCCGAAAAGACCAACATCAACTTCTTCGCCATCCAGTGGGCGACCTTCGGAGCGTCCATCTTCGCGATGGTCGCCTCGCTGGTGCTGATCTTCACGATGGGGCTGAACTTCGGCATCGACTTCCGCGGCGGGACCACGATCCGTACGGAATCAACCACCGCGGTGGACGTGGGCGTCTACCGTGAGGCGCTTTCGGGGATCGACGCGGGCGACGTCTCGATCACCGAGGTCTTCGACCCCTCCTTCCGCGACGACCAGCACGTCGCGATGGTCCGCCTATCGGCCCGCGAAGGCGAGGAATCGGTCACCCCCGAAGTCATCGCCGACGTCGAGGCCGCGTTGCAGGTCATCGACCCGGCGATCACTTTCCCGTCCGTCGAATCCGTCGGCCCGAAGGTCAGTCAGGAGCTGATCACCTCCGCACTCCTTGCCGTGCTCGCCGGGGCCGTGGGCATCCTTGCCTATGTCTGGATCCGCTTCGAATGGCAGTTCGCCGTGGGCACCGTTGCCGCGCTGATACACGACGTTCTCGTCACCGTCGGCATCTTCGCGCTTTTCCAGATCAAGTTCGACCTGACTATCGTCGCCGCCCTTCTGACCATCCTCGGATATTCGGTCAACGACACCGTCGTGATCTTCGACCGCCTGCGCGAGAACCTCGCCAAGTACAAGCAAATGCCCCTTCGCGAGATGATGAACCTCACCGCGAACGAAACGCTGTCGCGGACCATCATGACCGCGTCCACGACCTTCATCTCGCTCCTTGTGCTCTTCATCTTCGGCGGCGATGTGATCCGCGGCTTCGTCTTCGCGATGCTGCTCGGTGTGGTCCTCGGCACCTATTCGACGCTCTACATGGCCAAGAACATCGTCCTGATGCTGGGCGTCGACCGCAGCGACAAGACGAAGAAGCCCGGCAAGGGCGAATTCGCCAACGTGGATGCGTAAGGGGGCCTGATGCGGCTCACCGAAGTCACCTATGGCAGCGCGAAGGCGATCGAGGGTTACGGCCCCGGCTTCTTTCGCGTAGCCGGGCATATCCTGCGCGGCCCCTGCCTGATCACCCCGTGGGACGCCGGCCCCTGGGGCGGCTACGACGACACTGCTGCCCCGCTCAGCCTGGTGGACAAGGTTGACGTCCTGTTCGTTGGCACCGGCAGCAGCATATCCCACGTGCCCGAGGCGTTCCGCGCTGCACTGGAAGGGCAGGGGATCGGGGTCGAGGTCATGGCCTCCCCGACCGCCGCCCGCACCTACAATGTCCTCCTCGGCGAAGGCCGCCGCGTCGCCGTGGCTCTGATTCCGGTCGACTGACGCCGATCAGTCCCGCCACCTTTCATCTTTGCCCAAACTTCCCCGCCGGAGGCACCTGCCGCCGCTGGCAAGCCGACCCTATCCCTGCACATCCGCGCTTCCCCTCCACTTTGCGGGGATGGGAAGCCTCTCCAGAACCCAACGCAACCGGGCCAGGGGATCGCTCCCCTGGCCCGCATCACTCAGGTTAACCGCAGGTAAACGCCTGCAGCCAACCCATTGATTTCCTTGCGGCCGCAAAACTGTCCACGCGTGGGCAGCCCCTCAGGCCCCCGCGATCTGCTTGGCCTTCTGGACCAGCACCTCAGCCTGCCGGATCGACGCGTAATCGATCAGCCGCCCGTCCAGCGACACGGCCCCCTTGCCCTCGGCCGCCGCCTGCGCCATCGCGTCCAGGATCCGCTTCGCCCGGGTGACCTCGGCCTCCGACGGGCTCATCACCTCGTTGGCCAGCCCGATCTGCGACGGGTGGATCGCCCACTTCCCCTCGCAACCCAGCACCGCCGCCCGCTTCGCTGCCGCCCGGTATCCATCGGAGTCCGAGAAATCACCGAACGGCCCGTCCACGGGGCGCAGCCCATTCGCCCGCGCCGCGACCACCATCCGGGCCAGCGCATAGTGCCACATATCGCCCCAGTGGACCTGGCGAGAGCCATCCTCCAGCTTGTCGGTCAGCACCGAATAATCCGGGTTCACGCCCCCGATGATCGTCGTCCTTGCCCGGGTCGAGGCTGCATAATCCGCCACCCCGAAGTGGAGCGACTCATTCCGCTTCGACGCCCCGGCGATCTCGGTGACGTTCTGCATTCCCAAGGCCGTCTCGATGATATGCTCGAACCCGATCCGCTTCTTGTACCCCTTCGCGTCCTCGATCTGGGTGACCATCATGTCCACGGCATAAACATCCGCCGCAGTCCCGACTTTCGGGATCATGATCAGGTCCAGCCGCTCGCCAGCCTGCTCCACCACATCGACCACGTCGCGGTACATGAAATGCGTATCAAGGCCATTGATCCGCACCGACATGGTCTTCTTGCCCCAGTCGATCTCGTTCAGCGCCTTGATGATGTTCTTCCGCGCCTGCGCCTTGTCGTCGGGCGCGACGGCGTCTTCGAGGTCGAGAAAAATCACATCCGCATCCGACGCGGCGGCCTTCTCGAACATCTGGGGCGCGCTGCCCGGAACGGCCAGCTCACTGCGGTTCAGGCGCGCGGGGGCCTGCGTGATGACGTGGAAAGACATGTTTGGGCTCCTGCCAAGGTAGTAGGAGCTGCACCCGCCCTACCCATCTGCGAAGGCAGCCCCCCGCGTCAAGCCCGAAAATGCATCACATTTCGCCACGCGAGGCGCGATTTGCATAAAAGAACGCAATCGCCTGTGCCCGGTTCTTCACGTCCAGTTTCTCAAACAGGTTCGACAGGTGGAACTTCACCGTGTTCTCGCTGATCTCCAGATCGCGCGCCAGCTCGCGGTTGGTGAGACCTTTGGACAACGCTTCCAGCAGCGTCCGCTCGCGCGGAGAGAGCGATTCAATCGGGTCCTGCTTCAATCCCCGCACGTCGAGGAAAGGGAACACCATCTGCCCCTTCGCCACCGCCGCACAGGTCTCCACCAGCCGGTCCACTGAATCGGAACGGGACACAAACCCCGCCGCCCCCGCCGCCATCGCCTTGCGCGGGATGTCCCCGGTATCTTCGGCATAGACCACCAGACGTGGCGCATTCGCCTGCGCGCGCAGCACGTCGATCAGCCGCGCCCCGCCAAGTGCGGGCAGGTTCCAGTCGATCACCCCCACTTGCACCGGCATCCGCATCACCATTCCCAGGAACCCCTCGGCCGTCGACGCCGTCGCGACCAGAGAGAATCGGGGGTCCTTCTCGAAGATTTCCGACAGCGCGGTCAGCATCAGCGGGTTTCCGTCCGCCAGCATCAGCGTTACCGCTACCACCCTCCGCTCATCGTCCCAAAGCGCCATCAACCCGCTCCTCCCTACCCGTATGGGCGGGTCGTTTCTGTATACCACCGCATATCAACCTATTTGGGTGGGTAATTTACCACCCAAATAGTTATCCAAAAGCAGGATATACGAAGGTTGTTACATTTGTCGACTGCCGCTTTGTTAAGCGTCAAGGATCAACGTCAAGGCAGACCTCGTGACACTTTCTTCCGCTGCACCCGGAAGCGTCACAGGTCCGGCCCAGATGACGGTCCACATCCACCAAGTCCTTGGGAGGGGCGCCGCATGACCGACAGAGAACTTTTCCCCCAACTTGTCATCCCCGAGACTTTGGCCGCTGGCCCGGGCCCTGGCAACACCGATGCACGCGTGCTGGCGAACTTCGCCAATGCTGGTCTTGCCGATCACATGCAGGCCGATGTCCTGCGCGGGATGATCGAATGCAAGCACATGCTTCGGAAGGTCTGGGGCACCAAGAACACCTACACGTTCGGCGTCGCCGGGACGGGGTGGAGCGGCCTTGACGCCCTCTTCTCGGCCATCCTGCCGGGCGACAGCGTCGTCTGCTTCGTCAACGGCACGTTCAGCGGCATTGACGCCCTGACCGTGCGCACCCGCGCCGCAACGCGGGAAGACCTGAAGGCCAACGCGTTGGACCCCAAACCCGCCAGCGTCACCGTCATCCAGGTCCCGCACGGCCAGTCGGTCACCGCCGAGATCATCGAAAAGGCGCTGGCCGAACACAGACCCATGTGGGCCACGATGGCGCATTGGGAAACCGGCTCGGGCCGGATCAACGACATCCAGGGCTTCTCCGACGCCTGCATGACGCACAACGTAATGGGCCTCGTCGACGCTGTCTCCTCGCTCGGGATCGAGGATTTTGCCATCGACGATTACCCCGGTGTGGTCGGATGGGCCTCCTGCCCGCAGAAGGGCGTCCTCTGCCTGCCCTTGACCTATGCCCCGGTCAGTTTCGCCGACCGCTACATCGCCCATCTGCGCGAAAACGGCTGCTACACCTTTGTCCACAACCCGATCTTTGAGGCCCGCCATTGGGCCATCGTCGACGGCAAGGACACCGCCGCCGGCACCTACCACCGCACACATTCGGGCTATGCCGTCGCCGCCTTCCACGAGGCGCTGCGGATCAACCTGCAGCACGGCCGCGCCCAGAAGGCCGCCGACTACGCCCATCATGAGGCCGCGCTGCGCTCCGCCGTCACGGCGCTTGGCTGCGAGGTCACCTCGAACATGACCAGCCTTGTCGTGCTGAACCTGCCGGGCGCTCTGGCGGGCCGCGAGAAGGAACTGGTCGCCAATGCCCGCGCCAAGGGCTTCGGCATCTGGCCGACCCTGTCGGAACCGGTCCAGGTCCGCATCGGCATCCTGAACCAGCTTTCCGAAGACGCGATCACCGACATCGTGACGCGCTTCGCCGCCGAGATGAACGCCATGGGCGCGAATGTAGATGTGGGCCAGGCGCTTGCCGCCTTGGAAACCCACTACGCCGCCGCCCTGGCCGCCGAATAACGGGAGGAACGAATGGACATCCACGAATACCAGGCCAAGGAAATCCTTGCCAAATTCGGCGTCACCGTGCCTGCGGGCGCACTGGCCTACAGCCCCGAACAGGCTGCCTACCGGGCGCGCGAACTGGGGGGCGACCGCTGGATCGTCAAGGCCCAGGTCCACGCCGGGGGCCGCGGCAAGGCAGGCGGGGTCAAGCTCTGCAAGTCGGAACATGAGATCCACGAAGCGACCGAAGGCATGTTCGGCCGCAAGATCGTGACGCACCAGACTGGCGCCGAAGGCAAGGGCATCTACCGCGTCTATGTCGAGCAGGCCGTTGATTTCAATCGCGAAATCTACCTCGGCTTCGTCCTTGACCGCTCTTCCCAGCGGGTGATGATCGTCGCCTCCTCCGAAGGCGGGATGGAGATCGAGGAAATCTCGGCCTCGCGCCCCGACTCCATTGTCCGTTCCACCGTGGAACCCGCTGTCGGCCTGCAGGAATTCCAGGCGCGTGAGATTGCCTACAAACTTGGCATCCCCGCAGCCCTGACCCAGCAGATGGTCCGCACCCTGCAGGGCTGCTATCGCGCCTTCCGGGACCTTGATGCGACGATGGTCGAAATCAACCCTCTGGTCATCACCGCTGACAACCGCATCCTCGCCTTGGATGCGAAGATGACCTTTGACACCAACGCGCTGTTCCGCCACCCGCAGATCGCGGAACTGCGCGACAAGTCCCAGGAAGACCCGCGCGAAAGCCGGGCCGCCGACCGGGGCCTCGCCTACATCGGCCTTTCGGGGAACATCGGCTGCATCGTGAACGGCGCGGGCCTTGCGATGGCGACGATGGACACGATCAAGCTCGCTGGCGGCGAACCCGCCAACTTCCTCGACATCGGCGGCGGTGCCACGCCGGAACGTGTGGCCAAGGCCTTCCGCCTCGTCATGTCCGACAAGAACGTGCAGGCGGTGCTGGTCAACATCTTCGCCGGCATCAACCGCTGCGACTGGGTGGCCGAAGGCGTCGTCCAAGCGCTCCGCGCCGAACCGGTGGACGTCCCCGTCATCGTTCGCCTCTCCGGCACCAACGTCGAGGAAGGCCAGAAGATCCTTGCGCAATCCGGCCTGCCGATCATCCGCGCAAACACGCTGATGGAGGCCGCCGAGCGCGCCGTGATCGCCTGGAAGAACGACCGCAAGCAACTGATGAGGGCCGTGTAATGAGCATCTTTCTCGACCGTTCCAGCCGCGTCGTCGTGCAGGGCATCACCGGCCGCATGGCGCAGTTCCACACCAAGGAAATGCTCGACTACGGCACCAACGTCGTCGCGGGCGTCGTCCCCGGCAAGGGTGGCGAAACCGTCATGGGCATCCCCGTCTTCAACACGATGAAAGAGGCAGTCGCCGCCACGTCCTGCGATACCTCCCTCGTCTTCGTGCCGCCGCCATTCGCTGCCGACAGCATCATGGAAGCCGCCGACGGGGGCATCCGCTATTGCGTCTGCATCACCGACGGCATCCCGGCGCAGGACATGATCCGCGTGAAGCGTTACATGATGCGCTACCCCCGCGAACGCCGCATGGTCCTCACGGGTCCGAACTGCGCCGGCACCATCAGCCCCGGCAAGGCGCTTCTCGGTATCATGCCCGGCCACATCTACCTGCAGGGCAACGTCGGCATCGTCAGCCGCTCGGGCACCCTTGGGTATGAGGCCGCCCAGCAGCTGAAGGACCGTGGCATCGGCATCTCGACCTCGGTCGGCATCGGCGGCGACCCGATCAACGGCTCCTCCTTCCGCGATATTCTGGAGCGGTTCGAGGCTGACCCCGACACCCACATCGTCTGCATGATCGGTGAAATCGGCGGCCCGCAGGAAGCCGAAGCCGCCGAATACATCCAGAACCACATGACCAAGCCCGTCATCGCCTACATCGCGGGCCTGACTGCACCCAAGGGCCGCACAATGGGCCACGCGGGCGCGATCATCTCGGCCTTCGGCGAAAGCGCGTCGGAAAAGGTGGAAATCCTGACCGCCGCCGGCGTCACCGTGGCCGAGAACCCCTCGGTCATCGGCGAAACCGTCGCCAAGGTCAT
>JAIXSA010000010.1 GCA_027484915.1 Paracoccaceae bacterium | reverse complement strand
GGCCTGCCGATCCGTCCGGGTCGCGACTTCCATCTGGTGAACCCCGAAAACGACCACCGCTACCGCGATTACTGGGGCACCTATCACGAGCTGATGGCCCGGCGCGGCGTGACGCCCGACACCGCACGCGCCGTGATGCGGACCAACACCACCGCCATCGGCGCGATCATGGTCCACCGGGACGAAGCCGACAGCCTGATCTGCGGCACCTTCGGCCAGTTCAACTGGCACCTGGGCTACGTCCGCCAGATCCTCGCGCGGGGCGGACTACACCCCGTCGCGGCCCTGTCGCTGATGATCCTGGAAGACGGCCCGCTCTTCATCGCCGACACCCATGTCCACCCGGAACCCACTCCGCAGCAGATCATGGAAACCGTGATCGGCGCCGCCCGCCACGTCCGCCGATTCGGCCTGGCACCCAAGATCGCGCTTTGCACCCAGTCGCAGTTCGGCAACATGGACACCGCCAGCGCCCGCCGAATGCGCGACGCGCTCGAAATGCTGGATCAGCGCGAACCCGACTTTGCTTATGAAGGCGAGATGAACATCGACGCCGCCCTCGATCAGTCGATCCGCGACCGCCTGCTGCCGGGTTCCCGCTACGAAGGCGCGGCGAACGTCCTCGTTTTCGCTTCCTCCGAGGTCGCCTCGGGCGTGCGCAACATCCTGAAGGTCAAGGCGGGGGGGCTTGAAGTTGGGCCGATCCTGATGGGCATGGGCAACAAGGCGCATGTGGTGACGCCAGCCATCACCGCGCGCGGCCTTCTGAACATGTCAGCCATCGCAGGTACGCCGGTGGCGCATTACGGCTGAGTCGGGGGGCCGATTTCTTCCAACAAACGGACCGGAGCCTTCAACGGCTTCGGCCCGGAGATTTCAAAAGCTCCGCCTTCCTTTGCAAACCATGTGCTACCGGGGCGCTTTCCTTAGCATCCCGACTTCTATTTGCAAATTTTCCGCTCCCATATCCGCAAATTCTGCAAATCTGCCGCACCCTGCTACCGGTAATACCGTTGCGCGACTGGCATTCCATCGCATACCAAGCGCTCAGTGCATCAGCGGGGGGAGATCGCGATGAGCTACGCACAAGTCTACGGTCAGTGGCAGCAGGACCCGGAAGGCTTCTGGCTTTCCGCCGCCGGGGGCATCGACTGGGTGAAGAAGCCCACCAACGCCCTGAACTCTGATCGCGCGCCCCTGTACGAATGGTTCACGGATGCGCAAGTGAACACCTGCTGGAACGCCGTCGACCGCCACGTCATCGCCGGTCGCGGCAAGCAGCCCGCGATCATCCACGACAGCCCGGTCACCGGCACGAAACACGTCATCACCTACGCGGAACTGCAGGACCGCGTCGCACGCCTGGCCGGAGCCCTCAAAGCCAAAGGCATCACCAAAGGCGACCGCGTCATCATCTACATGCCGATGGTCCCCGAGGCACTGGAAGCGATGCTCGCCTGTGCCCGCCTTGGTGCCATCCACTCTGTCGTCTTCGGCGGTTTCGCGGCCCACGAACTCGCCGTCCGCATCGACGACTGCACCCCGAAGGCGATCATCGCGGCAAGCTGCGGCATCGAACCCTCCCGCGTCGTGCACTACAAACCGCTGCTCGACGCCGCCATCGAGCAGGCCACCCACAAGCCCGACTTCTGCGTGATCTTCCAGCGCGAACAAGAGGTCGCAAAGCTGACCCCCGGCCGTGATGTCGCCTGGCATGAGTTCCAATACGGCGTCGCGCCCGCCGACTGCACGCCCGTCGCAGGCAACCACCCGGCCTATATCCTCTATACCTCCGGCACCACCGGCGCGCCCAAGGGTGTCGTCCGCCCCACCGCCGGGCACCTCGTCGCGCTGAACTGGACCATGCGCGCGATCTACAACTGCGGTGCTGGGGATGTCTTCTGGGCGGCCTCCGACGTGGGCTGGGTCGTCGGCCACAGCTACATCTGCTACGCCCCCCTCATCGCGGGGTGCACCACCATCGTCTACGAAGGCAAGCCCGTCGGCACCCCCGACGCCGCCGCCTTCTGGCGCGTCATCAACGAACACAAGGTCCGCGCCTTCTTCACCGCGCCCACCGCGCTCCGCGCCATCAAGCGCGACGACCCGGAAGGGAAACTGGTCCCCAAACTCCCCACCCTCCAGGGCCTCTACCTTGCAGGCGAGCGTGCCGACCCCGACACGATCCACTGGGCGCAGAACCACCTGAAGGTCCCGGTGATCGACCACTGGTGGCAGACCGAAACCGGCTATGCCATCGCCGCCAACCCGCTTGGCATCGAACACCTGCCGGTCAAGATCGGCAGCCCCTCCGTCGCCATGCCCGGCTTTGACGTCCAGGTTCTGGACGAAGGCGGCCACCCGGTCAGTCCCGGCACCCTGGGCGCCATCGCGATCAAGCTGCCCCTCCCCCCGGGCACGCTGCCCACCCTGTGGAACGCCGAGGACCGTTTCCGCAAATCCTACCTCAACCACTTCCCCGGTTATTACGAGACAGGGGACGCGGGCTACATCGACGCGGACGGCTATCTCTACATCATGGCCCGCACCGATGACGTGATCAACGTCGCGGGCCACCGCCTGTCCACCGGCGCGATGGAGGAGGTGCTGGCCTCCCACAAGGACGTCGCCGAATGCGCGGTGATCGGGGTGGCCGACGACCTCAAGGGCCAGTCGCCGCTGGGCTTCCTCTGCCTGAACAAGGGCTCGAATCGCCCGCACGACGAGGTAGTCAAAGAATGCGTGAAGCTGGTGCGCGACCAGATCGGCCCCGTGGCAGATTTCAAGCGTGCCGTCGTCGTGGACCGCCTGCCCAAGACCCGCTCGGGCAAGATCCTGCGCGGAACGATGGTCAAGATCGCTGACGGTCAGCCCTGGAAGATGCCCGCCACCATCGACGACCCCACCATCCTGGACGAGATCACGACGGCGCTTCAGTCCCTCGGTCTGGCCAGGTCCTGACGCGGCACTGGACAGACGGCGCGCCGTAGGGCAATCTTTGCAATATGCAAAGATTGCTGCTTTCGCGCGCCCAATGACACGCCCCGACAACACCATGACGGACCCCCGTTCCGGGGCCATTGTCGACCTGCGCCGCGCCATCCAGGCCTTGCGGCCACATCTCGACACGCCCGATGACAAAGCTGATCTTGCTCTGATCGAGGACGCAGCCGCACGTCTTTCGCAACCGCGTGCTGCCGGCACAACTGGCATTGCCGATTTCGACCCGACCCGGCTTGCCAACCTTCTGCAGATCACCGGACCCTCGATGGGTTCCGAGCTTCTGGTGCGCCTGACGGAGGATCTGTCCACAACGCAGGACATACTTGCCGCCGGGACCAGCGTCTCCGACTGGAAGCGCTTGCGCGAAGCAAGCCACGTCCTGATCTCGCTTTCCGGGTCGGTCGGCGCCCTGTCGCTGCAAGCCATGTCGGAAAGCCTGAACGCCATCGCCCATGCCCAGGACCGCGCGGCACTCGTCACCCTGATGCCGCCGCTGGACGGCGAGCTTTCAGCCCTGATCCGCCTGATCCGCGCCACCCGCGCCCCGACAGGGCTGGCCGAATGAAGTCGTCCGCCGCCATTTCGCGTCCCGCCGTCCTTCTGGTCGAGGACACGCTGTCGCTGCAGATGGTCTACCGTTCGATCCTCGCCACCTCCGGGCACCGCGTCGCCGTCGCGTCCACTGCCGCCGAAGGGCTGGACCAATTCCGCACCCACCGGCCGATGGTGGTGCTGCTCGACCTGATGCTGCCCGACCGCGACGGGCTTGAGGTGATGCAGGACATCCAGTCAATCCAGCCCGAAACCCGCGTCATCGCGATCACCGCCAACGGCTCGGTCAACCGCGCGGTCGAGGCGATGCGCGCCGGGGCACACGACTTCCTGGTCAAGCCCTTCGACGAGGGCCGCCTGCTTTCGGCGGTTCAGAACGCGCTGGCCGAGGCCGGACCCCGCGACGCCGTCCGGGCTTCCGGCCCCTCTGGCCCCGTCGTCACCCGCAAGGCCGACGCCGCCCAGGTGGCCGAAGGCTCCGGCTTCATCGGCTCGTCCGAGGCGATGGCCCGCATCCACGGCACGATCAACTCGGTCGCACGGTCAATGGCCACGGTCTTCATCACCGGTGAAAGCGGCACCGGAAAGGAACTTTGTGCGCTTGCCGTGCACGCCAATTCCAATCGCGCCGCCGGCCCCTTCATCGCGTTGAACTGCGGCGCGATCCCGCAGGACCTGCTGGAATCCGAAGTCTTCGGTCACATGAAGGGAAGCTTCACCGGTGCGATTTCCGACAAGCCAGGCGCCGCAACGGCCGCCGATGGCGGTACGCTCTTCCTCGACGAAGTCTGCGAGATGGCCCCGGCGCTGCAGACCAAGCTCCTGCGCTTTCTGCAGACATCGACCGTCCAGCCCGTAGGGGCCACGCGCCCGCGCAAGGTCAACGTCCGCATCGTCTGCGCCACCAACCGCGATCCGGTCGACGCCGTCCGCCGCGGCCATTTCCGCGAGGACCTCTACTACCGTCTCTATGTCGTCCCGATCCACATGCCGCCCCTGCGTGACCGGGGCCAGGATATCATCGAGATCGCCGAGGCCGCGCTTTTCCGCTTTGCCCAGGAAGAGGGGCGTGAGTTCCACGGCCTCGACCCCGCCGTCCGCAACCTGATGCTTTCGCTGCCCTGGCCCGGCAACGTCCGCCAGCTCTTGAACGTCATGCGCAACGTGGTGGTGCTGAACGAGGGCGGCTGGGTCACGCCCGACATGCTGCCCCCCGGCCTCGCCGACGAAAGCCGCCCGACCGAGTTGCAGCCGCTTCCCCTTGTCACCCCCGATGCGCTCGCGTTGGACAGCCTGATCGGCCTGCCGCTGGCCGAAGCCGAACGGCGATTGATTGAAGCGACGCTCGCGCTGCACGGCGGCTCGATCCCCAAGGCTGCCCGCGTGCTGGACGTCTCACCCTCCACCCTCTACCGCAAGATAGAGGCCTGGAGCGCGAAGGTCAGCTGACCGCTCCTCGACGAGAAGCCGAAGGCGCGCGAGGACCCGCGCCTCAGACGAATTGCTCGCCGATCAGCCGCTCCTCCAGCCCATGCCCCGGGTCGAACAGCAGCCGGTGGCTCACCGACTGGTCCGACCGCACCTCGACGCTGGTCACATCGCGCACCGAAGACCGGCTGTCCGCATCGGCCATCACCGGTCGCTTCTCGGCCTCGATGACGTCGAACCGCACCACCGCTGTCCGCGGCAACAGTGCCCCGCGCCAGCGCCGGGGCCGGAAGGCCGACATCGCCGTCAACGCCAGCACGTCCGACCCGATGGGCAGGATCGGCCCGTGTGCCGAATAGTTGTAGGCCGTCGACCCCGCCGGCGTCGCCACCAGCGCCCCGTCGCAGACCAGCTCATCCATCCGCACCCGTCCGTCGATGCTGATCCGCAACTTCGCCGCCTGCGGACCCTGGCGCAGCAGGGACACCTCGTTGATCGCCAGCGCCTCCGTAACCTTGCCCTTCGCGCTTTCCGCCCGCATCGCCAACGGGTTGATCACCGTCTCCTCCGCCGCAGCCAGCCGCTCCGGCAGGTCCTCCAGCGAGAAGGCGTTCATCAGGAACCCGATGGTGCCGCAGTTCATCCCGTAGACCGGCAGCCGCCGCCCATGCGCCGCATGCAGGGTCTGCAGCATGAACCCGTCGCCGCCCAGCGCGACGATCACCTCGGCTGATCGCACATCCGCCTGACCATGCGCTGCGGTCAGGACAGCAAACGCCTCTGCCGCCGCCGGGGCCTTCGAGGCCGTGAACCGGATCCGCTGTCGCTGCATGATAGCCATCCCCTGAGGTCCCGGCCAGTCTTGGCCGTCCCGCCCCGCAAACTCAAGCCCCAGTGCCCGGTTTCAATTCGGCCCCGCCGCTTTCCCCAGTGCCACATTATTTCGCATGGGTCTGCGAAGAGGTCGCATTCCTGCCTTTCCCGACACCTGCGACTGCTCTACATACCCCGCAACTTCCATCACGAGGGCAGAACGATGAACGCTTCCCACCGCGACACCGGTTTTTTCAGCGAACCCCTGTCCTCGCGCGACCCTGAGCTCTTCGGGGCTGTCACCCAGGAACTCGGCCGTCAGCGCCATGAGATCGAGCTGATCGCCTCGGAAAACATCGTCTCCCGCGCCGTGATGGAGGCGCAGGGGTCGGTCATGACCAACAAGTACGCGGAAGGGTATCCGGGCAAGCGCTACTACGGCGGCTGCCAGTACGTGGACATCGCCGAGAACCTCGCCATCGACCGCGCCAAGCAGCTCTTTGGCTGCGGCTTCGCCAACGTCCAGCCGAACTCCGGCAGCCAGGCGAACCAGGGCGTCTTCCAGGCGCTTCTGAAGCCGGGCGACACCATCCTCGGCATGTCGCTGGACGCCGGCGGCCACCTCACCCACGGCGCGGCCCCGAACCAGTCGGGCAAGTGGTTCCATGCGGTCCAGTACGGCGTCCGCAAGCAGGACCTGGAACTGAACTACGACCAGGTCCAGGAACTGGCCACCGAGCACAAGCCGAAGATGATCATCGCCGGCGGCTCGGCCATCCCCCGGATCATCGACTTCAAGCGCATGCGCGAGATCGCGGATTCGGTCGGCGCCTTCCTCCTCGTCGACATGGCGCACTTCGCGGGCCTCATCGCCGCGGGCCTCTACCCGTCGCCCTTCCCGCATGCGCATGTCGCCACGACGACCACCCACAAGACCCTGCGCGGCCCGCGCGGCGGGATGATCCTCACGAACGACGAGGACATCGCCAAGAAGGTCAACTCGGCGATCTTCCCCGGCATCCAGGGCGGCCCCCTGATGCACGTGATCGCGGCGAAAGCGGTGGCCTTCGGCGAGGCGCTCCGGCCCGAGTTCAAGACCTACCAGGCCCAGGTCATCAAGAACGCCCAGGCCCTGGCGGATGAGCTGATGAAGGGCGGCCTCGACATCGTCACCGGCGGCACCGACACACATCTGATGCTGGTCGACCTGCGCCCCAAGGGCGTGAAGGGCAACGCCACCGAGAAGGCCTTGGGCCGCGCCCACATCACCTGCAACAAGAACGGCATCCCCTTCGACACCGAGAAACCCACGATCACCTCCGGCGTCCGCCTCGGCACCCCCGCAGGCACCACCCGCGGCTTCGGTGAACCCGAGTTCCGCCAGATCGGCCGCTGGATCATCGAGGTGGTCGAGGGTCTGGCCAAGAACGGTGAAGACGGCAACGCCGCCGTCGAAGCCAAGGTCAAGGCCGAGGTCGAAGCCCTCTGCCAGACCTTCCCGATCTATCCGGGGCTGTAAGACAGCCAGGTCCGGTCACCATCGCAAGGCGCGCGAAAACGCACCTTGCGGTGCCCCGAAGCATCCACATCGCAGCAGGCCGGGCCGCCAAGACGGTCCAGTCGCTCATTTCTTGATCGTGTAGATGTAGGTCTTTCCCTGCCCCAGGAATGTCAGGGTTTTCCCCTGCAAGACGACGGTTTCGCAGGCATAGGGAAACGGGTCGCCGTCGATGGATCCGGACCGGCAGTACTTGCCGTTCTTGTACTCCCACTCGCCTTGCAGGACCTTGGCGCCGGTCAGACCTGTAAAGGTCCCGTCCGCGGCGTACCGCGTTTCTCCTCCGTCCCAGAAAAGCCTGGCCCCGACGACCTCGTCGCGGAATTCGGCCTCATCCAACGTCCTTCGCTCCTGAGCCGCTGGCACCTCCACACAGCCAAGAAGTCCCGTCACGGAAAGGCCAGTGCAGAGTGTGACAATTCGAATGTTGCGCATGATTTCCTCCCGGCTTCGCAAATCCACCAGCCAAACATGGACCCCTTGCCGGTTGCTGCCTTGTCGCAGATCAATTCATTCGGCAGCACTTTACAGTCCCTATCAACAGCACCTTCCTGTTCCGATTCTACCGCGTTGCAGCCAGTTGCCCTGGCCCGCTGCCCGCCCGTTCCCCCATTTCACCTGGCACCAAATATCCCCGCGCGGCGCGCACCCGAGCCCTTTTGCGTCCTTCTCGCAAAAGGGCGAGACAAAAGGACTTCGCGCGGAACGCGCTCCTTATGAACGCCGACCTTAGCCAATCCCTGCCTTGACGCGCCCGCCGCTCTCCGGTCACATCCTCCAATCCCACAGCGCTGGCCCTGCATGACCGCCCCCGACACCCGTTCGCTGGAACACCGCATGGGCGACTGGGCCCGCGCCCGGCTTCCCTTCGCGGTGGCCGAAGTCGCGATGTTCGTCCTCAAGCAAGGCTGGGCCTGCCTTTTCGGTGGCCACCTCCTCCTGGCCATCATCGCGACCAAACTCCTCTGGCAGTCCGAATGGCCGCTGCACCGCTACGATGCCCTTTTCCTCTTTGGCATCGCCACGCAAACGATCTTCCTATGGACCAAACTTGAAACCTGGGAAGAGGCGCGCGTCATCCTCCTTTTCCACCTCACCGGCACGGCGATGGAGTGGTTCAAGGTCCATGCCGGGTCCTGGGCCTATCCCGAACCCGGCTTCTTCAAGCTGATGGGCGTGCCGCTCTTTTCCGGCTTCATGTATGCCGCCGTCGGCAGCTACAT
>JAIXSA010000088.1 GCA_027484915.1 Paracoccaceae bacterium | reverse complement strand
TGGCTCCGGCGGTAGGGATCGAACCTACGACCAATTGATTAACAGTCAACTGCTCTACCGCTGAGCTACGCCGGAACACGGGGCGGTCTATAGCAAGGCCGTTGGGGGGCGGCAAGGGGCAAAAGGCGGGAAATCGACCGATGGGTCACTGGCGCGAAAAGACCGCATCGGATCGCAGGTCCGGCGACGCCATGACCAGGTTTCGCGCTTCCAGATCAATGAGATGGGCCAGCACGTTGCGCTCGGCTGCGGGCAGCAGATGGTCTGGGGTGTCCCGGTAGACGCGGCGGGTCAGCTCCGGGACCGCAGCTGCACCTTGTTCGAGGGCCCGCAGGATCTGCGCCTCGCGCTGGCGCCGGTGCGCCGCGAGGTCGGCCAGTCGTGCTGCGGGGTCGGCAACCGTGTCGCCGTGCCCCGGCAGGAGGCGGTGCCAGTGTCCTGCCGCCAGCCGGTCGAGCGAGGCCATATAGTCCGCCATGTCGCCGTCCGGCGGAGAAACGATTGTGGTCGACCATCCCATCACGTGATCGCCAGAAAACAGGATATTCCCCAGCGCCAGGCACACATGCCCACCCAGGTGGCCGGGGGTGTGCAGGACATCCAGGCTCCAGTCGGGGCCATGCAGCGCGTCGCCGTTGGCGAGAAGGCTGTCCGGAGCAAAAGCCAGGTCCAGGCCCTCACCCTGGGAGGCCAGGCTTGCGGCAAGACGCGCCATCCGCGGACTGCGGCCGGCCTTAGCCCCGCCGAAGGCATGAACCGGCGCGCCGGTCGCCGCTGCCAGACGGGGGGCCAGCGCGGAATGATCCAGATGCGCATGCGTGACGACGATCTGGCCGATGCGCTGGTCCGGCCCGACCGCATCGAGAATCGCTGCAAGGTGCTTGGGATCATCGGGGCCGGGATCGATCACCACCAAGTCGGTCGCCCCAATGATCCAGGTATTCGTTCCCTTTCCGGTGAGGGGTGAGGGGTTCGGGGCCAGAAGCTGGCGGATCGGCGGTTCGCTGGTCATGGGCGGCGGCTTTCCAAGGTGGGTCGGGACGGTTAGGCTGGCGGATGATGTCAGTCCTTCAGAATTTCCTTCCCAGAGGCCTCTACGGTCGTGCGGCACTGATCCTGATCGTGCCGATCGTGACCCTGCAACTTGTCTTCTCGACCGAATTCATCCAGCGCTTCTATGAAGACGTGACCAGCCAGATGACGCAAGGTGTCGCGATCGACCTGAAGTTTCTTCTGGACGAGGTTGAATCCAGCGCCGATGTCGCCGAAGTCCGGACGCGGGTTGTCCCACTGGCCAAGGCGCTGCAGGTCACGCTGACGATTCCCGCAGGTCCGGATGCGCCGCTGCAGGACCGGCTGCCCCTGATCGACCTGTCCGGCGGCACGATCATTTCTACCTTGCGCGGCCAGTTGCCGGAGCTGGTCGCCGTCGATCTGACGGCCGAAGACCGGGCCGTGACCCTGCGCTTCGACACCCACCTCGGTCCGCTGCAGGCCGAGGTGAACCGGCGGCGGATGTCGGCAGCCAATCCGCATCAGCTGATCGTTTTGATGGTCTTCGCCTCGATCTTGCTGACGGTCATCGCCTCTGTGTTCCTGCGCCGGCAGTTGCGTCCGATCACCAAGCTTGCCGAGGCGGCTGAGAAGTTTGGCAAGGGACGCATGGTGGACTACCGTCCCCGGGGCGCTCAGGAGGTGCGGGCCGCGGGGCGGGCCTTTCTGGACATGCGCAGCCGGATAGAACGGCAGATCGAACAGCGCACGCTGATGCTGTCCGGGGTCAGTCATGACCTGCGCACGCCGCTGACGCGCATGCGCCTTGCCCTGTCACTGATGCCTGAGGACCCGGAAACCGAGGCGCTGAAGGCCGACGTCGTCCAGATGGAGCGGATGGTGGACGAGTTCCTTGCGTTCGTGCGTGGGGATGCGCTGGAGGGGTCCGAGGTCACGGATTTGGTCACTTTGATCCGTGGCGTGGTCGACAGATCGGGCGGGGCGGCTAAGCTGGCGGGTGTCGAAGGTGTGCCCGAGCCAGTCGAGATGCGGCCGCGGGCCGTTGTGCGGGCGGTGGAAAACCTGGTGTCAAATGCCAGCCGCTACGGCAAACGCGTCGAAGTGCGGCTGGTGTTTCTGGACCGCAGCCTGCGGATCGTGGTCGAGGATGACGGTCCGGGTATTCCGGAAGACCAGCGGGATGAGGCCTTGCGTCCCTTCACGCGGCTCGACGCTTCACGCGACCCGAACAGGGGCGCCGGCGTCGGACTGGGCCTGTCGATCGCCTCGGATATCGCCCTCAGTCACGGTGGGTCTTTGCGGCTGTCGCAAAGCCCCACTTTGGGCGGGTTGAAGGCCGAACTGGTGATCGCGCGGTAGCTATTTCGACGCGCCCACAACGATGATCCAGTGCAGCTTGTTGTCCGGGGCCGGGCTGACGGCGATGCCAACACCGACTTCGCGGGCCTTGCGCAGCAGGATGTTGTCCTTGTGCTTCGGCGAGTTCATCCACCATTCCACGGCACGAGCGCCGGTGGCAAAGCCGCGTCCCGTATTCTCGGCCGCGGTGCGGAAGGCATAACCGGCCTTGCGCAGGCGTGTCTTCAACGTGCCACCGTCAGATGAGGTATGGCTGATCGACTTGCGCTTGGCATTGTCGCAGGCATGACCCTGCGCCGCCTTGTCCAGCTTCGTCGACAGCACAAGACCCGGCAGCCCGCGCGCCTTGCGCTCGGCGTTGAGGTGGGTCAGCAGATCTTGCTGCATGGCGCTGGCATTCGACGGAATGATGCAGCCCGCCTGGGCTGCCGCGGAAAGGCACAGGAAGGCAGATGCGGCAACGGCCGCAAGGGTCGAGCAGGTCGGCATGTCTGGTCCCCCGGTCAGTGGCTGCCTTCACGTTTCCGCACCAGTTGGGCCAGAATCGGGCAGAATGTGGCGCAAAGCGTGAATTATGCGAGAAAGGTGGCGCTGTGCACTCAACCCAGGGGTGCGTGAGCAAAGCCTTGCCGCCACCCTGCGCAAACGTGAGAACTGTTGCAGTCCGTCCGTGGCATGGTGCGGGCGGATGGGGGGAAGCACATGCTGGACGGAATGATCCGCGGAGTCATCGACGCACCGCTTGACCGGGGCGGGCGCTGGCTTGCGGCGCGCGGGGCCTCGGCCGATGCGGTGACTCTGGTCGGTCTGGTGCTGGGCCTGACGGCGGCAGGCCTGGTCGCCCTTGGCCAAAGCGGAGCGGCGGTTGCGTTCCTGGTCCTGGCAAGCCGTATCGCCGACGGGCTTGACGGGGCCGTGGCCCGGGCGCGGGGCAAGTCGGATTTCGGCGGCTACCTGGATATCGTCTGCGACTTCACCTTCTATGGGGCCGTCCCGTTGGCCTTCGTCCTGTTCGATCCGGCGGCCAACGGCGCCGCGGGTGCCTTCCTTCTGACGGCCTTCTACGTCAACGGCGCGACCTTCCTTGGCTACGCGGTTCTGGCCGAGAAGCACGGGATGCAGACCCGGTCGCGCGGCGAGAAATCGCTCTACTTCACGGCAGGCCTGCTGGAGGGGACCGAGACCATCCTTTTCTTCCTGCTGATCGTGCTGCTGCCCGGCCTGTTCGTCCCGGCAGCCTGGGTGTTCGGCGCGCTCTGCCTCGTGACCGCAGCCGCCCGGATAGCACTTGCCGTGCGGACCTTTCGCTAGGGCGGGCCGCTAGCCCATCACGGCCTCGCGAAAGCGGAAGAACCCGTGCGTTGCATGGGGCCAGGACTGGCTGTCGTGCGCGCGCATGACCCGCACCAGTCTCAGGTCCCGCAAGCGGGCAAGGCGCGCAATCTCGTCCAGGGTCGAGGCGACAGGGCCGGTCGGCGCATAGGGTGTCACGATCTGTGCCACGTCCTCGGCATCGGCCAGCGCCAGGAAAGCGGGAAGCTCGGACCGGGTGAAGCGCGGTGCATCAGGCGCCCCCAGCCGGGCCAGCGCATCGCTTGCACCGCCCGCCGTGAACCGCTGCACCGGTTCTGCCACCGCGAGGGGCGAGCGCCCCGCGACATCGGTCAGCACGGCCACTGCACGCGGGCGCAGTCCAAGGTCCAGCAGGAATTCCGGGCACAGGTCCTCTTCCGTCACCAGAAGCAGGCTTGGGACAGTCGGGTCAAGCACGTCGCCCACCGGGGCCGGGCGTGGGGCCGGCAGGGGCGGCATCGGCAGGGTAGGGGCCTCGGCCGCCAGCCCGTCGGGCCGAAAGCGGCCCTGCGTGTTCAGAGCGATGTTCTCGGCCGTCGCCAGATAGGTCTTGCCCGGCGTGTGCAGCCCCGCCACCCAGCGCCAGCTCAGCGTGTTCGAGGCCGGATCCCCGTCGATCAGATGGCGCAGGAAGAAGTCCGCCCCCAGCTCCCAGGGCAGGCGCAAAGTGAAGACCCAGATCGAGGCGAACCACATCCGGGCGTGGTTGTGCAGGTAGCCGGTCGCCACCAGGTCCCGCGCCCAGTCGTCGAAGCCGTCGATCCCCGTCTCGCCCAGCATCGCCGCCTCGGCGCGGGCGGCAAGTCCCGGCTCCACCGCCAGCCGGTTCAGCCCGACCTGAACCCCCTGCCGGTACGCGGTCCAGATGCCCGGTCGCAATTCCAGCCAACCTTTCCAGTAAGTCCGCCACCACACCTCGGCCAGAAATTTCTCCGCCCCTCGTGGGTGGGCCCGCAGCGCTGCGTCGATCACTTCGGCCTCGGTCACCAGCCGGTGGCGCAGCCACGGCGACAGCACCGACACATGCGGATGCCCCGGCAGGTCAAGGTTGCGCAACTTCGCGTAGTCGGCCCCGGCGCAGGGCAGAAAGCGGTGAAGGCGCTCAAGCCCCAAGGCGCGGGTCGGATCGAATGACATGTCGGGGGTGTAGCCCGTCGCTGCCCGCTTTCAAGCGTGCAACAGCCCGCAGTCAAATCGCAGGGGGGTGCCCTTGCAGCCCCCGTTCCACCCCACTAAGACTCTCGCAATACAATTGGCGATATTCCTCGGAAAAGACAGAAGAGGCAGGCACCGATGCGCGATCCCGTTGAGCACTACATGAACACGCTTGTCCCCATGGTCGTCGAACAGACGAGCCGCGGGGAACGGGCCTACGACATCTTCAGCCGCCTTCTGAAAGAGCGGATCATCTTCCTTGGCGGCCCCGTGCATGACGGCATGTCCAGCCTGATCTGCGCCCAGCTTCTGTTCCTGGAATCGGAAAACCCGTCCAAGGAAATCAGCATGTACATCAACAGCCCCGGCGGTTTCGTGACCGCGTGTCTCTCGATCTATGACACGATGCAGTACATCCGTCCGAAGATCTCGACCCTCGTGATCGGACAGGCGGCCTCGATGGGCTCGCTTCTGCTGACCGCTGGGGAAAAGGGCATGCGCTTCAGCCTGCCCAACAGCCGGATCATGGTGCACCAGCCCTCGGGCGGCTACCAGGGCCAGGCGACCGACATCATGATCCACGCGCAAGAGACGCTGAAACTCAAGCGCCGCCTGAACGAGATCTACGTCAAGCACACCGGCAACGACTATGACACCGTGGAAGCCGCGCTGGAACGCGACAACTTCATGTCGGCCGAGGATGCAAAGGCCTGGGGCCTGATCGACCAGATCCTGGAAAGCCGCGGAAAGGCCGACGATACGTCGAAGTGACGCCCCAATCCCGGCGGATGGTCCGGCGGGATTTTCGCATTGTGGTGCCTTGGGGGTTGGCCTAAACTTCCACCAAGGCACTCGCCCCTGACGCGGGGCAAGCTTCAGAGGACTGCGGATGGCAACGAACACCGGCGGCGACAGCAAGAACACCCTCTATTGCTCGTTCTGCGGCAAGAGCCAGCATGAGGTGCGCAAGCTGATCGCGGGCCCGACCGTCTTCATCTGCGATGAATGCGTCGAGCTCTGCATGGACATCATCCGCGAAGAGACGAAGACCACAGGTCTGAAATCTTCGGACGGCGTGCCCACCCCGCGAGAAATCTGCAAGGTGCTGGACGACTACGTGATCGGCCAGATCCACGCCAAGCGCGTGCTGTCGGTCGCGGTCCACAACCACTACAAGCGGCTGAACCATTCCTCGAAGAACGACATCGAGCTGTCGAAGTCGAACATCCTGCTGATCGGCCCGACAGGCTGCGGCAAGACCCTTCTCGCGCAGA
>JAIXSA010000130.1 GCA_027484915.1 Paracoccaceae bacterium | reverse complement strand
TCGGGGGTGGCTGCGGATCGAGAGCGAGAAGGGGCGGGGGAGCCGGTTCCAGGTGGTGCTGCCGCTGGGGTGACGGGGCCGCAAAGGACTCTGCGCCGCTCGCGGCGCGGGTTTGGGGGGTAGGGATTTCAGTGGGTTGGCTGTGGGCGTTAGGGGTTTGTTAGGGGTTTACCTCGTAGGGTGTGCATTCATTGCGCACCGTTTCGCGGGACGTTGGCCCTGGTTGAGCGGTTGGCGTGGCGCGGGTGGTTGACTACGACGGTGCGCAATGAATGCACACCCTACGATGACGCCACCGCACCGCACCCCGCATCGGTATCGCGGCGGTGCTGGTGCAGGCGGAGGACGAGGCCGCAAGGGCGTTCTATCTGCCATAGGCGGAGTGGCTGGAGTTCCCGATGGGGAGCAGGACGTTGTGGGAGCCAATAGGGGCGGTAGGTGGGGCAGAAAAATCACCCATTGGTAGATCGTGGCAGGCTTGGAGTGATCCGTGTATCCTGCTAGATTGAGTGTGGTAAGTTCAGCAGGACAGTTTCATGAAGCGAGTTTTTATTAGCTTTAAGATGGAAGATAAGAAGCAGGTTGATGGGGTGCGTCTGCTCGCGTGGAGAGAATCCTTTCCACTCGAGTTCTATGATGAGTCGGTTCGGATCGCCTACAAGAGTGACCATGCTCCTTACATCAAGTCCAAAATTCGTGAAAAGATTGCCAGAGCATCGGTTACTGTGTGCTTTCTCCAAGAGCACACATGGATGAGCGATTGGGTGAACTGGGAGCTGCAGACTACTCTTGAGATGAGAAAGCCAGTTATCGCGATGGGTCTGCCGGGGCACCCGGAAAGCTTGCGGCTTCCGCACGCGATTAGCGGGCAACGGTGGTGGGTATGGGATCCAAAAAATCTTCATACACTTATTGAGCAATCATGATGCGAGCGGCTGTTAAGAGCGAACCGACCTCGGGTTACGAACGCCTTGAGGCGCAGATTGAATGGTATGATCGAAAAAGCGGATCAAATCAGCGCAGCTACAAGCTAGGCCGACTCTTTGTGCTTGCCGCGTCAGCGAGTATACCCATGTTAGCTCTCAACGAGTATTCTACCGTTGTTGCAGCACTTGGAACGCTCATTGCATTGGCTGAAGGCGGACAACATCTTTATCAGTGGCAGCACAACTGGATAACCTACAGGTCAACATGTGAAGCATTGCGTCATGAAAAGTATTGCTACATTGAGCGAGCAGACCCATACGATACCGATGATGATCGGGCAGCGCGAAAGCTGCTAGTCGAGCGTGTAGAAAGCCTAATTTCAACGGAACACTCCAAGTGGATTGCAAGCCAAGAAAAATCAGCAGAATCCGCTCCAACAGCAGACCCTAGATCGCCCCGCTCGCCGAACTAGTTCCTCTTACAACCTCCCCAACCGCTCCGTCAGCAGCCGGTAGAACCCGTCCCGGTCCACGCTGCCCATGAACATCGCGTTGGGCTCTCGCTTCGTCACGCGCCACCAGTCGGCGACGGTCATGCCGAGGGTGAGTTCGCTCCCTGTCTCGATCTCCACGTTCACATGGCGGCCGGTGAAGAGGGCGGGCTCCAAGAGGTAGGCGATCACGCAGGGGTCGTGCAGGGGGGCGCCGGCGCTGCCGTATTTCGCGGTGTCGAAGCGTTCGAAGAAATCGGTCCAGGAGGCGACGGCCTGGCCGACGGAGGTGCCGAGGGCGCGCATCTCCTCCACCCACTCCCGCGAGGTCAGGGCCTTGTGGGTGACGTCGAGGGGCATCACCACCAAGGGCACGCCGGATTTGAACACGATGTCAGCGGCTTCGGGGTCGACGTAGATGTTGAACTCGGCCGCGGGGGTGACGTTGCCGACCTCGAAATAGGCGCCGCCCATCAGGACGATCTCGGCCACGCGGGGGATGATGTCGGGGGCGCGCTGGAAGGCGGTGGCGATGTTGGTCAAGGGGCCGAGGGGGCAGAGGGTGATGGTGCCGGGGGCGTGGGCGCGGAGGGTGTCGATGAGGTACTCGACGGCATGGCCGGGGGCGAGTGGGAGCGCAGGCTCGGGCAGGGGGATGCCGTCGAGGCCGGTCTTGCCGTGGACGTATTCGGCGGTGACGAGCTTGCGTTTGAGGGGCGCGTCGCAGCCGGCGTAGACGGGGACGGTGCGGCCGCTGAGTTCGACGATCTGGCGGGCGTTCTTCTGGGTGAGGGGGAGCGGCACGTTGCCGGCGACGGCGGTGAGGGCGAGGACCTCCAGTTCCGGGGAGGCCAGCGCGAGGAGGATGGCGACGGCGTCGTCCTGGCCGGGGTCGGTGTCGATGATGATCTTGCGGGACATGGGGGACTCCTTTGCGGGGAGTAAGCGGGGTCTGGCGGAAATTGTCCAGAAGGTCAGGAAACCGGGTGCAAAATGGGGCGGGGGGCGTAGGCTTTGCGGGAGCGGCGCGAGGAGGCTGGCGATGCAGATACTGGTCGGGACGACGAAGGGGTTGTTCGTGCTGGAGGGGGGCCGGGTGCAGGGGCCGTTCTGCGAGGGTTGGCCGATCAACCATGCGGTGGGGCGCGGGGGGGAGATCTTTGCGGCCGGGGGAAGCGGGTGGCACGGGGCGGGGGTCTGGCGGCGGGTTGGCGGCGCGTGGTCCGTGTCGAAGGGGCCGTTTCCGGGGGCGGAGCAGCTGTGGTCGCTGTGTTTCGACGGGGAGCGGCTGCTGGCGGGGTCGAAGCCGGCGTATCTGTTCGAGAGCCTGGATGGGGGCGAGAGTTGGCGGCGTCTGGAGGCGCTGACGGATCAGCCGGGGGCGAGCGACTGGCAGCCGGGGGCGGCGGGGCTGACGTTGCACACGATCCTGTCGGATCAGAAGGGCGGGTTGTGGGTCGGGATCTCGGCGGCGGGTGTGTTCGAGAGCCGGGATGGTGGTCTGTCCTGGCAGCAGCGGAACCGGCGGGGGAACCGGCCGGGGCCGGCGGGGGCGTTGGCGCGGCATTGGGAGGGGGAGGAGATCCGGAAGGAGGACGAGATCTTCTCTTGCGTCCACAACCTGGCGTTCGGGGCGGCGGAGGGGCTGATCTGGATGCAGAACCATCAGGGGGTGTACCGGAGCCGGGATGGCGGACAGGTGTGGGAGGAGGTGACGGAGGGGTTGCCGTCGACCTTCGGGTTCCCGGTGGCGGCGCATCCGGCGAAGCCGGGGGTGGCTTGGGTGTTTCCGTTGAACGGGGATTCGCTGGGGCGGTATCCGGTCGATGCGCGGGCGCTGGTGTGGAAGACCGAGGATGGGGGCGAGACCTGGGCGGGGAAGGGTGCCGGGCTGCCGGAGCGGGACTGCTTCTTCACGGTGCTGCGGCAGGGGATGGCGTCCTGCCCGGGAGGGGTGGCGTTCGGGACGAACTCGGGGTCGGTGTTCCTCAGCCGAGATGAGGGAGAGACCTGGGAGGAGGTGGCCCGGCACCTGCCGACGGTGCTGTCGGTGGAGTTCATGGGGTGAGGTGCGCCGCGCGTGGGCAGGTTTGCTCGCCAAAGGATTTCAAGGGGTTGATTGTGGGTGTTAGGGGAGTGGTAAGGTTTGGCCGTTCTGATCCAGTTCAGACGAGCCCCTGGTTTTCAGGCCGAAATGCGCAGTGCGTCGAGGATGATGCGGAAGGCGGGTGAGGTCTGGCGACGGCTTGGGTAGTAGAGGTGCAAGCCCGGAAACGGCTGGCACCAGTCGTCCAGAACCTGCACCAGCGAGCCGGACGCGATGTGCGGCGCAACGATGTCTTCCGGCAGAAAGCCGATACCAAAGCCCTCCAGGGTCGCCTGCAGGATGGCGTTGACCGTGTTGAAAATGACCTGGCCTTCGACCTTGGCGCGGACCATTTCGGCGCCCTTCTGAAACTCCCACGCGTAAAGCGCCTTGCTGGTCACGAGGCGAAGGTTGATGCAGCGGTGTGCGGTCAGGTCCTTGGGGGTCAGAGGGACTGGGCTGGTGGAAAAGTAATCCGCCGTTGCCACCGCGACCATGCGCGCATCGTTGCTGATCCTGACGGCGATCATGTCCTTCTCGACGCTTTCTCCAAGACGGACACCGGCATCAAAACCTTCGGCGGCAATGTCCCGAAAGCCCTGATCGATGGAAAGCTCAAGCGAAATGTCCGGATACTGCCGCAGCACAGGGGCAAGTTTCGGCCAAATGAGCTTTTCGGCGGCATATTCGCTCGCGGTGATGCGGACTGTTCCGGCCGGACGGTCGCGGTAGGTGGTCAGCTGGGCAAGCTCGGCCCTTATTTCGTCGAAGCGGGGGATGATGGTCACAAGAAGGCGCTGTCCGGCCTCGGTCGCGGAAACGCTGCGGGTTGTCCGGATGAGAAGACGGACGCCCAGGCGGTCTTCCAACTGCCGGATCGACTGGCTGAGGGCAGAGGGCGATACGCCAAGCCGGACCGCGGCCCGTGTGAAGCTTTTCTCGTGGGCGACCACGGCAAAGGTCGCAAGATCATCCATCGAGTCGCGGCGCATTATGAAGCCTGCCTTACAGAGAGATGCAGATTGCAGGGGGTAATCCGGGGAAAGGATCGAGTCTAGACTGCACTGGCACAGAGTGGAGACTGATCATGCGGACGCGCAGACTTGGAGAGCTTGACGTATCCGCCTTTGGACTTGGCTGCATGGGGATGACCTCGGCCTATGGTCCTGCCGCAGAGACGGGTGAGATGATCACATTGATCCGTCATGCGCATGACCTTGGAGTCACGCACTTCGACACGGCCGAAGCCTATGGCCCCTTTGCCAACGAGTCCCTTGTCGGTGAGGCCTTGACCCCGATCCGTGAGCAAGTGGTGATCGCGACGAAATTCGGCTTCAATATCGATTCGGTGACCGGCGCACGGGGCCCCGGCACCAACAGCCGCCCCGCGCATATTCGCGCTGCGGCGGAAGGCAGTCTAAAGCGGTTGCGGACCGACCGGATCGATCTTTTCTACCAGCACCGCGTCGATCCGGATGTACCGATCGAAGAGGTGGCGGGTGCCGTCAGTGACCTGATCGCTGAAGGCAAGGTTCGGCATTTCGGCCTGTCTGAAGCCGGAGTTCAGACCATCCGCCGCGCCCATGCGGTGCAGAAAGTGACAGCGGTCCAAAGCGAGTATTCGCTGTTCTGGCGGGGTCCGGAAGCCGAGCTTCTGCCGCTGCTAGACGAACTGAATATCGGCTTTGTGCCCTTCAGTCCGCTGGGCGCGGGGTTCCTGACCGGCAAGATCGATGAGACCACGACGTTCGATGCCACCGATTTCCGCAACATGGTGCCCAGGCTGGCGCCTGAGGCGCGAAAGGCCAATATGGCGCTGGTCGAGGCGGTGAAGGTCATCGCAGAGGCGAAGCCGGCAACGCCGGCCCAAATCGCGCTCGCCTGGCTTCTTGCGCAGCGGCCGGGAATCTCTCCGATCCCCGGGACGACCAAGCGGCACCGGCTGGAGGAAAACCTTGGAGCGATGGAGGTCAGTTTGACGGCGGCAGACCTGGCGGAGATCGAGACCGCGCTGTCCGGGATCGAGGTCAAGGGGGAGCGCCTGCCGGAGGCAGTTCTGAAGATGACGGGGCTTTAGCGATTGATAGGAAGAGGGCGTGCCTGGTCGGGCACGCCCTTTGGGAGTCGGGCTGAAGCCCGACCTACGGGTCTGCCAGGTCTCAGCCGTCGAAGTCCACCGTCTCCATGATCTTCAGCGCGGTGGCGCGGGCTGCGGCGATGGCGGCGAGGGGGGTGGTGTCCGGGGTGAACTCGCCCCAGCTTTTCACCAGTTCCGACCGCTCGACGCCGGGTTTGACGGGGAATTCGTAGTTCGTCTCGGCGTAGATCTTCTGCGCCTCGTCCGAGGTGAGCCATTCCATGAACTTCAGCGCGTTCTCGCGGTTGGGCGCGGATTTGGTCATCGCGACGCCGGAGATGTTGAGGTGGGTGCCACCGGATTCGAAGGTGGGATAGACGATGGAGACAGCGTCGGCCCAGGCTTTCTGTTCAGGGTCGGCGAGCATCTGGCCCATGTAGTAGGTGTTCCCAAGGGCGATGTCGCATTCGCCCGCGGCGATGGCCTTGGCCTGGTCGCGGTCGCCCCCGTCGGGCTTCTTGGCAAGGTTGGCTTTCAGGCCCTCGGCCCATTTCGTGGCATAGGCCTCGTCGTGGTGGACGATGATCGCGCCGAGAAGCGCGATGTTGTAGTCGTGGAGGCCCGAGCGGGTGCAGAGGCGGCCCTTCCATTTGTCCGAAGCGAGGTCTTCGTACGTGGTGATCTCGCCGGGTTTCACGCGGTCTTTTGAGGCGTAGACCACGCGGGCGCGGGAGGTGAGGCCGAACCAGTGGTCGTTCGGGTCCCGCAGCGCGGCCGGGATGTTGGCGTCCAGCACGTCGGATTGGACGGCCTGCGTCACGTCAGCGTCGACGATCTGCATCAGCCGCGCGATGTCGACAGTCAGGACCAGGTCGGCGGGCGAGCGGTCGCCTTCGGCCACCAGGCGTTCGGCCATGCCCTTGTCGACGAAGGCCACGTTGACGGTGATCCCGGTTTCCTTGGTGAAGGCGTCGACGAGGGGCTGGATCAGCTCGGGCTGGCGGTGGGAGTAGACGTTGATTTCCTGAGCGAGGACGGGTGTCGTGGCGAGGAGGAGGGCGAGGGGGGACAGGCGGAGCATGGTTGAGTCCTTTAGTCAGGTTTTATGCGACGGGTTTAGGCCAGGGTGAGGGTGGCCGTCAAGAGCCTGAGTGAAACAGTCGGTTTTGATCAATGTGGCCGCCCGGCACTGCGGGGGGCGGCGGCGGGGGCGGCCGTTGGACCCTGCGGCGGGGAAGTTTGGATCAGGGATGCGCCTTGTCCTCGGCCTTGGCGCGGTTCCAGAGCGCGTCCATTTCGGCAAGGTCGCTTTCGGCGGGGCGCTTGCCCTGTTCGCCCAGCCAATCCTCGATCCGGGCGAAGCGGCGGGTGAACTTCTGGTTGGCGGCGCGCAGCGCGGCTTCGGGGTCGACCTTCAGGTGGCGGGCGAGGTTGGCCATGACGAAGAGGAGGTCGCCGATTTCTTCGGTCAGGGCCTCGTGGGTCAGGGTGTCGCGGGCCTCGACCACTTCGCGGGCTTCCTCGACCAGCTTGTCAAACACCTCGCCGGTCGAAGGCCAGTCAAACCCGACGCGGGCGGCGCGGTTCTGGAGTTTGAGTGCCCGGGTGAGGGCGGGGAGGGATTGGGCGATGCCGTCGAGGGTCCGCGCGGGACCCCGTTCGCGGGCCTTCTGCGCTTCCCAGTCGCGGGTCTGCTGTTCGGCGGTCTTGTCCCGGCTGTCGGTGCCGAAGACGTGGGGGTGGCGGGCGATCATCTTGTCGGAGATGGCGGTGACCACGTCGGCGAAGGTGAAGTGGCCCGCCTCGGCGGCCATTTGGGAATGGTAGACGACCTGGAAGAGAAGGTCGCCAAGCTCACCCTTCAGGTCGGGCCAGTCGGCACGTTCGATGGCGTCGGCGACTTCGAACGCCTCCTCGAGCGTGTAGGGGGCGATGGTTGCGAAGGTCTGCTCGATGTCCCAGGGGCAGCCGGTCTGGGGATCGCGAAGCGCAGCCATGATGGCAAGGAGCCGGTCGATGCCCGTGGCGTTGAGACGGTTGAGGACGTCGCGGTCAAGGTGGGATTGGGTCATTGCGGCCACCGGAGTTTTGCGATTTGATCAAAGGGCACGCCCGAAGGAGTCCGACATGCCCGTTCTGAACCGTATCGCCTCATACGCCGAGGAAATGAAGGGGTGGCGGCGCTATCTGCATCAGCATCCGGAGCTGGCGTTCGATTGCCACCGGACGGCGGCATGGATCGTGGAGCGGCTGCGCGAGATCGGGGTGGACGAGATCCATGAGGGCATCGCGAAGACCGGGATCGTGGCGTTGATAAAGGGGCGGTCCGAGGGCCCGGTCATTGGGCTGCGGGCGGACATGGATGCGCTGCCGATCGAAGAGCTGACCGGGGCACCGCATGCGAGCCTGGAGAAGGGCAAGATGCATGCCTGCGGGCATGACGGGCATGTGACGATGCTGCTTGGGGCGGCGAAGTATCTGGCGGAGACGCGGAATTTCGCGGGCACCGTGGCGCTGATCTTCCAGCCCGCCGAAGAAGATGGCGGCGGCGGGCAGGTTATGGTGCAGGAAGGGATCATGGACCGCTTCGGGATCGGGCAGGTCTATGGCATCCACAATGCGCCGAACGTGCCCTTCGGGCATTTCCATACGACGCCGGGGCCGCTGATGGCCTCGGTCGATACGGCGATGGTGAAGGTGACGGGCAAGGGCGGGCACGGGGCCACGCCGCACGACTGCGTCGATCCGGTGGTGGCCATCGTCGGCATGGTGCAGGCGGTGCAGACCATCATCCCGCGCAACGTCTATGCGCTGGACGAGGCGGTGATTTCGGTCACCATGATCCACACCGGGACCGCGTCGAACATCATCCCCGAGGAGGGGTTCTTCGTGGCAACGATCCGCTGCTTCAAGCCGGACGTGCGGGCCCTGTTGAAGAAGCGCTTCCACGAGATCGTCGAGGGCCACGCGGTGGCCTATGGCGTGAAGGCCGAGGTCAACTATGATTGGGGCTATCCGGCGACGATCAACCACGAGGATCAGGCCGATTTCGCGGCCGAGGTCGCCCGTGAAGTCTCGGGCGCCGAGGCGGTGGATGCGCGGGCGGCGCGTGAGATGGGGTCGGAGGATTTCAGCTACATGCTGGAGGCGCGACCGGGGGCCTATCTGTTCCTGGGGACAGGGCCTGGGGCGGGGCTGCACCATCCGGCGTATGACTTCAACGACGAGGCGGCCCCGGTCGGTGCAAGCTTCTTCGCACGCCTGGTGGAGCGGGCTCAGCCCCTGGCCTGACGGACCAGCGGGATGAGGGCGAAGCCGATCTGTCCCGCAAGGCCAAGCGCCCCGGCGGGGGTAGCCATCGCGGCGAGGAACTGTCCGGGCGTCTGGCCGAAGGCGAGCGCTGTGGCGAGTTCCAACAGCATCAGAAGGATGAAGGCCAGAAGCGCCAGCGCCGGGCGGTTGCTGTCCGGCCAGAGGGTCAGCACGCGCCCCGCGACAAACCAGGAGAGGGTGAGGACCAGCGGCACCTCCAGCGCGACTGCAAGGACGGGGCCAATGGCGGGCGCGATGACAGTCACGCGCACCGCGCCAAGGACGAAGGCCACGGCAAAAACCGGGATCGTGTAGGCTAGTCCGGCCTTGACGCTGGGGAACATCTGGCACCTTCTTGCAGGACTGGCGCGAGGCTGAGCCTTCCCTCGCATGGAAGGAGCCCGACTTGAAGCCGTTTGCCCTTTGCGCCGTCCTGTTCCTGGCGGCCCCCGCCCTTGCCGATGACTATATCAGCTTCCAGTCGCCCACCGGCAACATCCACTGCGGCCTGTACAGCGGGGATCGGGGGGCCTCGGTCCGCTGTGATCTGCTGGAGTTCACCCCGAGCTACACCCGCCCCCCGGCGGACTGCGATTTCGACTGGGGGGCCTCCTTCGGCGTGAACGACCATGGCAAGGGGTATCTGGCCTGCGTGTCGGATGCGGTGTTCGATCCGCGGAACGGTGTGCTGCCCTATGGCGAGGCGGTTTCGCTGGGCGGGATTTCCTGCGTGTCGGCAAAGACCGGGATGACCTGCACCAATGGCGAGGGTCACGGGTTCAGCGTAGCCCGGGCGAAACAGAAGCTGTTCTGACCTGACACCCCGGTCCGGTGGCGGACGCACTGCGGGGGATGTCTGCGCGCGGATACGGGCGCGAATCGGTCCTTTAGCCCATGGCGCTGGCCATGCGGTCCTAATGGGGGCCAAATCAACCATTGGACACCATATCTGGGGGACCCCCAACCTTTGGAACCGGGAGGGGGCTGGTCCGGTTTTGATCAAACTGCTAGTCTGGCGTTGTTATCCATTTGTGTCATTCAACGACGGAGACCGCACATGACCGCCCCCATGGCCCTGGCACGGCCCACCCCGAATTCGCTTTGGGAGATGGACCGGAGCCATGCTCTTCACCCCTGGACGAACTTCGGCCCCTTCGAGCGAGAGGGCAGTCTGGTGATCAGTCGGGGCGAGGGCTGTTACCTTTGGGATGAGGCGGGGCGGCAGTATCTGGATGCCGTGGGCGGCATGTGGTGCACCAACGTGGGCCTGGGCCGCAAGGAGATGGCGCAGGCGATTGCCGATCAGGTGGAGCGGCTGGCGTTTTCGAACAGCTTCGTCGATGTGACGAACGAGCCTTCGGCGCGGCTGTCGGCGAAGCTGGCAGAGCTGGCGCCGGGGGATCTGAACCGGGTGCATCTGACGACGGGCGGGTCGACGGCGGTGGACACCGCTGTCCGCATGGTCTGGTATTATCAGACCTGCATGGGGCACCCCGAAAAGACGGACATCGTCGCGCGGGATCATTCCTATCACGGGTCCACCTACCTTACCCAGTCGGTGGGCAAGCGACCGGGGGACCGGGTGGACGAGTTCCGCTACAAGCACGAGGGCATCCACCATCTGACCCCGCCGAACCCATACCGGCGGCCCGAGGGCATGACCGAGGAGCAGTTCTGCGATTGGCTGGTAGTGGAGTTCGAGGACCTGATCGCCCGCGTCGGTGCGGACCGGATCGGCGGGTTCATCGCGGAACCGATCCAGGCCAGTGGTGGGGTGATCGTGCCGCCGCAGGGCTATCTGCGCCGGATGTGGGAGATCTGCCAGCGCCACGACATCCTGTTCATCGCCGACGAGGTCGTGACGGCCTTCGGGCGGCTGGGCCATTGGTTCGCCAGCGAGGCGGAGTTCGGTGTGGTGCCGGACATGATCACCTGCGCCAAGGGGCTGACTTCGGGCTATCTGCCATTGGGCGCGCTGATCTTCAGCGACCGCATCTGGGACGTGATGGCGCAGAAGGGGGAGCGGTGGTTCACCTCGGGCTTCACCTATTCCGGGCATCCGGTGAGCTGTGCCGCGGCGCTGAAATCCATCGAGATCATCGAGCGCGAGGGTCTTCTGGAAAACGCAGCTCGGGTCGGGGATTATTTCCTGGACCGGCTGACGGGGCTGGAGGCGCTGCCGCTGGTCGGCCAGGTGCGCGGGCGGCGGCTGATGGTCTGCGTGGAGAAAGTGGCGTCGAAGATGACGAAGGAGCCGCTGCCGGACGGGGTGAATGAATCGAAGCGGATCAGCGATGCAGCCGAGGCGATGGGGCTGATGGTGCGGCCCATCGGGCATCTGAACGTGATGTCGCCGCCCCTGACGATCACCGAGGGGCAGGTGGGTTTCGTGGTCGAGGTGCTGGAAAAGGCGATCCGGCAGGTGACGGACGAGCTGGTGCGCGAAGGGTACCGGATCGGCTAGGGCGCCCGGAGTTTTCGAAAACTCCGGACCGGAGCCCTTGAAGGCTCCGATGCGATTTCTTCGAAGAAATCGCCCGCTTGACAGGGGCGCGCAGGGCGGCTTTGGTGGTCGTACCGGATCCGCGCGTCTCCGTTGAACGACTGCGCATCGTGACCCGAGACCATCATGGCCCTTGAAGATGCAAAGACGCAGGTCGACACTGCGTTCACCCGGAATTCCAACCGGGGATACTCTTACGAAAACGCCTTTGGCGGCGCGACAAGCTTTCTGCGCCGGACCTATACCCGCGACCTGACCGGGGTGGACCTTGCCATCACCGGGGTTCCCTTCGACCAGGCGGTCAGTCACCGGTCGGGCACCCGCTTCGGGCCGCGCGCGATCCGCGAGGCGAGCGCCCTTATGCCCAATGACCCGCCGCCCGGCTGGGGGACCAACCCGCTGGAGGACCTGTCGGTCATCGACTACGGCGACGTGGCCTTCGACTATGCCAATGTGCCGGAGTTCCCGGACACCCTGACCCGCCACATCCGCACGATCCTGCAGGCCGGAGCGGGGACCGTGGTGCTGGGGGGGGACCATTTCATCACCTTCCCGATCCTGAAGGCCTATGCCGAAAAGTTCGGCCCGATGTCGATCATCCACTTCGACGCGCATTCGGACCTTTGGCCGGACGACAACCCGAACCGGATCGACCACGGGACGATGTTCTACAAGGCGGTGAAGGCGGGCTATGTGGACCCCAAGCGGTCGGTCCAGATCGGCATCCGGACAACGACCGAGGACTATCTGGGGGTCAACGTCATAACTGCGCGCGAGGCGCATGAATGGGGTGTGGCCCGCGTGGTCGAGACGGTGAAGGGGATCGTGGGCAACCAGCCCGCTTACCTGACCTTCGACATCGACGCGCTGGACCCGGCCTTTGCTCCGGGCACCGGGACCCCGGTCTGGGGGGGCTTGGCCTCGTGGCAGGTCGCGGCGATGCTGCGCGATCTGGCGGGGATCAATCTGGTGGGTGGCGATGTCGTCGAAGTCTCGCCGCCCTATGATACCACGGGTGCGACGGCAATCGCGGGTGCGCATGTGGCCTACGAGCTGATCTGCCTGTACCATTGGGCGCGAACGCAGAGGTGAGGGCATGCGGATGACAGGCTGGATCATCGGGCTGGTGCTGGTTGCCGTGGTGGGCGGCCTGGCCTGGATCCGGCTTGCACCGTCGGACCCCGGGCAGTGGCATGTGGACATGGCCGCGCCGGGGTTCGTTCCGGCGGGCAATGCGCATGTCTTCTGCATCTGTCCGGGATCACCCGTTGACAGCGGGGCCGACCCGGCGGCCCTGCTTGCCCGGCTGGACGCGATTGCCGTGGCGACGCCCCGGACCCTGCGGCTTGCCGGTTCGGCCGAAGAGGGGCGGATCACCTGGGTCACGCGGTCGGCCCTGATGGGGTATCCCGATTACACCACGGCGCAAGTGATGCCGGGGGCGGGGCTTTGCGTGATGGGCCGCCAGCGCTTCGGGTCCGAGGACCTTGGCGTGAACGCCGCCCGGATCGGCGGCTGGATGCAAGAGTTGCTGGGGCTGGACGAGAAACCAGATATGACGGGCTTCTGAAGCAAGGCTTTTGTACGGGCGCGGGCGACGGCTGTTCTGGACCGACCGGGCGAGGGCGGGGTGCGCTTAGCGAACCGTCGGCACCATGCCGAAGATCGGACGCCGCAGTGAGGCCTTGACCCTTGCGGGCCTGCCTGCCAAACCCCGCGCATGGTTCCGTTGGACAAGCTTGCCCAGATCGCCGAGCGTTTCGAGTTCCTCGAAGCGCAACTCAACGCAGGGGCCGCGCCGGCCGAGATCGCGCGGATCAGCCGGGAATACACCGAGCTGAAACCGGTCGTGGAGCAGATCCACGCCTATCGCCGGTCGCTGGACGATCTTGCCGAGGCCGAGGCAATGCTGGCCGACCCTGAAATGAAGGCGCTGGCCGAGGAAGAGATGCCCCGGCTGAAGGCCCGCATTCCCGAGATGGAGCAGGCGCTGCGGCTGGCGCTGCTGCCGAAGGATGCGGCGGATGCGCGGCCGGCGATCATCGAGATCCGGCCCGGGACGGGGGGCGACGAGGCGGCGCTGTTTGCCGGGGACCTTGCGCGGATGTACCAGCGCTATGCCGAACGCATGGGCTGGCGGTTCGAGATCATCAGCGAACAGGCCGGGGAGGTCGGGGGCCTGAAGGAGTTTTCCGCCCTTGTCGAGGGTGAGGGCGTCTATGCCCGGATGAAGTATGAAAGCGGCGTCCACCGCGTGCAGCGGGTGCCCGAGACCGAGGCGCAGGGGCGCATCCATACGTCAGCCGCGACAGTGGCGGTGCTGCCCGAGGCGGACGAGGTAGAGATCAGCATCCCGGCCAGCGACATCCGGATCGACACGATGCGGTCCAGTGGGGCAGGCGGGCAGCACGTGAACACGACGGACTCGGCAGTGCGGATCACGCATATCCCCTCGGGGATCGTTGTGACGAGTTCCGAAAAGTCCCAGCACCGGAACAAGGAAATCGCGATGCAGGTGCTGCGGTCACGGCTTTACGAGGCCGAACGCGAGCGGCTGCATTCGGCGCGTGCCGCCGAGCGGAAATCCCAGGTCGGCTCGGGCGACCGCAGCGAGCGGATCCGCACCTACAACTTTCCGCAGGGCCGGATGACCGACCACCGGATCAACCTGACGCTTTACGCCCTGCCGCAGATCATGGCGGGCGACCTGACCGAGATCATCGATGCACTCGTGGCCCATGACCAGGCCGAGCGGCTGGCGGAGATGGAGGGATGATCGCCCAGGACGCGCTGCGCCGGGCCGTCCCGCTGTTGCGGGACGCGGGGATCGAGGATGCGTCGCGCGACGCCCGGGTGCTTCTGGCCCATGCCCTCGGGATCGGGCATGACCGCCTGACGCTGAAGCTGCAGGATGACCTTACGGATGCGCAGGCCGCGCTTTATGACGAGGCGCTTCGGGCCCGCATGGCGCGGCAGCCGGTGGCGCAGATCACCGGGCGGCGGCTTTTCTGGGGTCTGTCGTTCCGGGTGACGCGCGACACGCTGGACCCGCGCCCCGAGACCGAGACATTGGTTGCCGAGGCGCTGAAGGAGCCGTTCCTGAAGGTCCTGGACCTGGGCACCGGAACGGGCTGCATTCTGCTGTCCTGCCTGAAGGGGATGCCACTTGCACGCGGGTTGGGGACCGACATCTCGGACGCGGCGCTGCAGGTGGCGGTGGGCAATACCCGCGACCTTGGGCTGGAAGCGCGGGCGAGGTTCCGCAAGTCGGACTGGTTTGCCAGCGTGACCGGCACCTTCGACCTTATCGTGTCGAACCCGCCCTACATTGCCGCCGACGAGATGGCGGCGCTGGCCCCCGAAGTGCGTGACTGGGAGCCGGGCCTGGCCCTCAGCCCCGGCGGCGACGGGCTGGACGCTTACCGCGCCATCGCGCACGGGGCGGGGGCGCGGCTGATGCCGGGCGGCCGACTTCTGGTCGAGATCGGGCCGACGCAGGGCGCTGCCGTGGCAGAGATGTTCCGGGCCGAGGGGCTGCAGGACATCCGGGTGCTGCCCGACATGGACGGACGCGACCGGGTCGTGGTGGCCGTCAAACCGGGTGGCGATCGTTGCGGCGCTGCCTGATGCCTGCCGATTCAGGGGCCAAAGCTCAATTATCCCTTGTCACATGCGAAAGCCTGTGGTTAGTGGCCGATGTCAGCCGCGGGTTCCCACCTGACGATGACGCACTGCCCAGGCCCTGCTGACCCAAATCTGCTGCCCATGAGGGGCGGCGGTCGCAGGCCAAAGCCATCAAAAGGACCAGATGCGCTCCTCCAAGAAACGCTCGCGTTCCAACCAGAACCGCCCGCGCACCCTCGGCAACATCATCAACCGCGTCTTCGATTCCTCGGGTCCCGAGGGCAAGGTGCGCGGCACGCCGCAGCAGATCATCGAGAAGTACCAGATGCTCGCCCGCGATGCGCAGCTGTCCAACGACCGCGTGGCGGCCGAGAACTTCCTGCAGCATGCCGAGCATTACACCCGGCTTCTGGCTGAAGCGATGAAGGAAATGGCGGCCGAGCAGGAAGCGCGGCAGCAGCAGTTCCAGCAAAGTGGCGGGCAGCAAGGCGGTGGCCAGCAGAACGGCAATGGCGGTCAGAACGGCGGGCAGAACGGGGGCGGCGGCCAGCCGTATCAGCCGCGCGGCGACCGGCAGGATCGGGGCGAGCGGCAGGATCGCGGCGATCGTCCCGACCGCGGAGAGCGTCAGGATCGTGGCGACCGGCAGGACCGGGGCGAGCGTCGGCAGGACTTCAACCGGGATTTCCGCGAAGAGCGCAGCTTCCCGACCGAAGAACCGGTGCTGGCGACCGATGTCATCGAGCTTGATGGCGGCGACGATACCGGGTTGATCGAGACGCCGGAATCGGCCGCACGCAGCCGGGCCGAACCCGCGGTGGTGGAACCCGAAGTGGTGACCGAGGCAGCAGGCAAGGAAGACCGCCCCCGCCGGGCGCGCGGTCCGCGCAAGCCCAAGGGCGACAAGCCCGACGGCGAGCCGCCGAAGGAAGCCGCAGAATAGGATCGGGCCGCCTTCGGGCGGCCTTTTCGTTCGTGCGGAACGAAGAAGGTCTCCGGACCTGCGCCCGAAGACCCACCGAGACCGAGGGCTGGAAGGGGACTTTGCCTTCCCCCGGACCCGGACCGGGCCGGCAAGATGAGTGACCATCCCCCGGCCCGACGGCGGGATCACATGGCCGGCAGAAGGACCGTGTCGATCACGTGGATCACGCCGTTCGACTGCTTGACGTCGGCGATGGTGACGTTGGCGACGTTGCCCTGACCGTCCTTGATCATGATCTTGTCGCCTTCGTACATCGCGGTGAACTCGCAGCCGCCCACGGTCGTGACCGGATGCGCGCCCTTGTCGTCATCGACCATCTTCTTGATCGCATCCGACATCGCGTCCGCCGCGACGACGTGGCAGGTCAGGATCTTGACCAACTGATCCTTGTTTTCCGGCTTCAGCAGCGTCTCGACAGTGCCGGCGGGCAGCTTGGCGAAAGCCTCGTTCGTGGGCGCGAACACGGTGAAGGGGCCTTCGCCCGACAGTGTTTCGACCAGACCGGCGGCCTGCACGGCAGCGACGAGGGTGGTGTGGTCCTTCGAGTTCACAGCGTTCTCGACGATGTTCTTGTCTTCGTACATCGCAGCGCCGCCAACCATCGGATTTTCGGCAAGCGCCATGCCGGTCGACAGGGCAAGGATCGCGGTGGCGAGTTTAAAGGCTTTCATCGGTAGCTCCCTTCGGGGTTCGGGCGGGGTCATTCCCGCCTCACATCCGAAGCAACGGAGGCTTTCTGCCGAAGTTTCAGCCGGGGGTCCGGCTCGCGTTTTCGTGATCAGGTCGCGCCGATTTCAGCGGTCAGGATCACAGGCCCGGTCGGGGCCCCGGTCGGCGAGCCGCCTTCGGGCTCGATCGACACGGCAAGAACGAAGCCAGCGGGCGGGACCGGGTAGGAGACCACCAAAGGACGGTCTTCCAGCAGACCGAGCGACACCGGGCTTGCACCGGGGGCGATCACCCAGAGTTCATGGACCTGACCGGCGACTGCCGGGACACCGGCGACGCGGGTGACCTGCAGGCTGCCGCCAAAATGCGTGACCCGGTAGGCCAGCCGGTTGTCGGCGGTGGCAAGCACGGCCACGGGGGCGGGGCGAGGCGGGGCCAGGACGGTGATGCTGACCAGAGCCAGGGCTGCCGCGACCAGGCCGCCAGACAGCCAGCCAACGACCCCGAACCGCCGCGTCGGGGCCGCCTTGGGAAAGAGCCGCGCTTCGATCTTGGGCAGCAGCTTCGGGGCACGGGCTTCGGCAAAGCCGTCGTTCAGACCCGCCAGTCTATCTTCCCAGTCCAGAACCCGGGCGGCAAAGATCGGTTCGCGCTTGATCCGGGCCGCAACCTCGGCGCGTTCGGATGCGTCGAGAACGCCCAGAACGTATTCGGCCGCCAGCGCGTCATCGGCCTCGCGGGGGGTGAGGGGTGTGTCGCTCATTGGTCGAGACACTCCTTCAGTTTCAGGAGGCTCCGCCGAAGCCAGGTGCGCATGGTGTTCAGGGGCACCGCATGGCGCGCGGCCAGATCAAGGTAGGACAGCCCGTTCAGATAGGCCCCCTTGACCGCGTCGGCCTTGTCCGGGTCAAGCGTGGCAAAGCAGTCGGACATCCGCCGCGCCTCGCCCTGCGCGACGAGCCGGGTTTCGGCACGCGGGGCGCTGTCCTGCACCGTGTCCAAGCCATCATCCGAGGTTCCTTCCGGCCGGGCGCGCAGACGGTCGATGGCAAGGTTGCGGGCGATGGCGATCAGCCAGGTCATGCCCCGCCCCTTCGCCGGATCATAGCGATCCGCGCGCAACCAGACCCGTGTGTAGACTTCCTGCAAGGCATCCTCCGCCTCTGCGCGTTCTTTCAACATACGCAGGAGAACACCCATGAGTTTCGCCGAGCTGTCACGATAAAGCGTCCGGAACGCAGCCCGATCCGCGGCGGCGCATTTGGCGATCAGGTCGGCGATCGGGTCATCGGACATGGCGGCACGTTACGGGTTTTGCAATCCAGCGCAAGAGATTGCATGACGACGCGGAAAACCTGGCTAGGATGGGGGCATGATGACCCGCATCGACCAGACCCGCCCGACCGCACCCGAACTGGCCTTTCCCGGCCCCATGTCCGTGGGGGTGCGCACGCTGTCGCTGGTGAACCGGGACCAGGTGGATGTGGTGGGATCCGGGGACGCGGTGCGCCGGCATGACCGGGCGCTGACGGTGGAGCTGTGGTATCCAGCGCGCGATGGGACGGGGGAGGTGCGTCCCTACGCCAGTCTCTTGCGCGACGGGCTGCGGGTGGTCGCGCTTCAGGGCGCGGCCCGGCGCGATGCGGAGGCGGAGGGGCGGTATCCGCTGGTGATTCTGTCGCATGGCTATCCCGGCAACCGGTATCTGATGGCCCATTTCGGGGAGAAGCTCGCGTCACACGGCTATGTGGTGGCCTCGATTGACCATCGGGACAGCACCTATGACGACAAGGCGCCGCTGGCCTCGACGCTTGTGAACCGACCGGTGGATACGGAGTTCGTGCGGGCCTCTTTAGGCGAGGTGGCGAAGATCGGGACGACGGCGATCATCGGCTATTCGATGGGCGGCTATGGCGCGCTGGTGTCGGCGGGGGCAGGGGTGTCGCCCGCTGTGCTGATGATGGAGGGCGCGCCGAAGCATGGGATGTGGCGGCCGCATGTCTCGCCCACAGTCAGCCCGGCACTGAAGGCGATCATCCCCATCGGCGCCTGGGGGCGGCAGCGAGACCTCTGGACAGCCGAGGGGCTGGCTGGGGTGCGGGTGCCGATGCTGGTGATGGCGGGCAGCGCGGATGAAGTGTCGGGCTATGAGACGGGGATGCGACGTATCTTCGAGGAAGCCGTACAGGTGCCGCGCCACCTTCTGACCTTCGTCAACGCCGGGCACAACGCTGCGGCCCCGATCCCCGCGCCGGAGGAGGCGTGGGAGCCGTCGCCGACCTTGGACTTCCACCCGTTCGAGCATTACGCCGACCCGATCTGGGACACCTTGGCGATGAACAACATCGCGCAACATTTCGCGCTGGCCTTTCTGGACCTGCACCTGAAGGGCCGTCAGGACCGCGCGGCCTATCTGAGCGACGCCTTCAAAGGCTTCGCCCCCGGCACGGCGCGGGGGCTCACCTTCGAAAGCCTGGGCTGATCAGCCACGCCGTCTGCGCCGCCCGCCGTCACCGCTTTGGCTACCGGTGTTGAAGTTCACATCGGGCAGAGTGACCACGGACAGAAGGTTCGGGAAGGCCTCGACCGCGTTCGGGATGGCGGAGGCGTTGACGAAATGCTCCTGGAAGCGCGGTTCGATGGCGGTCTCGATCTTGTGGATGTCGCGGACGGTGGCCTCGATTTCCGCGCGGGCGGCGCGATTCAGAAGGGCGATCCGCGCGCCGGTGCCGGCGGCGTTGCCGGCGGACGTGACCTTGTTCAAGGGCACGTCGGGGATCATGCCCAGCACCATCGCGTGCTTGGGGCTGATATGCGCGCCGAAGGCCCCGGCCAGGATGATCCGGTCCACGGTGTCGACTTCGAACTTGTCCATCAGGAGGCGCGCGCCGGAGTAAAGAGCGGCCTTCGCCATCTGGATCTCGCGGATGTCGCGGTTGGTGACGGTGATCTTCGGGCCGCCGTCCGCGGTGCCGTCGTGGACGAGGTAGCTGTAGGTGCGCCCGTCGAGGAACAGGCGGTCCGAGCCGACCTGTTCGGGCGAGCCGATGAGGCCTTGGGCATCGACGATCCCGGCAAGCCGCATCTCGGCCACCATCTCGATGATGCCCGACCCGCAGATGCCGGTGACGCCGGTGGTCGCGGTGGCGGCGGCAAAGCCCGGATCGTCCGACCAGAGGTCGGAGCCGATGACCTTGAAGCGGGGTTCCTTGGTGACGGGGTCGATTTCGACGCGCTCGATGGCCCCCGGCGCGGCGCGTTGGCCGCTGGAAATCTGCGCGCCCTCGAAGGCGGGGCCGGTGGGGGAGGAGCAGGCGAGGACCTTGGTGGTGTTCCCCAGCAGGATTTCTGCATTGGTGCCGACGTCGACGACCAGCATCAGGTCTTCCGACTTGTCGGGGTTTTCGGACAGGGCCACGGCGGCTGCGTCCGCGCCGACGTGCCCCGCGATGCAGGGGAGGAGATAGACCCGCGCGGCGGGGTGCATCTGCAGCTCTAGATCCCGCGCGGTCAGGCGCAGCGCGTTGGAGGTGGCCAGCGCGAAGGGGGCTTGGCCCAACTCATAGGGGTCGATCCCCAAAAACAGGTGGTGCATCACCGGGTTGCAGACGAAGACCGAGTCCATGATGAGCGTGCGGTCCACTTTCGCCTCTTCGCAAAGCTGGCCGAAGAGGGTGTTCATCGCCTGACGGACCGCACTGGTCATCTCGGCCGCACCCGAGGGGTTCATCATCGAATAGCTGACCCGGCTCATCAGGTCCTCGCCGAACCGGATCTGCGGGTTCATCAGGCCCGAGGAGGCGACGACTTCCCCGGTGCGCAGATCGCACAGGTGCCCGGCGATGGTGGTCGACCCAAGGTCTACCGCGACGCCGTAGATCGAACCTTCATAAAGCCCCGGCCAGACCTGCATGATCCGCGGCGTATCTGTGTCCGACACCTGGTGCAGGGCCACGGTCACCTTCCATTCCCCCTTGCGGAGTGTTGGCTGCAGCGTGGTCAGGATCGGCAGGTCGATGGTAACATCCTTGAAGCCCCACTGATCGCGCAGCGCGTCCGACAGGCGTTCCAGATCTCCCGAGGGGTCGTGCATGTCGGGCTCGGCCACTTCGACGAAATGCAGGTGGACGGACGGGTCCATGCGGATTTCGCGGGCCTCGACGCGTTTGCGGACGACCTGCTTGTGGACCTGGGATTCGGGCGGCACGTCGATGACAACGTCGCCCATCACCTTGGCCTGGCAACCCAGACGACGGCCGTCGATCAGCCCGCGGATGCGCTTGTAGCGGTCCTCGACCGCGTTCCATTCGGACAGGGCGTCAGCCTCGACCGTGACGCCATGCTTTGAGAACTCGCCATACCCCGGCGTGATCTGGCACTTGGAGCAGATGCCGCGTCCGCCGCAGACCGAGTCGAGGTCGACCCCCAGCTGCCGCGCGGCGGTCAGGACGGGGGTTCCCAGCGCAAAGCGGCCGCGCTTGCCCGAGGGGGTGAAGATCACGAGTGCGTCGTCGGTCTTGTCGGCGGTCATTCGGGCCTCTGCCCCTGGACGGGGTCTTCATGGGTGAAGTGGTAGGTGATCTGGTCGAACCGGTCGCGCGCGAACGTGTAGAACCAGCGCAGCGGGGCGGTGGCGAGGGGCACGCCATGTTCGGCCATCGAGGGGATGTAAAGGGCCACGCCCGGGGCCAGCCGATGCGCGATGCCGTCGATCAGTACGTCGCCTTCGCCGTCCAGCCCGAAATAGACCTCCGGCTCGGCGTGGCGGTGCAGCGCGAAGGTTTCGCCCGCCTGCATCTCGGCGATGCCGCAGACCAAGGCGTCGGTAGGTGTCACCTCGCCCGAGATCAGCGTCCGCCACGACAGACTACCACGCGCCGGGTCGTCCCAGCGGGCGGGGGCGCAGTCCTGCGCGTCGATGCGGGTGGCAGCGGTGCGGCTCATGCTGATCCGGTTCTAATCCGGGTTCCGGCGGCAGCAATGCTGGAATGCGGCACCTGGCAGCGTCATTCCGTCACCGGGCCTTGCGCTTCGGTGCCGGGGTCGCTGCATCGATCATTCCGATCTTCTGCCAGATCTTGCGCGACAGGCTTGACCCCAGCAGTTCAATGTCGGTGACCGCCTGCGCCACACCCTCGTCCGGCACCGCCTGGGAATACAGCGCGGCGAGTTTCCCGGTGATCGCCAGAAGCTCGGAACAGTAGTCGAGGTAGCGCGACATCCCCACCGCATCCAGATCGCGGGCGGGCGACGCCTCGGTCGGAGTGAAATCGGGCGAGAGGGTGACGGGGTCCTTGGTCAGCTGGTGCATGTCGATGACGTGGATGATCGACCGCAACCCATGCAGCCCCCGCCCCACGCGGCGGCGCTTGACCCGCGCTTCCAGCTGGATCAGCGCCAGGAGACCAAGGCCCGCCAGCAGCAAGGTGTTGATCACCGCCTCGATGCTTTGCACCGACCCGATGGCTTCCTGCCCGACCTCGCGCAGGGGCAGGATCGAGCCGACCCAGACAAAGACCGACGCCCCGGCCAGGACGATCAGCGCCACCAGCCCGCGCAGCCACCAGAGCGGCGTTGCCAACATCGCGACTTCGGTTGTGATCCCGCGCGCCAGCGCCACGACTTCCGCTGCGACCTGCGCAAGGCCCCGGTCGGGAAAGCGTTCGGCCACCCGGCGTTCGAGCCGTTCGGCGGTGGCAAGAATCCTTACGGGGTCGAGGCTGCGGAAGGGCATGGGGCTGCATAGCATTCCCAGGCAGTCCGCAAAATGTCTTTCACCTGGCGAAAAATATCCCCGCCGGAGGCACCCGAGCGGTTTTGCGTTCTTCACGCAAAGCCGCGAGACACAGGCTTGCGGCGCATGCCGCTCCATTTGAAAACCGTCCGCACATGCTAACCGGGCAGGCGCTCCAGCACGGCTTTGGTTTCGGCATCGGCGGGGAACATCAGCTCGATCTTCATGTCGGACAACGCCACCTCCTCGGCCGCGCCGAATTGGGCGTAGGTCGAGACCATCGCCAGCCGCTGGTCGCCCATGCGGTAGACCGTGGGCAGGATCGCCCGGCCCGTGGCGCGCGGATGGTGGGCGGCGATGGCGGGGTTTGACAGCAGCGCCGCCACCCCGCGGTCCAAGGCTTGGATGCCGCCCGCCCGCGCGCTTTCGGCCTTCAGCCGCAGGGCGGTGTGATGGCCGACCTCCACCCAGTTCTCGATTAGGGAGGAGAAGATCGAGGGATCGGACAGCGCGTCCAGAAGGCTTGCGCCTTCGGCAAAGCCTGCGGGTCCGAAAAGCTGTTCGGCAGGCGGGTTCAGCGCGACGATGCGCCAAAGCCGGTCCAGGATCAGCGCGGGGTAGGGGGCGTGGCGGTCGATCATCCAGCCCATCGCGGCGCGCACCTGAACCATCTCTTCGGCACCCAAGGGCAGGACCGGGAACTGCGGTGTGAAGCCTGCCGCCGCCAGCATGCCGTTCTGTTCGCCGCGCGGCAGGCCCATGACTTCGGCCAGTCGCAGGACCATTCCCCGGGATGGGCGTGAGCGGCCGGTTTCAAGAAACGCAAGGTGACGGGGCGAGACCTCGGCTTCTGACGCTAGGTCCAGCTGGCTCAGGCGCCGGGCGCGCCGCCAGTGTCGAAGCGCTGTGGGGAAGTCCTGCATGCTGCCCTCCTGTGTCCGGGACAGTCTAGCGCGGGCTGGGGTGCAAGACACTTACCTGGCAGGGAATTGGTCCGCTTCCCCGGTTCCGCTTTTCTGGGGGCCTGACGGATAGCGTAAAGGAGACTGACATGACATCCGAACAGAAGGGCCTGCGTCTGGCTGCGGGCGTGACGCTGGTGACGGGGCTGGCGCTGGCCTTGTCCGCGATACCGGCGCTGAACCTGCCCGTGCGGCTGCTGACCGACCTTTTGGTCTGGCCGCTGGATGGGGCCGAGACCCTTGTGGCGTCCGAAACCCGGCTTGCCCTTGGGATTGGCGGCGGGGTGATGGCGGGTTGGGGGCTGATGATCTGGCAACTGGCGGGTGCGCCGCTTGCACGGTCGCCCGAGACAGTGCGGGCCATCATCCGAAGCTCTGCCCTGACCTGGTTCCTCGTCGACAGCGCGGCCTCGGTGGCGGCGGGGGCGGCGCTTAACGTGGTGCCGAACCTGGTGTTCCTAGCACTGTTCCTGCTGCCGATGCGCCGGGCAGGCGCCCCGGCTGCGGCCTAGGCCTGATCCAGCCAGGCAAGGATCGCCGCCCTGTCCTGGTCCAGCCTTGGGGCCGGGGGCAGGGCGGTCTGATCGGGCAGGTTGGACATCTTGATCGGATTGCCCGGCGCGGTGAAAGCCGGGCCTCCGGGATGGGGCGTCACCGGCAGGACCATGTTCCGGGCGCGAAGCTGGGGGTCCTGCAGCACGTTGACCATGTCCTGCACGCGAGCGGTCGGCAGGCCGGCCTTGTCCAGAACCTCCAGCCAATGCGCGACGGACTGGCCCAGCGTCACCGTCTCGATCAGGCGCTTCAGAAGCGCGTGGTTCTCGCAACGCGTGGCGTTGGTGGCAAAGCGGGGGTCGGCGGCAATGCCAAGGCCAAGGACGTCGCACAGCTTGCCAAACATCGCGTCATTCCCGGCGGCAATGACGACGAAGCCGTCGGCGGCCCGGAAGGTGGCGAAGGGCGTAATGGTCGGGTGCCGCGCGCCCGTGGGTCCCGGTGCAGTGCCGGTGGCCGAGGCGATGGCCAGCGCGTGTTCCTGGATCGCGAGCTGGCTGTCCAGCATGGCGACGTCGATGAAGGCGCCTTCGCCGGTCCGCTCACGCTCGTAGAGGGCCGCGAGGATGCCTTGCGCCAGGTACATGCCCGCGACGATGTCGCCGATGCTGGCACCGACGCGGACCGGCGGGCCGCCACTTTCGCCGGTGATCGACATCACCCCGCCGCGCGCCTGGACGACCATGTCGTAGGCCGGTTTCATCGCATCCGGCCCGGTCTGGCCGAAACCCGAGACGGCGGCATAGACCAGCCTCGGGTGGCGTGCGTGCAGAGTCTGCCACCCAAAACCCAGGCGGTCCATCACGCCGGGGCGGTAGTTTTCCACCAGCACATCGGCGCGGGCCACCAGCCGGTCGAAGATCGCGCGGTCCGCCGATGCCTTCAGGTCCAGGGCGATGGACTGCTTCCCGGCGTTCAGCGTGGCGAAGTAGGCGCTTTCGCCCTGGAGGAAGGGGGGGAAGGCCCGGGTGTCGTCGCCAGTGCCGGGCCGTTCGACCTTGATCACCCTCGCGCCGAGGTCCTGCAGGCTTTGTGTGCAGAAGGGACCCGCCAGCACATGCGTCAGGTCAAGGATCAGGATGCCGTCGAGGGGTGCCATGTGTCTCTCCTTTGCCGGTATCCTGTCACGCGTGGCGACACGGAACGTTGACGCCGGTCAAATCCCCCTCTACCTCGCGGCCATGGCACGCGCACCCCTTCTTCAGCTTTCCGGCATCTCGCTGACCTTCGGCGGCAACCCGGTTTTCGACGACCTTTCGCTGACAGTCCAGCCCGGCGACTGCATCGCGCTGGTCGGACGCAACGGATCGGGCAAATCCACGCTGATGAAGGTGATGGCCGGGCTGGTCGAGGCCGACCACGGAACGCGGACCGTGCCGCCCGGCGTGACCGTGGGCTACATGGAGCAGGAGCCGGACCTGTCTCGCTTTGCCACGCTGGGCGATTTCGCGGCCTCGGCATTGCCCGACGGGATGGAATACCGCCTGGCCGTGGTGGCCGAGGGGCTGAAGTTCAACCCCGACACCCCCGTCGCCACCGCCAGCGGGGGGGAACGCCGCCGCGCCGCGCTGGCCAAGCTCTTGGCCGAGGCGCCCGAGCTGATGCTGCTGGACGAACCGACCAACCACCTCGACATCCAGGCCATCGAATGGCTGGAGGCCGAGCTTTCGACCACCCGCACCGCCTTTGTCCTGATCAGCCACGACCGCGCCTTCCTGCGGGCGCTGTCGAAGACCACGCTCTGGATCGACCGGGGCGAGGTGCGGCGGCGCGAGGCCGGGTTCGAGGGGTTCGAGGACTGGCGCGAGACGATCTGGGCCGAGGAAGACGAAGCCCGCCACAAGCTGGACCGCAAGATCAAGCACGAGGCGAAATGGGCCGTCGAAGGCATCAGCGCCCGCCGCAAGCGCAACCAGGGACGGGTGCGCGCACTGCAGGCCTTGCGGGCCGAGCGAAGCGCGCAGATCCGGCGGCAGGGGACGGCTGCCTTTGCGCTGGAGTCCGGACCGACATCGGGCAAGAAGGTCATTGAGGCCGAGGGGCTGACAAAGACCTATGGCGACAAGCTGATCGTCAAGGATTTCTCGATCCGGGTCCTGCGGGGCGACCGGGTGGCCTTCGTCGGACCGAACGGTGTGGGAAAGACAACGCTTCTCAAGATGTTGACGGGTGAAGTTCAACCGGATGCGGGCAAGGTCGCCCTGGGTACCAACCTGGAGATCGCGATCTTCGACCAGACCCGCACCCGGCTGGACCTGGATGCAAGCCTTTGGGACAACCTGACGGTCGATCCGCTGATGCGGGTGTCGGGCTCGTCAGACCAGGTGATGGTCAGGGGCACGCCCAAGCATGTCGTGGCCTATCTCAAGGACTTCCTGTTCGCCGAGGCTCAGGCCCGCGCCCCGGTCCGCAGCTTGTCGGGTGGCGAACGGGCCCGCCTGTTGCTGGCCAAGCTGATGGCACAGCCGTCGAACCTGCTGATCCTGGACGAACCGACCAACGACCTTGATGTCGAGACGCTGGACCTGCTGCAGGACATCCTGGGCGAATATGACGGGACCGTGCTGCTGGTCAGCCACGACCGCGATTTCATCGACCGGATCGCCACTGCCACTGTGGCGATGGAGGGTGAGGGGCGCGCGACGGTTTACCCTGGCGGATGGTCGGATTACGTGAACCAGCGGCGGCAACCTTTTGCAGAACCAGAGAAATCCACCTCGAAGCCAGCCCAGGCCCGTGCGGCCAGAAATGAGGCGGCGCGTCCGGACGGGTTGTCGTTCACTGAACGCAAGCGGCTTGACGACCTGCCGGGCGTGATCGCCAAGCTGGAAGCCGAGATCGCAAAACTGGCGACGCTTTTGGCCGACCCCGAGCTTTTCACACGCGAGCCGGTGAAGTTCCGCAAGGCGACCGACGCGCTGGCGGAACGTCAGACCGCGCTGGACGCTGCGGAATCGGAGTGGCTGGACCTTGCCGAGCGTGCCTGACGCGCGGGAACCGGCGAAGGCTCGCCCATAGCGGCAAGGTTCCTCGGCGCATCGCCGCCGGGTTCAGACACGGCCCTTCAACCTGCCGTGAGCGGCCATTGTGCTTTTGCAGCAACATCCTCATTCCCTTTTCCGAGCCGACCGGAACCGTTCCGATGCCCCATCGGTTGAGGTCGGCCAGAACAAGGAGACAGAAATGAAAACTATCGCAGCATTCTTTGCTACCATTGCACTGACCGCCCCGGCTTTCGCCGGTGGTCCCGTCGCCGTTGCCGAAGAGCCGATGATCGCTCCGGTCGCCGAAGTCTATGCCGCACCCGGTCTTGACTGGTCGGGCGCTTATGCCGGTGCGCAGCTGGGCTATGGCGATGTCGATTCCAACGGCGCGGGCCTCGATGGCTACGGCTGGCTTGGCGGCGTTCACGCCGGTTACCGCTGGGACATGGGCAACTGGGTCGCCGGTACGGAACTGAGCTGGGACAAGACCTCGATCGACCTCGGCGACACGGTCGGTGACGAGCTTGACAGTGTCGCGGCGCTGAAACTGACCGCTGGCCGCGAAATCGGCAACAGCCTGGTCTACGGTGCGCTGGGTGTGGCTCAGGCCAATGCCAGCGTCGGCGGTGCCGATCTCAGCGATACCGGCCTCGTCTACGGTCTGGGCTTCGACTATGCCGTCAACGACCGCTGGACGGTGGGTGGCGAAGTGCTTGAGCACAACTTCGACGATTTCGATGGCACCACCAACGATATCGACGCGACGACCGTCAAGGCCAAGGTCGCGCTGCAGTTCTAACGCTGACCAACGCGGCGCGGAGGACCTTCGCGCCGCGCCTTATCGGCAGGGCGATGGCTGCAGCAGAAAGCTGCGGTCGTCGCCCTGTTCGCGTTCCGAGGTGACGAAGCCCGCGTCATTTTCGAAGCCGCCCGCATCCCCCTCCAGTCCGCAAAAGAGGGTGTCAGCCCCCTCGTTCACGCAAGTGCCGTAGCCCTCGAACGCGCCGCCGGGAGCACAGCGCAGGCAGGCTTACCATTTGCCGCTGGCCCCGCCGCCCGATGACCGGCCACCGCCAAAGCCGCGGCTTCCCCCCGAGGAGCGGCTGCCGCTGGAGCTGAAGGACGACCGGTTCTGGCGGCCCGCACGCATGCTGTAGCCGATGGAATAGGATTTGTGGTCGTTGAACCCGCAGGACGAACAGGTCAGGTGCTGCATGCCAAGCCCGCTTTCACTGCGGGTCGGGGGCTGGATGACCTCGGTCGAGCGGTCGAGGGTCAGGCTGCCGCAGTTCGGGCAGGTTCGCCGGTTGCGGCGGCTGCGCCAGAAGCCAAAGCCGGCTAGGCCGCCGACGGCCCCGACGCCCAGGAGGATGTTGCCCAGTCCCGTGCCGTCGCCGGGTGTTTCGAACCCGTCGCTGACCGAAACCGGGGTCCCGGCAAGGAAGGGCGTGATCAGACGTTCACGCGCCGAGGCGATCCCGGCCTCGATCCCGGCGGCGAAGTTGCCGTCGCGGAGGGAGGGGAGGACAGCGGTCGACAGGACCCGCGCCGCGCGCCCGTCGTAGACCGGGTCATAGCCCGCGCCAAGCGCGATGCGGGCCTCGCGGCCTTCGGTGTCGAGAAGCAGCATGATCCCGTCGTTGCGGTCTGCGGCACCGATGCCCCAGGCATTGAAGAGGGCCTTGCCGTAATCCTCGATCCGCTGGCCCGCGCCGCCCTGCGTGGCGATGCCGGGCATGGTCACGACGACCATGTGCACGCCCGTCGCGTCGCGCGTTTCGACCAAGAGGCGCGAAATGCGCCCCTCTTCGGTTGCGTCAAGGACGTCGGCGAAGTCCGACACGGTGTCGCTTAGCGGCTGGGGAAGGCTTTGCGAGAAAACAGGCGCTGCCAGCGTCAGCGCGACGGCAAGGGTCCGAATGAACATGATGCAAGCATTTCTTGAACTGTCTTTGGGATGAGCATGACATCTTCCTTGGAACAGTCAAACGATCCGACCTGCACCCGGATCGCAAAACGCCCGTCGACGCGGGTTTGGGTCAGGTAGATCCGGCCATCATCGTTGATCCGCTGCAAAAGCGACTCGGTCGCGGCATCGGTGTCGAGCGCAAAGGAGAACAGCGACAACCGCGGTTCGGTCACGATCTGCACGCGGGGCAGGGCGGCCAGCTCGACGCGGGCCAGTTCAGCCCAGGCGACATGGTTGCGGATCCGGGTCCGCAGGCCGTCCAGCCCATAGGCCCGCAGGACGAACCAAAGCTTCAGCGCGCGGAACCGGCGACCAAGCGGCACGGTCCATTCGTTGAAATTGACGATCTCCTCACGCCCCGCCGTTTCCAGGTAGGTCGGGCGCAGGCCAAGCGTCCGGACCTGCGCGCCGGGGTCGCGCAAAAGCTGGACCGAGCAGTCAAACTGCGCCCCCAGCCATTTGTGCGGGTTGAAGACCACCGAATCGGCCCCTTCGATCCCGGCCCAAAGCGCGCGGAACTCGGGGCAGATCATCGCGGAGCCCGCCCAGGCGGCGTCGACATGGGTCGGCAGCCCCTCGGCCTGCGCCACCGCGATGCACTCGCCGATCCGGTCGAAGGCGCCGACGCTTGTGCCCCCGGCGCAAAGGATCACCCCGGCAGGCATCAGTCCTGCCGCCCGGTCGGCCGCAATCGCCGCCCGCAGCGCCGCCCCGGTCATCGCCCGGTCGGCATCCGTGGCCACCTTCACCAGGTTCCGCTGCCCGATCCCTGCCACCCGGATCGCCTTGTCGACCGAGGAATGCGTCTCGGCGCTGGCATAGAACCGCAGGATCGGCCCGCCGGACAGGCCCTCGTCCAGCCCGCGCCACCCCAGCGCCTTCTCGCGCATGGTCAGCACCGCCGACAGCGTGGCATTGGTCGCCGAATCGTGGATCGTGCCAACGAAGCCGTCAGGCAGCCCTACGGCCTGGCGCAGCCAGTCGACCATCACCTGCTCGATCTCGGTCGCGGCCGGAGACGTCTGCCAGATCAACGCGTTGCAGGCCATCGCGTTGACCAGCTGTTCGGCCAGCATCGAGGCCGGGGCGGCGTTGGCCGGGAAATAGGCGAAGAAGCGCGGGTGCTGCCAATGGGTCATGCCGCCGGGCACGATCGCCTCGAAGTCCGACCAGATCGCTTCCATCGGTTCGGCCATCTCGGGCGGGGTCCCCGGAACCTGACGGGCCACGGCACCCGGCACGAGGGGTGCGCGAACGGGCCGGTCGCGCAGGCCTGCATGATAATCCGCCGCCCAATCGGCGGCCCGCTTCGACCAGTGCCGCAAGCCTTCGTGATCCATGACGCCCCCCTTGGTCCGGCTTCCAGACACCACGTCGCCGGAAAATCGGCAAGCTTCCACCCCCATGCCGACACGCAAGCTCCTTTTTCCGGCCATCACGATTGGTTAAGGTCCGCCGCACAATGTATTTCCGCTTGTCGCATGAGGTTCCATGTCCCTGTCCCGCCGCGCCGCCCTTCTTGGTATGTCCAGCCTGCTGCTTGCCGCCTGCGTCGGGCCGGGCAGCAGCTTCAAGACCGAATACACCCAGGTCCCGCCCGTGCTTGCCGCAAACTGGCGTCTGGCCGGGGTCCAGGTCACCGTCCCCCGCACCCTCAAGGTATCCGAGGAGAAGACCTACCTGCCCACGGCCGACATCGTCTGGCGTGAAGATCCGCTGGGCGACCGCTACGACCAGGTCGGCAAGATCATCGAGGCGGCGGTGCGGCGCGGGGCGGAAGGGCTGGCGGGTGCGCGTCCGGTGATCATCGCGGTTACCGTGACCCGCTTCCATGCGCTTACGTTCGAGGCTGAGCAGCGGTTCGAGAATGCCGGTGTCCACAACATCAAGTTCACCGCCACGGTGGTTGACGCCCAGACCGGTGAGGTTCTGGTGCCGCCGACGCCGATCCGGGCTGAACTGCCAGCGTTGTCCGGAAAGGCGATGCGGGAGGCGCGCCGGAAAGGGCAAAGCCAGAAGTCGATGATCACGGCCCATGTCGCCAAGACCGTGGCGGGATGGCTGGGCCTTGGCCCGGACGTGCGCGGCACGTTCAGCCGGCAGGGCAACTGACGCTTAGCCGAGCGCGGCCTGCGCCTTTCTGGGCAGGCCCGCCCGGATCAGCGCGTAGGACGTGGCGATGCGTTCGTTCAGTTCGCCATCCGACACCCGGCCGAACGGTATCCGCGCCCAGGAAGCATGCAGATAGGGTGCGCGGGCGGCCCGCCCCGCCTCGATCAGCAGGCGGGCAGTGTCGACGTGGTCGGTCTTGACGGACACGCCGTCGCCAGTGTGCCCGATGATCGCGAAGATCTTGCCGCCGACCTTCCAGCAGTCGTGGTCGGGGCCGAAGGGCTGGCTGACCTCGGCCCCCGGAAAGCCGGCGCAGATGGCGATGACGACAGCGCGGTCCTGCATGGCGGAATTTCCTTGGCGGTGCGGCGGGGTGTGATGTATGTCTCCCACCCATGACGACATTGCGCAACATCCGCATCTGCTGCATTACCCGCTGACTTCGGTCGCGCGGGCGCTTCGTCATTCCCTTCGGATTGAACAGCCACCCGCGCGGGATGCCGCGTGCCTTGGGGACTGACATGGTGACGATCCGCCTGACCAATTCGAAGACGCGCCGGAAAGAGGAATTCCGGCCGATCGACCTGTCGCATGTGCGGATGTATGTCTGCGGACCCACTGTCTATGACCGCGCGCATCTGGGCAACGCCCGGCCCGTGGTGGTGTTCGACACTTTGTACCGCCTGCTTCGCCACGTCTATGGCGAGGGGCATGTGACCTATGTCCGCAACTTCACCGACGTCGACGACAAGATCAACGCCGAGGCGCTGCGGCGGCAGAAGGCCGGGTCGCCGGGGACTTTGGAGGAGCTGATCCACGAGCGGACCGAAGAAACGATCGCCTGGTATCACGCCGACATGGACGCGCTGGGGGCACTGCGGCCGAACCATGAGCCTCGCGCGACGGACTTCATCGGGCAGATGATCGCGATGACCCAGGGGCTGATCGCCTCGGGTCACGCCTATGCCGCCGAGGGTCATGTGCTGTTCCGGGTGCGCTCCTACAAGGACTACGGCAAACTGTCGGGCCGGTCGGTGGATGACATGATCGCCGGGGCGCGTGTCGAAGTGGCGCCGTTCAAGGAAGACCCGATGGATTTCGTCCTCTGGAAGCCGTCCTCGGGCGAGGAGCCGGGCTGTGGGTCCCCTTGGGGCAAGGGTCGTCCGGGCTGGCACATCGAATGCTCGGCGATGGCGCATGAGCTTTTGGGGGAGTCGCTCGACATCCACGGCGGCGGGCTGGACCTGCAGTTCCCGCATCATGAGAACGAGATCGCCCAATCCGCCTGCGCCCACCCGCACGGGCGTTTCGCGCAGTATTGGCTGCACAACGAGATGCTGCAGGTCGAGGGCAAGAAGATGTCCAAGAGCTTGGGCAACTTCTTCACGGTGCGGGATTTGCTGGATGGGAATACGCCGGGCGGGGTCAAGTATCCGGGAGAGGTGATCCGGTTCGCGCTCCTGAAGACCCACTATCGAAAGCCGATGGACTGGACGGCCGAGGCTGCGCGCGAAGCGAGCGCCGAACTCAGCAAATGGTGGACGGCTACAGACAAGGTCAGTGCAGGAGAAGAGTCGACAGCTGTCGTTGCAGCACTATCCGATGATTTGAATACGCATGGCGCACTCACGGAACTTCGGAAATTGTACAAGGAAGGAGACTTCCCGTCCCTTAAGGCATCCGCACACCTGCTTGGACTTTTGACGGAGGAAGTCAGGTGGCCTTATACCCAGTCTCTCCAAGCCACGTTGCATCACAATCCAAACACGTTCGGACGTGCAACCCTTTCTCTCAACAGTATTGAAGACCGGCTCAGCAAACTCCGGACCGCCGCCATGGCGTCCAAAGACTTCTCTGCCGTCGATGCGCTCAAGTCCGCCCTTATCGCGGCGGGCGTCGAGGTCCGGATGTCCAAGGCAGGGGTGGAGCTTGTGCCCGGCCCCGACTTCGACCCCGCCAAACTGGAGGCGCTCCTGTGACCGCCCGCGCCAAATTGCTTCGAAGGAATTTGCCAAAATCCTTCGAAGGATTTTGTGCCTCCGCCGCAACCGTGGTGAACGCCACATTAACGTCCACTTGTAACCCATTGAAATCCAAAACCCCAGAATCTGCCCACGCGTGGACACGCCCATGACCCGTGAGCGTCTCTTCCTCTTCGACACCACCCTGCGGGACGGCCAGCAGACCCAGGGCGTCCAGTTCTCGACAGGCGAGAAGGTCCAGATCGCCCGGGCCCTCGACGCCCTCGGGATCGACTACATCGAGGGCGGGTGGCCCGGTGCGAACCCGACGGACTCCGACTTTTTCGCGGCCCCTCCGGCGACCCGCGCGACCCTCACCGCCTTTGGCATGACCCGCCGCGTGGGAAGGTCGGCCGAAAACGACGACGTCCTCGCCGCCGTCCTGAATGCGGGCACCCCGGCGGTCTGCCTCGTCGGCAAGACCCATGACTTCCACGTGACGACGGCCCTTGGCGTGACCCTCGACGAAAACCGCGAGGCCATCGCAAGCTCGATCCGCCATCTTGTCGCCAAGGGCCGCGAGGCCCTGTTCGACGCGGAACACTTCTTCGACGGCTACCGCGCGAATCCCGGCTATGCCCGCTCGTGCCTGCAGGCCGCGCTTGACGCGGGCGCGCGCTGGATCGTCCTGTGCGATACCAACGGTGGCACGCTGCCCGCCGAAGTCGGCCGCATCACGGCCGAGGTGATCGCGGCGGGGATCCCGGGGGACAGGCTGGGCATCCATTGCCACGACGACACCGGCAACGCGGTGGCGAACTCGCTGGCCGCGGTGGAGGCCGGGGCGCGGCAGATCCAGGGGACGCTGAACGGCCTTGGCGAGCGCTGTGGGAACGCGAACCTCACGACGCTGATCCCGACGCTGCTGCTGAAGGAGCCCTACGCCAGCCGTCTGGACACCGGGGTGACGGAGGCGGCCCTGCAGGGCCTCCTGAAGACCTCGCGCATGCTGGACGACATCCTGAACCGCGTCCCGCTGCGGTCGTCGCCTTACGTGGGCGCCTCGGCCTTCGCCCACAAGGCCGGGCTGCACGCCAGCGCGATCCTGAAGGACCCCACGACCTACGAACACATCGATCCCGCGCTGGTCGGGAACGAACGGGTCATCCCGATGTCGAACCAGGCCGGCCAGTCGAACCTGCGGGCGCGGCTCGAGGCGGCGGGGATCGCCATCGACCCGAAGGACCCGCGCCTGGGCCGGATCATCGAGGTCGTGAAGGACCGCGAGGACCAAGGCTATGCCTACGACGGCGCGCAGGCAAGCTTCGAGCTGGTCGCGCGGCGCGAGCTGGGGCTGTGCCCGGAGTTCTTCGAGGTCAAGCGCTACCGGGTGACGGTGGAGCGCCGGAAGAACAAGTATGACCGCATGATCTCGCTCTCTGAGGCTGTGGTGGTGGTGAAGATCGGCGAGCAGAAGATGATGTCGGTGTCCGACAGCATGGACGAGGCCGGGTCGGACCGGGGGCCGGTGAACGCGCTGGCCAAGGCCCTGGGCAAGGACCTGGGGCCGTACCAAGCCTGCATCGACGACATGAAGCTGGTGGACTTCAAGGTCCGGATCACCAACGGCGGCACGGAAGCGGTGACGCGGGTCATCATCGACAGCGAGGACGGGCAGGGGCGGCGCTGGTCGACGGTGGGGGTCAGCGCGAACATCGTGGACGCCTCGTTCGAAGCGCTGCTGGATGCAATCCAGTGGAAGCTGATCCGCGATTTCGGAGTGCCGAAGTGAGCGTTGCCGCCTGTGCGGCGCTGGTGGAACGGGGCGACCCGGACCGGTTCCGCGCGGTGATGGCGGCCCCCGTCGAGGCGCGGGCGCAGCTTTTTCCGCTTTACGCCTTCAATCTTGAGGTCGCGCGGGCCCCCTGGGTTACTCAGGAGCCGCTGATCGCAGAGATGCGGCTGCAGTGGTGGCGCGATGTGGTGGAGAATGCGGCCTCGGGTGCGGCACGGGCGCATGAGGTGGCGGGACCGTTGCATGAAGTGATCCGCGACTTCGGGCTGCCGGTCGAGGTGTTGGACAGCCTGATCGCAGCGCGCCGCTGGGATATCCACCGCGAGCCGCACGAGGGGGCGGAGGGGCTGGACGCCTATCTGGAAGACACCGGTGCCGGGCTCATGTGGCTGGCGGCGCGGGCGCTTGGCGCGCCGGATGCGGCCGAAGCGCCGGTGCGGGCCTATGGCTGGGCCACGGCAGCAGCGATGTATATACGCGCAGTGCCTGAGCTGGCTGCGCGGGGACGACAACCGCTGCCGGATGGCTTTGGCGTGGCGGAACTTGCCAAGCGCGGACTGGAGAAATTGGTCGAGGCGCGGAAGGCGCGCAGGGCGGTGCCGAAGGAAATTTCTCCCGCGCTGTTGGCCGGATGGCAGGCGGAAAGTCTTTTGCGTCAGGTGGTTGCGGGGCGGTCTTTACCCGAACTGTCCGAGGCGCGGAAGCGCTGGGGGCTACTGCGGCAGGCCCTGACGGGACGCTGGTAGTCCGGGGAACGGAGTTCTGCGGACTCCGGACCGGTTTCCGCAGAGAACAGGCGCAAGGATCAGACCCGCCGCGCCTCGGGACGCAGCCAGAGCCAGATCAGCGCACCCCCTGCGAGGATCAGGAAGGGCAGCATTGCCAGGTTGACCATCTGCCAGCCGGCGTGGACCGAGCCACCCGCGCAGTTCATCAGCCCACCCGAAGAGAAGCTGGCCATCGTCACCCCACCGAAGACCACGAGGTCGTTCAGACCCTGCAGGCGGCCCCGTTCCTCGGGGCGTTGGGCGGAGGTCAGCATGGTCGTCGCGCCGATGAAACCGAAGTTCCAGCCAAGGCCGAGCAAGATAAGCGCGCCGAAGAAATTCTCAAGTTCGAACCCGGCCATCGCGACGGCCCCGGCAGAGGCCAGAATGGCCAACCCGGTCGCGATGACCTTCTCGACCCCGAAGCGGGCGATCAAGTGGCCGGTGAAGAACGAGGGCGCATACATCGCAAGGACGTGAGCGGTGACGATGTCGGCGGCGTTGCCCTTGTCGAAGCCGCAGCCGACGACGGCCAGCGGCGAGGAGGTCATCACCAGGTTCATCAGCGCGTAGGAGACGGTGGCGCAGATCATCGCGACCAGGATGGTCGGGTTGCGGATCAGTTCAGCCCGGCTGCGGCCGAGGGGGCTGCCCTCAACCGGGGGTTTCGGCCTCGGGATGTCGAGGGCGAGGAAGAGGAGCGAGCCCACGAGGTTCAGCACGATCACGGCGAGGTAGGAGCCGAGGAAGGGCACGGCCATCTCGTCCGCGGTGACCTTCACCAGTTGCGGTCCGACGACAGCAGAGAGAAGGCCGCCGGCCATGACCCAGGAGATCGCCTTGGGCCGGAAGGCTTCCGAGGCCGTGTCGACAGCGGCAAAGCGGTAGAAGCCGTTGGCGGACATGTAGATGCCGGAAATCAGCGCGCCGAGACAGAAGATCGCAAAGCTGCTGGTGGACAGCCCGTAGGCCCCGATGGCTGCTCCGGCTGCTCCCCCGCTTGCTCCGAAGAAGAAGCCCGCGCGGCGACCGAAGCGCTGCATCAGCATCGACAGCGGGGTCGCCGTCAGCATCGAGCCGATGACCATCATCGTGATAGGCAGGGTGGCCCAGCACTTGTTCGGCGCAAGGGACGACCCGGCAAGGCCCGCGATGGTGAAGATCATCGGCAGCTGCGCGCCGAGGACGGCCTGTGCGGCGACGAGGACAAGGACGTTGCGGCGGGCGGAGGAGTCGTTGGGCATACGTATCGGTAGAACTGCCCATCGGGAGGGGCAAGCGGAAAGGTTGGTTGCCTAAGGCGGGGATATTTGGGCAAAGATGAAGCATGGTGGGACGGATCATTCATTCGTTGGAGTGCGTGGCGGAAGGCTGCGCCTGGCTTGCAGAGAAAGAGCCGGCCTTCGCGCGGGCGCTGCCCTTGTGCGGGGACCTGCCGCTGCGGCGGGAGGAGGACGGGTTTGCCGCACTGCTGCGGGCAATCGTCGGGCAGCAGGTTTCCGTCGCGTCGGCGCGGGCGATCTGGGGACGGCTGGAAAGCCTGGGGCTGACCGAGGCGGTGGCGATGGCGGCGGCGTCGGACGAGGCCCTGCGGGCGGCGGGGCTGTCCCGGCAGAAGGCGCGCTATGGTCGGGCGCTGGCGCAGGCGGGCATTGATTTCAGGGCGTTGCGGGACGTTCCTGATGCCGAGGTCGTGCGGACGCTGGTCGCGGTGCCGGGCATCGGGGTCTGGACCGCCGAGATCTACGCGATGTTCGCGCTGGGGCGGGCGGATGTCTTTGCGCCGGGTGATCTGGCCCTGCAAGAGGCGGCGCGGATGCTGTTCGGCCTTAACGCGCGGCCCTCGGACAAGGTGCTGCGGGCGATGGCAGAAGACTGGTCGCCCTGGCGGTCGGTTGCGGCACGCATCCTTTGGGCCTACTACCGCGTGGCGAAGGATCGGGAAGGGGTACAGTGATGCGGGAGTTGCGGTTTGGTCGGGCGGGAGTGGCAAGGGGCCAGGCTAAGGGTCTGGTCGTATTCCTCCACGGTTACGGCGCGGATGGCAATGATCTACTGGGCCTTGCTGACCCGATGGCGCAACATCTGCCGGGCGTCGCCTACCTTGCCCCGGACGCGCCGGACCGCTGTGCGGGTGGCGGGTTCGGCTATCAGTGGTTCCCGATCCCCTGGCTGGACGGATCGACCCAGGCGGCGGCAGAGGCAGGGCTGGATGCAGCGGAAACGGACCTGAACGGGTTCCTTGACCGGGCGCTAGCCGATGAGGGGCTGACACCGGACCGGCTTGTGCTGGTGGGCTTCAGCCAAGGGGCGATGATGGCGATGCATGTCGCCCCGAGGCGCGACGCGGAAGTGGCGGGAATCGTCGCGATTTCGGGGCGGCTGCTGCGGCCCGAGGCGCTGGCGTCGGAAGCGAAGGTCAAACCCCCGGTCCTGCTGATCCACGGCGACCAGGACCCGGTGGTGCCTTTTTCGGACATGGCGAAGGCGGGGGATGCGCTGACGGCGGCGGGATTTCCGACCTACGGTCACATCATGCGCGGCACCGGCCACGGGATCGCCCCCGACGGGTTGGGCGTTGCGCTGCAGTTCATCCGCGAGCGGCTGGGACTTGGCTGAACGACGATCCGTCGTATCAAGAAAGACCGACAAGCTCTTGCAAAGGCTTGACTATCAGCCAGCCGCGTCCAGGTAGACAGCGCATCCGGTGAGTGCGGCATAGTCATCCTCGACCACGGTAACCGAGAAGTCCTTCTGCAGCAGGTCGACCCGACGCGCCTCACGGAATGAGGACTGCAGCCCGAAACGGGCGAAATGCGGAGTCATGGCGCGCGACATGCCACCGATCAGGTAGATGCCGCCATAGGGCAGGTGGATCAGCGCCAGGTCGGCCAGCATCTGACCCAGGATGTGGACGTAAAGCCGCGCTGCATGGGCGGCGGTGGCGTCGCCAGCGTCGAGGGCCGCCAGGACCTCGGCAGAAGTGAGGCTGGACGGGTGTCCGGCAGCATAGGCGGCAAAGGCGTGAAGATTGGCAAGGCCGCGGCCGGCAAGCACTTCCTCGACCCCGGCATGGGGCACGTCGCCTTCGGATTTCAGCTTCTGCTCGATGAAGCGGATCAGTTGGAAATCTTCTTCGGTCCGGACGGGCATGTTCACGTGGCCGCATTCCGAGGGCGGCACCACGCGGCCTTTCGGGCCGGGATGGACCGGGGCGGCGTTGACGCCGGTACCAAGGCCGACGACCAGCATCGAGCCTTGCGTCACTGGCCCGTCGATCACCCGGCGCAGATTTTCGGGAGCGATGTGGCCAAGCGCCTGACCCTGGGCCTGAAGGTCGTTCAGGATGGCCACCCGGGTCGCGCCGGTAGCATCCGTGAGCTTGGCCCCGTCGATCACCCAGGAAAGATTGGTCATCTCGGCCACGCCGTCCTGCACCGGACCGGCCGCGGCGACGCAGACGCCCGAGACCTTGGCCCCGGTCTGGTCGAGGTAGTCGCGCAGCACGTGGGCGATGTCCTGACCACGCGCCTGGTAGTCGGCATTGGGGAAGCGGCGGATCGAGTCGAGCTTTACCGAGGTGCCCTCGGCCAGGGCGACGCGGGTGTTGGTGCCGCCGATGTCGGCAAGGATCGCAAGGGTCATGGGGCCGGTCCGTCAGTCATGAGGCAGGTCGGTGATACGGGGAAACGCCGGGCCGCGCCAGTGGTTTGAAAGCGCTTCGGATCAGCGACGGGGCGCTGGACCGGTGGAGGAGCCTTCCACAAGCTCGGCCTCAAGCAACTGCTCGGCCGGGGGCTGGTCGGGATTGGCGATACGGTCAAGCAGAAGCTCGGCCACAAGCTTGCCAGCCTCGCGCACCGAGGAGCGCATCGCGGTGAAGATCGGGATGTCCTCGCCGTTCTTCATGTAGCTGAGGTCGTCGTCGAAAACGATCAACGAGACGTCCCGGCCAAGGACAAGGCCGGCGGCTTCGACGGCGCGGCGCACGCCCATGCCCGAGATCATCGAGGCGGCAAGAAAGGCGGTGGGCGGGTCCGGGAGGGTCAGCATCCGTTGGGCGTCGCGGAAGCCTGCGACCTCGCTCATCTCGTCCGAGGACATCAGCGCCGCGTCAGGTTTGACGCCCCGGGCCTCCAGTGCCTCGACATAGCCGCGGCGGCGGCGGATGGCGAAGTCCATGAATTCCAGGCCGTTGACCAGCGCGATGCGGCGGTGGCCAAGGTCGAGGAGATAATCCGTCGCCCGCAGGAAGGCTCGACGGTTGTTCACGTCCAGCCAGGAATAAGGGGCCGTGGTACCGGTCGCGCGGCCGTGAACCACGAAGGGCAACCCGATCTCGTTCAAAAGCGGGATGCGGGGGTCGTTCTCGCGCGGGGAGTGGACGATGACGCCGTCGACATTCCCCTTCACCCGCATCGTGCGGTAGGTCTGCTCCTCGTCCTCGTCTGGGACCACGGAAAGCAGCATGTCGTAATCGTTGCGGCTGTAGGTTTCGCCCGCACCGGCGATGAAATCGGCGAAGACCGGGTTCACGATCTCGTGCCGGGTGGCGATGGGGATGACGTGGCCCACGGCCATCGCGCGCCCGGTGGCCAGCCGGATGGCGCGGGCGTTCGGGTGGTAGTTGTGTTCCTTGGCCGCAGCCATGACCCGGGTACGGGTGGCCTCGTTCACCTCAGGGTAGCCATTCAGCGCGCGCGAGACCGTCGTCGGCGAGAGGCCGAGCTTCTGGGCGAGTTCCTTGAGGTTCATCGCGGGGCGGCTACTCAATACGGCTTGGACCGGTGGACCATAGCGGCGACGCCGGGGTGCGTCAAAGCTTTACGTTGGGTCAAGGCAGGATCAGCCCGAGGAGCGCAAGCCAGAGAAGCGAGAGGGCGAGGGCGACGGTTGTCGGCACCCAGAGAGTGAGCCGGGGGCTGGGAGCGGGAGTCTTGCGAAGCGACACGCGTTTCATGCGGTGATTAAGGGCATGGAAAGGTTTCGGCGTCGTTAATGCGACTCATGTTCGACTTCGGCGAAACTGCGGGCTTCGTGCCGTTCCAGCAAAGCGCTGCCTATGCGGCGGCAATCACGGGCTGTGGCGGGCGGGTGCGCTGGCTGGAGGGCGTGCTGGCAGTCGAACGGGGACGGCTCCGCCTGATCTCGCGCGTGGCCGGGCTTGACCGGGCTGGACTGCGGCGTCTGGCGCGTTGGCCTGGGGTGACGGTGGTGACGCCGGAGGCGGAGGTTGCGGGCTTCGGGCTCGTGCCGCTGGTCACGCCGATGCACCACGCGGTCTGGGAACTTGGGCCTGACCTGCGGCCGGGTCTGACCGGCACGTGGCGCAACCGGCTGGTCGCGGCCGAGCGGAGGGGGATCTGCGTCAGGCGTGGCGGGCGCGCGACGCTGGAGGCACTGATGGCGGCGGAAGGGATGCAGCGGCAGGCGCGGGGCTACCGGTCGATGCCGCAGGGGTTCAGCCGTGCCCTGCCGACGGCAGCGCTTCGGCTGTGGGAGTGGCGCACGGCGGGGTCTTTCGGGGCGGGCATGGCCTTTGTCGTGCATGGGTCGACGGCGAGCTATCACCTGGGCTGGGCCTCGGAGGCGGCGAAGGCGCTGGGGGTGCATGGCGTGATGCTGGTACGGGCTGCCGATGACTTGCGGACCGAGGGGGTGCGGTGGTTGGACCTGGGGTCGGTGGATACCGAAACCGCGCCGGGCCTCGCCCGGTTCAAGCTGGGTACGGGGGCCGAGATGCGGCGTCTTGGCGCGACCTGCCTGGTCTTGCCCTGACCGGTGCGCCGGGGCAGGGTGGCGCCGAAACGGGGAGGAGCCGCATGGTCACGGTGACAGAGGAGATGGTCGAAGCCTACCAGCGCGACGGGGTTGTGCTGGTCAAGGGGCTCTGGGCCGACTGGGTAGAGATGCTGCGGGCGGGCGTGGCGCGGAACATGGCGGCGCCGACGAACCAGATGGCGACGCTGAAGCCGGGCGAGCCTGGGTATTTCTTCGACGACTACTGCAACTGGACGAAGGTGCCTGAGTTCGGCGCGGTGATCCGGCAGTCGGGGGTGGCGGAAGTCGCGGCGCAGCTGATGCGGTCGGAGCGGGTCCAGATGTTCCACGACCACGTGCTGGTGAAGGAACCCGGCACCACGAAGCCGACGCCCTGGCATACGGACGGGCCCTACTACTTTGTCGAGGGGCGTCAGACGGTGTCGTTCTGGTCCCCCCTGGACCCGGTGAAGGAGGCTGCGCTGCGCTGTGTGGCGGGGTCGCATCTCTGGCCGAGGGACGTGCTGCCGACGCGGTGGATGTCGGAGACGAACTTCTATCCCGGCGAGGACGACTACATGCCGGTGCCGGACCCCGAGGCGGAGGGGATGGAAATCCTGGAGTGGGAGATGGAACCCGGCGACGCGGTGGCGTTCAATTTCCGCACCCTGCACGGGACCCGGGGGAACACTACGCAGAACCGGCGGCGGGCGTTTTCGCTGCGGCTGGTGGGGGAGGATGCGCGGTACGTGGAGCGGCCGGGCCCGACCTCGCCGCCGTTTCCGGGCCATGGGATGGTGGCCGGGCAGCGCTTGCGCGAGGATTGGTTTCCGGTGCTGCGCCCTTGAGGTGTCCACGCGTGGGCAGCTTTTCGGGTTGAGGAAGATCAAGGACTTAGGCACGGGCGTTCAGTATGGCTTAACCAAGCCCTGTTTGCCGGGAGACCCGCATGACCCTTGAACCGCGCCCCAGGCGCTTTCCGCCGCCGGAGTTCCCGCC